>JADLBZ010000001.1 GCA_020847415.1 Planctomycetota bacterium
CCCACCGTGCGCATCCCCGGCGAGTTCAAGACCGCAGAGGACGTGGAAGCCCTGGTGGTCTACCAGGTCAACGGTCGCCCCGTGTACCTGCGCGACGTGGCTTCCGCGCGCCTTACCTGGAAAGACCCGGTCAGCTACGCCCGGCGCGACGGCCGCCCGGCGGTCAGCGTGCTCGTGGAAAAGCGTGTGGGCGCCAACATCATCTGGATCACCGACGCCATCAAGCAGGGACTGGTCGAGGCCA
The DNA here is from genome assembly GCA_020847415.1 of Planctomycetota bacterium. Taxonomy (GTDB): domain Bacteria; phylum Planctomycetota; class UBA8742; order UBA2392; family UBA2392; genus JADLBZ01. The sequence goes on from JADLBZ010000001.1 coordinate 245, forward strand.
AGCCCCAGTTCCCCTCCGGCGTCGAGTACGCGATCCTGGCGGACAACTCCCACGACATCCGGGTCATGGTCTCGGACCTTGAGAACAATGTACTCACGGGACTGATTCTCGTGATTGTCGTGGTGTTCCTTGGCATGGGCCTGCGACAGGCGCTGCTGGTCTCGCTGGCGCTGCCGCTCTCGCTGGGTATGAGCTTCGTCGTTCTGCAGATGATGGGCTACACCATGAACATGGTGGTGCTGTTCAGCCTGGTGCTGGCCCAGGGCATGCTGGTGGACAACGCCATTGTGATTGTAGAGAACACCTACCGCCACATGGGGCTGGGCAAGGGGCCCATGCAGGCCGCCCGCGACGGCACAGCCGAAGTCGCCTGGCCGGTTATTGCCAGCACGGTCACCACCATTGCGGCCTTTGGGCCCATGGTGTTCTGGCCGGGTATCATGGGCGAGTTCATGAGCTTCCTGCCCGTGACCGTGATCGTGACCCTTGTCTGCAGCCTGTTCGTGGCGCTGGTTATCAACCCCACCTTGGCCGCCATGTTCCTGCGCCTGCCGGGCAAGGACCGCGCCCCCGTGAACCAGCGCATGACGGAACTGGGCGCAGCCTTCCTGGGCCGTTACGAGCGCGCCCTGCGCGTGGCGCTGCGCTTCCCCAAGACCCTGCTCTTTCTGGCTGCGCTCACGTTGTTTGCCACGATCGGCTTCTACGGGGCGCTGGGTCACGGCGTGGAACTCTTCCCGGAGGTCGAGCCCAAGCTGGCCTTTGTGAACATTACCGCGCCCGAGGGCACCAGCCTGCAGCAGACCGACCGCCTGGCCCGCGTCATTGAAGATCGCATGCCGCCCAATCCCGATCTCAAGGGACTGGAGACCACGGTGGGTGGGGTAGGCTCATCCGACCCCATGGCGGGCGGTGCCGAGGCCACCCACCTGGCGCGCATCACCATGAGCTTCAAAGACGAGGCCGACCGGGTGGGAAGCCCGCTGAGATATCTGGAGCAGGTGCGCGAGGCCGTGGCGCACATCCCCGGCGCCGAGATCGAAGTGAAGAAACAGAGCATGGGCCCGCCCACGGGGGCACCCATCAACATCGAAGTGTCTTGCGAGAACGAGGCGGACCTTCCGGCTGCAGTCAAGCAAGTGCGCCGGGCCATTGAGGGCGTGGCCGGCATCACCGACCTGCGCGACGACCTGCGCACCGGCAAGCCGGAGTTCCGCGTGCGGGTGGACCGCCAGAAGGCTGCCCTGCTGGGCCTGAACACCCAGTGGATCGGCAACTTCGTGAAGATGCTGATCAACGGTCAGCGCATCGGCGGCTACGACGACGGCGACGAAGAGCGCGACATCATCGTGCGCCTGCCCGCCGACCGCCGCAACGACCCCCAGATGCTGCACAACATCCGCGTTGCCGACGCCGCGGGCAACTCCATTCCGTTGTCCACGGTCTGCACCTGGGAGTACGTGGGCGGCCCCGGCACCGTGCGCCGCAAGAACGGCGCGCGCATCCATACGGTGGCTGCCAACGTGCTGCCCGGCTACCGCGCCGACCTGGTGCTGGCCGAGGTAGCCAAGGCCATCGAGGGCAACAAGGCCGCGTTCCCGGCCGGGTTTCAGGCCAATTTCACCGGCGAGCAAGAGGACAAGCAGGAGGCCACGGACTTCCTGGGCAAGGCCTTCCTGTGGGCGTTGCTGCTGATCCTGCTGGTGCTGGTGGTGCAGTTCAACAGCCTGCTGCAGACGGGCATCATCCTGAGCAGCGTGGCGATGAGCCTGCAGGGCGTGATGATCAGCCTGATCGTGCTGGCCCAGCCCTTTGGCGTCATCATGACCGGCGTGGCGGTGGTGGCACTGGCGGGCGTGGTGGTGAACAACGCGATTGTGCTGATTGACTACACGAACCAGTTGCGAGCCGAGGGCAGATCATTGCTGGATGCCGTGGCCACGGCGGGTCGAACGCGCCTGCGGCCCGTGCTGCTGACCGCCCTGACCACGGCACTGGGTCTGTTGCCCACGGCCCTGCACGTAAGTTTTGACTTCCGGGCCTTTGAAGTCGTGTTCGGCGGCGACAGCGCCGCCTGGTGGGGCCCCCTGGCCACGGCGCTGGTCTTTGGCCTCATGATCGCCACCTTCTTGACCCTGGTGCTGGTGCCCTGCGCTTATGTCGTGACAGCCGGCTGGGCGGACCGCGCCGGGCGCTGGGCGCGCCGTTTTATCAACCCGCCCGTGGACCGCGACCCGGACGACCAGCCGCCGGCGCGGGGCGGGTCCAGCGACTTGCCCGAAGTGCGACCGGAGCCCGAAGCTGAGCCGGCAACGGCGGCGCGGTAGCTGTTCGTGATGCGGGCCCTCCGCGCGGATTTCAGCGTGGGGCCTATAAACCGCCCGGTGAGTTGTAATCGCAGCCCGTGCGTGCAGGCTGTACTCTTTGGGCGTGGGGAGAGAAACCCCCATTCCCGCCGAAGTAACAAGGCGCAACCTGTCTCCTGCCGCGGCTTCCCTCCTGCCGCGCGACGGGCTCTGCGCCTTGACTCTTTCATAGAAGAAGAGCG
>JADLBZ010000002.1 GCA_020847415.1 Planctomycetota bacterium
AATTCGGCGAAGCAGGAGTCCTTGGCGACTTCTCCGGCGGCCTGCTAGACTGCACCTTCCCTGCTCACCCCGCCTGTGGCTTGCCCATGGCCCGCCTGCTGCTTCTTCTTGCGCTTGCCTTGTTGGTCGCTGCCTGCGGCACATCCCGGCCGCAACCCGACAACGGCGATGGCTTTGCAGCCGCAGAAGACGCACCGGATGCACACCCCTCGGCGGGCGCGCCGCGCAACCCCAACGCCCAAAGCCCGCTCACGCCGCAGGAGGAAGCCGACGCTGCCCTGCTGGTGAACCGGCTGGCCGAGGCAACGGACGACACCGCGCGCAGCAAGGTGCTGGACGAACTGGTGGCCCTGGGGCCACGCTACCTGGCGTTCTTGCGCGCGATTGACAACGAAGCGGTACAGCTGGACCTGCTCTGGGTGGTGCGCCGCATTGAGGGCGCCGGCGGGACCACCGCCGAGCAGCCCGCCCCGAAGGAATCTAACGGCGGCGAGCCCGGCCCGCGCGTAACCCGCCCCGAGTACGGTCCCGGCGAGGGCGAGTTCGACCGCGAGCAGGTGGAGCTGTTCCTGGCTGCTCGCCTGCAGCACGCCCGGCGCCTGCTGGAAGCCGGCAACTATGATTCGGCCACCCGCATTGCCGAGGCGGCCCTGACCCTGCTGCCCGACACCCGCCTGCGCCGCGACTTCGACGCCCTGATCCTGCAGGCCCGCAGCGGCAGCCAGGCTGAACTGCTGATTGCCGGCACCCTGGCCTTTGAGCCCGAGGTCGCACGCTACAGTGCGCGCCGGAAGGGTGCCCCCTTCGAGACGCCGCTCCAGATCCGCTGCTTCCTGAAGAATGTCTCTGCGGCGCCGATCACCCTGGGGCTGGTGGGGCCCGACGGCCAGCAGAGCGTGCTGGTGCTGCAGGCGCAGTTTGACCAGCTTGATTACCAGGGCAACACCATGAGCGTGAAGAACACCGTCACGCTGCCCATTGAAGCGGACGGCTCTGTGACCCTGCAGCCTGGCGAAAGCTACGAAATCGCCGTGCCGCTGGAGTCGGCGGCAGGCATAGACTCCGACGCCTCGCTGAAGTACGCCTTGGGGCGCCTTTCGGCAGATGCCTCGCTGCGCTTTCCCATGGCCGCCGATGCCCAGGGCCAGCTGCTGAACCTGCGCCCGGTGCGCTTTGCCCAGCGCAGCGTGCTGGTGCTGCCCGCCGAGTTTGACCTGCCGGCTGTGCAGGCCGATGCCGTGCAGGCATTGAAGACCGCCCACGAGAAGTCCCGCGCCCAAGACCTGTTCATGGCTGCGCACCTGGTGAAGGGTGCCCAGGTACGTGCCGCCGCGGACTTCTTGACCGGGCCGGACTTTGAGACCGACCCCTTGTCTCTGCAACGCGCCCGGCTGAGGGGCCTGAGCGCCATGTTCAGCACCGGCGCAACCTGGGACATCGCCCGCTGGCGGCGCTGGTGGCAGGACAACCGCCTGCGCCACTAGCAGGGTGTTGAAACAGTCCTTTTCAACACCCTGCCCGGCCCGCGCGGCCGCACGGGCCGGCCGGCGAGCGGCTTCACGCCGCAAGCCGGGCAGTTGCTTTCCGTTGAGGAAGGCGCCAACGGCGACTTTCTCAACGGCCTGCCAGTGTTGCATCCACATTGAAGTTGGGGGTGTCGGTCCCGTCCCGCTTCCGCACTGGGCCGCGACGGGCGCTCGCGACACGCGCCCTCCGGGCTTCTGTCACTCGCTGTCGCAGAAACAACCGCTGGCGTTGGACGCAACCACCCGTAAGTTCAACTCGGATGAAGCACTAACCCCATGCCCGAGCTGCCCGAAGTTGAAGTCACCCGCCGCAAGCTGGCGCCCGCCCTGGTCAGCCGCACCATTGCGGCGGTGCGCGCCGCCAAGGCAGGCAGCTTCTTCCTCACTGCGCCCACCGTGCTGCGTCGCCGCCTGCCCGGCTGTCGCGTGGCCGCGCTGGAACGCCGGGGTAAGTACCTGCTGGCACGGCTGGAGGGCGGCAGCACCCTGCTGCTGCACCTGGGCATGACCGGCCAGCTTTTTGTGGAGGGCAACCACAGCCCCCGCCTGCTTTCGTCCACGGCGCGCGCCTCTCTTGCGCCCGAGGAGCAAGCCGGCTTCACACCGGACCGGCACACCCACCTGGTGCTGGAGTTCACGGACGGCGGCCCGCAGGTGTTCTTTCGCGACGTGCGCAAGTTCGGCCGCGTGGCGCTTCTGCCTCCCGGCGAGGGGCTGGAGCGCATCGAGAAGCTGGGCCCCGACGCCCTGCAGGCCACGGGCGCGCTGCTGTTTGCCGCCACGCGCGGCAAGCGCGTCGCCATCAAGACCCTGCTGCTGGACCAGGCCGTGCTGGCCGGCGTGGGGAACATCTACGCCGATGAAGCGCTCTTCGGCGCCCGCATCCGGCCCGCGCGGCCGGCGGGCCGCCTGACGCGCAAGCAATGCGACCTGCTGGCAGCCCAGGTGGTGCGCGTGCTGAGGCGCGGCATCGAAACCGGCGGCAGCTCCATCAGCGACTTCGTGGCGCCCGACGGCAGCCTGGGGCGCTATCAAGACGAGCGCATGGTGTATGCACGCACGGGCGAGCCCTGCCGGGTGTGCGGCACAACCATACGTCGGCTGGTGCTGGGCAGCCGCAGCGCGCACTTCTGCCCGCGCTGCCAGAAGTAGCTGCGGGTTACACGCTGGCAAACCAGGCCAGGAACGCGCGCTCCATGGCCTGCGGCTCCTGCAGCCAGGCCTGCTTCATGGCCGCAGGCATGGTCTCGCCGCCCTTGACCGCGGCGCAGAACGCACCCAGGGCGCCGGGCTTGTCCTGGCACAGCCAGCGCACAAAGAAATGCGCCAGGATCACCTGCGTTTCGTCCGGGTCGCGGGTGACCATCAGCTTCTCCAGCGATGGCGTCTCCTCGGCAGCCAGAAGCTGCTTCAGCGTGCGCTTCCAGCGACCGGTTTCGGCAGGGCCGACGGCCTCGCCGGCGTGCTGCACCAGGGAAACGCGGCTGCAAAGACGGCGGGTGAGGTTGCCGGCAAACCCGACCTCGAACCACGGGTGAGCCACCTCGCCGCAGCGCTGGCGCACCTCCCACAGGGCCACGGCAAACGCCACGCGCTCGAAGGTGAGTTCGTCCTGCTCGGCACGCAATACTTCGACTTCACTGGCCGCGACCACGTAGAAATCGTCCACCAGGCCGGGGATGCCCGGGTGGCGGGCCTCGCAATAGGCCTTGTGCTGGGCCGCGTCTTCGGCCACCACGACGCGCAAGTCGGCACCATCGCCGCCCAGCAGGCCCAGGCTCAGGCTGCGCGCGGCCAGCGCCTGCTTCAGCACCTGCGCCAGCAGGCCGCCTGTGCCCAGCACGGAAATCCC
>JADLBZ010000003.1 GCA_020847415.1 Planctomycetota bacterium
AGAACTCGGCGTGGGCGCGGCCGTACTCGCCGGCGCGGGTGATGTCGGTGACGTACATGCGGGTGCGCACCACGTGATGGGTGCCCGCCCCCAGGGCCAGCAGGGCCTGGATGGCGATCTCGAAGCAGCGCCGGGTCTGGGCGTAGGCGTCGCCGGGGGCAAACGTGTTGCCCGCGTCGTCAATGGGGGCCGTGCCCGAGACACAGATCATGTGCCCCAGCCGCACCGCGCGCCGATAGCCAAAGGTTTGCTCCCAGGGTGCGCCGGAAGAATAGACCTGCCGTAGTAGGGTCATAGGGCCTCCTGCGCCCTTTGTGCCCCGCACCAGCCCCTGAGGCAACGGGGCAGCGCCTCGTGGGGCAACATCGGGCGCTCCTCGCTACTTGATGTGGAATTGCCGGTGCGGGCGTGCAGCACAGCAACGGCAACTGCTGACGCGAAGGTAACGAAGAAGCGCGAAGGACGGCAACCGCGGCGCGGCAGCGCTGCGGCCCTGGCGCGGCACTTCGGCGCTTCGCTGTGCTGGATGTGGAGAATGGCATACCGCCAAAGCGCCAAAGGCTGGTGCCGAGCGGAATGCCGAACAGGAAGTCCCGGCGGGTCGGCTTGCAGCAGCACGTGCAAGCTGTTGTGCGGGTAGTCCTGCGAGCAAGAACAGAGCTTGGGCCATTTTGCGCTTTGGCGGTCCAGCCGTTGCCTGCAGTTCAAACCGGCACGTGCGAACGGCAGCCCGGTGGTCGGCTTGCCGTGTTCCGCGCGAAGCACACCGCCAAGTCCACACAAGACAGCGAGAAACCATATCGCGTGCCGCGCGAAGGCGGCGCCAGCAAGAAGGGCCGCCCGAGGGCGGCCCTTGTGTGTGGTGGCTTGCTACTCTATTCCTCCCAGGTGCGCCACGAGCCCGGCACAAACACTGCCGTGGTGTTGTAGGCGCGCAGGAAGTACGGCGGGGTCGTGGTTTGGAGGCGGTAGTCCCAGTCGTAATGGCGCGGGTTGAAGTAGGCACCGAAGCCAGTCGTGTGGTAGTTGGTATTGATGATGCCGCCGCACAGCCACATTTCGCTGGTGTCGTACGATGTTGGCGGGGTGCTCGCCAGTGAAGCGCTGGTGGTGCCCATGAAGACCGCATCCAGGATGTACTGGTTCGCCTTGCCTCCGGTGACCCAACCCGTATCACCGCTATGCAGCGGCGTGAAGCTGCCAAAGTAGAAGTCCACTTCATCTTCAGCGCAGATCCCAAGCATCTCCGTGAAGCCCAGCGCACCAGCGCCCTGCTTGTTAGCAGGCTGGCGATACGACGGGTTCTGGAGATTGCTGTAGTAGCTGACGTTGTTGATGATCCGCACGTCTTTCTCTGAGTACACCGTAATGCGAGCGTTGCGGATTGTGCCGCTCAGCTCAACATAGCCGGGGTCTGGATAGTAGTTGCGTACCGTCCCGGACCATGTGTCGTACCCGAGCGGTGCCTGGTCCGTATCTACGTACAGGACAATTTCCTCGTTCTGCGGCAGCGTAGTCACCTCGGTCTGCAGGCTGTACTCGCCCGCCGAATAGCTGCCGCCACTGCCGCTGTTACGGCGATAGTAGCTGCGAGTTACTTGTGTGCCATTAACTCCACCGGACGAGAACTGGTTGAAGGTGAGCCGCACCGTATTGCGATAGAACAGGAAGCCGGCGCTCGGAACGTTCCACTGGGGGAAGTTGCTGGTTCCGGCATACGAAGTATTGAGTGCCTGAGCGCGCGCCCGCACGGGTGCCGACCCGTAAGCCGCAGGCGGAATCGAAATAGGTGGGGCATACATGTCCACCCCTTGCTTGAAGTTGTAGGCCCAGTTGGCCGGATTGTTACCGGTTACAGTTCCCGACGTGGTGGTTTCGCCGAAGAACTCGATGCCCGGATTGCCCAGCAGGTTGATGTTGCCACGCGAGTAGAACGGGCCGTACATCTTGAAATTCGCGCCGATGGGCGCATCGGCAGCGGAGCCGCTGTACAGAGCGTAGTCACTGAATGATGCGACACGAATCGTCTGCTCAACCACGCGGGTGCGCCCGGACGCCGATGCGCGCGCCCTGATCCGCGCGCGCGGGACCGAATTCCCCGAAACCAGTTTGGCTTGTGTCTGCACGGGTTGCCCGTTTACGGACACCGTTCCCAAATCGGTCCAGCCTGTCGTGCTCACCCAGCTCCAGTCATCCTGAACGCCGGCAAGCAACGTGAACTTGCCGCGCTGCGTCTCCACGGCTGCCTCAGCAGAAATCATCAGGCGCACGTCCACGCCATTGCGTACGATGTCCAGCCGGTGCATGGTTGACACCGACAACAGCACAGACCCGGCCACTACAACAATGATCATGAAGATCATGGCCGCAGGAAGGACGCCACCCTTGCGGGTAGTACGGAGCAAGTGGGCACGCATGTGGCTCTCCAGCTAGGAATCTACCATCACGATACCCTATGTACGAATCATGTCAAGTGCAATCGTACACACCGCGCAAGCCAGTAGCGCACAAATAGCACATTTCGGCGCAAGTGCCGCTGCCCTAACCCGCCCCGTTCCGGGCCTACCCTGCCAAGGCCCTCAGGGCTTCAGCCGCCCAGTAGCGCACGTCTTCGTCTTCATCCTGCAGTGCATGCGTCAGGGCCGCCGCCGCCGGCCTGGCCCCGGCACGCAGTTTTTCAAGGGCGCGGGCGGCGTTGAATCTTACACGCTCGTCCGGGTCGCGCAGGCAATCTGCCAGCACATGCACCGCCTGGGCCGCGTCCTCGCCCACCTGGATCAGGGCACTCAAGGCCCGCAGGCGCGCGTCCACGTCGGCCCCGACCACGACCTTCATCAGGGGGTCCACCGCTGATCGCCCGATGGTCCCCAGGGCATCCGCCGCGGCGCGCCCGGCATCGCCGGATTCCTTGCGCAGGATCTCAATCAGCTTCGGCACGGCCTGCCCGGCGGCAGCCCCGATGCCTTTCAGCGCCGTGGCAGCCTCAATATGCAGGGCGGAGTCCGAAAGCAACTCGACCAACGCAGGCACAGCATCGCGGGCGTCCGTGCCGATCCGCCCCAGCGCCATCACCGCGCGCCGGCGCACGCGGGCGTCTTCATCGCCCAGGGTGCTGATCAGCGCCGGCACCGCGCCCTTGCCCACGCGGCCCAGCGCCTTGGCGGCGGCTGCCCGCACCTGGCTCTCGGTGTCCTTGAGCGCGGCTGTCAGCACGGGCACGGCTACTTCGGCGGCGGGGCCGATATTGCCCAGGGCTTCGGCTGCGATGGCGCGGACGCTGCCGACGTCCTTCTTGATTGCGTCCATGAGCGCCGGGATGGCCCCGCTGGCCGCCGGTCCTACCCGGCCCAACGCGAACGCGGCGTCAAAGCGCACGTTGGGGTCCTCGTCGCGCAGGGCGTTGCAGAGGGGCCCGACGGCCTCGGCACCCATTTCGCCCAAGGCCTCCGCGGCGGCGCGGCGCACGTCTACTTTGTCGTCTTTCAGGGCCAGCATCAGCTCGGGGATAGCATCCTTGGCGGCGCGACCGATCTTGCGGAGCACTTCCGCGGCAAAGCAACGGATCTCGCCCACCGAGTCGCGCAGCGAGTGCGCCAGCGAGGGCACGGCATCAATGGCGCGGTGCCCGATCATGCGGATCGCCTCCAGCGCGCGGCGGCGCAGGTGGGCGTCCTTCTCGCGCAGGGTCTCGATCAGCACCGGCACCGAGGCTGTACCGATGCGCCCCAGCGCGAAGGCGGCATCAAACACGACGTGGGGGTTCTCGTCGCGCAGGCGCTTTCCCAGGGCCTTCACGGCCTCGGCGGCCTGCGGGCCCAGCTTGCCCAGGGCTTCCGCCGCGCTGCAGCGCACCTGGGGGTCCTTGTCGGACAGGCGTTCAATGAGGCGTTCGACTTCGGGCGTGGTCATGGGTCGGCTCCAGCGGACTTCCTGCAGCATAGCAGCCGCGGGGGCCCGGCCCAACCGGCGGCTACTTCAGCACCCAAGCCTTCCAGTCCTTCTCAAGGGCGGCAAGCTCCAGCCCGAACCGGGTTTTGAAGTCGGCCTGGCCCGTGTCGCAGCGATAGTAGTCCACCAGCAGGGCCAGCAGCGGCTTGCGCAGGGTGTCCTTCTTCACGAACAGGCAGAACCAGGCCACGCTGCCGGCCAGGGCGTACTTCTGGGCCGAGCTGATCGGCTGTTCGGTTGCAAACCCGGCATGGCCCTGGGCCAGCACCGGTGCCAGCTCAGGTACTGCGCCCTTCTCGCCCTTCCAGAACTTCTGGATCGTGTAAGTGCGCTGGGCCTCCAGGCCCTTCAGCGTATGGCTCTTGTCGCTGATCTCGAGGCCCTCAAAGACGACAGCCATGGCCTCCACGATCCAGGCGTGTTCACTGGTCATGGCCAGCTCCCAGGGCGAGGCGCCCCGCGGACGCAGGCCGCTTTCCACCAGCCGGTGTGTGCACTCGTGGTACAGCGTTCGTGCCAGGTTGTCCTTGGCCCGGTTCAGCTTGCCCACTTCGTCGCAACGCTGGGCGTTGATCAGCACCGCGCCAAGGGCGCCCACGTGAAGGCCCGCGTTGGTTTCTCCCAGTGGAAAGCCCAGGTCGGCGCTGAACTTCACGAACGTCGCCGCTTCCTTGCAGCACCAGACCACGTGGGGCCCGGCGCGGCTGGGAATCACGTCGCCCAGGGTGGCGGCAAACACGCCCTGGAATCGCTGCAGCAGCTTCGCGTACTTCAACGCCCGCGCCCAGGGGAGGTCCGTGACCAGCGTGAAGTGCGGCCCCTGCAGCACCCAGGGCGCCAGCCAGGTTGCGTCGCGCTCCGGCTTCTGGGGGGCGGGCTCCAGTTTCAACACGCAGGGCGCCAGCCGCTCATGCTCGGCACGTTCCAGCCAGCCCACCCCATCCAGCCAGAGCTGCCCGCAACGCTCGCGGGCTCCCTTGTGGGCGGGGTCCAGCGCCAGCACGGTTTCAGGAGGCTGGCCGGCCTGCTCTGCCGCCGCGGCGCGCATCGCGCCAAGCGCTTCGGCTTTGTCCAGGTACTCGCCCCAGCTTGCGGCGACGTAGTTGTCGGGCTTGCCCTCACAGGCAGCCACCAGCTCGGCGGCAGGGCCGGGCGCGGCCTTCTGGGCGGCGCGGGCCAGGCGGCGGCACTCGCTGAACAGGGACTTGTCGCGGCAGAAGCGGGCCAGCTCGAGCGTGGCGTCGTGATAGCCCGCCATGCCCTCGTGCCAGGGCACGCCCTGTTGGGCTGCCAGCACCCACGGAAACAGGAAAAGCAGCAACGCGGCAGCACGGCGCATAAGCACGGCCGAAGGGGCGGCCACGGGGAGACCCCATTATGCCTTGAACCGCCCGCCATATCACGGGAACTGCAAACCTTTGAAACCCCCGTAACGACTTACGCAATGATGCAGTAGTAGCGATGGAGAACAGTCGTGGCGGATCGCACCAACAACCAGGCGCAAGCCCCCAACCTCTACCGGCGCCTGCAGGACCGCGCGCAAGAGGCCCGCACCCGGCGGCAGCGCTTCACCGCCATCCTGCAACGGCTGCGCAGCCGCGCGGCCTTCGAGCAAGCCCTGCGCGCAGTCTGCGCCCCCGGGGCCTGAACCGGCTACCCGTGCTTTCGCACCCGCCACAGGCTGTCAATGAAGTGCTCGTGGCTGTCCGTGAACTCTGAGACCACCTCGTAGCCCGTTGCGCGCGCAAGGTGGTGCACGTCGGTGGGGTTGTACTTGAACGAGTACTCCAGGTGGATGGGCTCCCAGGCCTCAAACTCAAAGGCGCGGCCCAGGGCCGCCACGCGCACACTCTGGCGCTCGCGGCTGACCAGGTACGCCTCGATGGCGCCCAGCACCGGGTTGTAGACGCAGTGGTAGTCAAAGCGCTTGAGGTCGAATTCGCCGCCCAGCTCGCGGTTGATGCGGGCCAGCACGTTCAGGTCAAAGCGCGCCGTCACGCCCTTGGGGTCGGCATAGGCTGCCAGCAGGCGCGAGATGTCCTTCTTGCGGTCAAAGCCCACCAGCAGCAGGTCGCCGTGGTTCAGGCCCTCCCACATGTCGCGCAGGAACAGGCGCGCCGCCGGGTAGTCAAAGTTGCCGATGTTGCTGCCCAGGAACAGCGCCAGCGTGGGGCGGGTCTTGCCGCGCGAGAAGTAGTGCAGGGCGTCGGCGTAGTCGCCCACGATGCCGCTGATGTGCAGCTGCGGGAACTGCGTCCCCATTTGTGCCACCAGCCCGGCCATGGCGCCCTCGGAGATATCAATGGGCACGTACTGCACGTCGCGGGCGTGGGCGAGCGCGGCCTGCAGCACGATGCCGGTCTTGCGACCGTCGCCGGCACCAAGGTCCACCACATCCAGCGCGTCGCCGGAGGCCCGGCGCATCATGGCCGGCGCGTAACGCTCCAGGATCTCGGTCTCGGCGCGGGTCAGGTAGTACTCCGGCAGGTCGCAGATCTCCTGGAAGATGCGGCTGCCCTCGTCGTCGTAGAACCAGCGAGAGGGGATGCGCTTGGGGCTTTCCTGCAGGCCGTTCAGCACATCAAGGGCAAACTGCCTGGCCAGCAGGTCCTTGCCCAGGTCCTGGGGCGCCAGCACGCGATATCCGGTCGTGGCCACGAGTTTCCTCCGCCGGCGAGCTTAGTTTCCGGTGCGCCGCCCGGTGAAAAAACTCGCCCGCCGATGCGGTTGCGTTTGGCGCGCCTGCGGCTAGATTCTGCGCCCGCGGGGCAGGCAGGCGCCGCAGCGGCAACCCCAGGAGAACGCGCCCATGGAAATCCACAGCATGCTCCGCCCCGAGCGGATCCTGATGGACCTCAAGGCCGGCAGCAAGCGCGAGGCCCTGATCGAGATCGTGCAGGAGATGGGCAAGAACCCCGGCATCACTGACACCGAAGCACTGAAGAAGGCCATCCTGGACCGTGAAGAGATCATGTCCACGGGCGTCGGCCTGACCATCGCGGTGCCCCACGCCAAGCTGCACAGCGTCAAGGCCTTTACGCTGGGCCTGGCGCGCTCTTCGCGCGGCATTGACTACGACAGCCTCGACGGCCAGCCCGTCAAAATCATCGTGGCCATCGCGGCCCCCGACAACGACCAGAACACCTACCTGCGCGTGCTGGCGGCGGTCATGCATGTGCTGCGCAACGAAGAGAACCGCAAGGCCATCCTGGCCGCCCAGACCACGGACCAGATCGTCGAGGTCTTCAAGAAGGCGAAGTAGGAAGCTACTCCGCCCACTTCGGCTCGCCCTGTACATGCGGGGCCAGCACCTGCTGCTGCTCGGCGGCGTCCATCATCTCGGCGTAGATCCGCCACACCAGCTTGGTTTGGCCCATCACGCCCGCGGGCGGCAATCCCGGCCCGCTTTCCCGCACAGCCCAGAACTCGCCGGGCGGCGCGTAGAGCTGGTCATGGGCCAAGTCCACCCGCGCCACGCGGCACAGCCGCAACTCGCCCTGCTGCGCGCGCAGGCAGATGCCGAAGCGCCTGGCACCGTCGCGGTAAGGAACCTCCAGCACACCCAGCAGCACAGCATCCAGGGCGCCGTCTTTGGTCTTCAGCAAGGCAGCCGCGAAGCTGGCGGGCTTGAGTCCCTGGCCCCCGTTGGCGGTCCACAGCAACGTTGCCCCCGGCGCCAGCTTCTCGGCCAGCCACGGAACCGACGGCTCTCCCTCGCAGGGTACGCTTTGTTCAAGCAGGTCGCGCTCCAGGAAGTACGAGCGCGGCAGGCCGGCGTCCATGCCCTCGATCTCCGTGGGGCCGTTCACGCCGCCCGCCACAGCCGGGACCTTGGCGTCGCCAAGCTGCTTGCGACCCAGGCGCAGCCGGGTGCCGTCGGGTAGCTGCACGGCAAAGCTGAGGGTGAGACGGTGGTCCTGCACGCGCAGCATCAGGGCCTCGCGCAGCCCTCCCCACGCGGCCATGACGATGCAGAAGGCAAAGCTCAGCACCAGCAGCAGGGCAAAGCCCGCGCGCGTTGCGCGCATGGCCGGCGAAAGTGGCGGGGCGTCGTTGGGTGCCTCGGGCATGGGGGCGCAGCATAGCGGGGTGTGCCGCCCGTGGCGACAAGGGCGGCTGCAACCGCGGGGCGTTGTGGGGCAGCGCCCGCGCATTGACGGGCGGCTGGTGGCCGGTATCGTTTCCTCCACGCGCCCGTAGCTCAGCTGGATAGAGCGACGGTTTCCGGAGCCGTAGGTCGCAGGTTCGAATCCTGCCGGGCGTACCA
>JADLBZ010000004.1 GCA_020847415.1 Planctomycetota bacterium
ACCGGGCGATCATCGGCCACAGCAACCAGTTCATGTTCGGGCCTCCTGGCCGGCACAGCGGCGGGCGTACTCGCAGCCCTTGCAGGCAAAACCCCTCAGGCGCGGAAACACCCCGCGCAGGCAGGCCTGGTCCACCTCGGCCATGGTCTCGATCAGCTCGGCAAAATCGCGGCTGTCGCGCACCACGGGCAGGACGCGGAACTGGGGCGTGCGGGTCTTCAGCAGCAGCCAGTACTCGAAATCCACCTGCCCGTCCTGCCCATACAGGCGCCGGGCTGCCGCCATGTAGATGGTGGGCTGCAGGTCATAATCGAGGCGATCCGGGCCGTAGGTGGATGCGGCGGTCTTGAGGTCCACCACGCGCACCCGCCCGTTGCCCTCATCCAGCACCAGGTCCATCACGCCGTCCACGATGCGGCCCGGCACCAGCTCCAGCGAAAAGGGCACCTCGGTGCCCAGCACGCGGATGCCCCGGTCTACCCCGGCCTGAAATGCCGCCAGCAGCCCCGCACCCTTTTCCAGCCATTCGTCACGGCTGGCAGTACCCCAGTCCACGGGGGTGCCGGTGGACTCGGCGAGTTCGGCCCCGTCCATGAAGGCCCGGCCGAAAGCAGCCAGCATGGCGTCCAGAGAGGACGGGCTCTGGTCCTTGAGGCCGGCCAGGAACAGCTCGCACGCCTCGTGGATGGCGACCCCGAACAGCATGGCCGCCGAGGTGCATTCCTCGGGTGCTTCGTCCAGGTAACGCAAGCGGTACTTGCGGGGACAGCGCAGCCAGGTGGACAGCCTCGAATAGCTGGTGCGGGGAATCGTTGCGTTGCTCATGAAGCCTCCTTTTCCGGTGCGGGGTCTAGTGGCTCATCACGCAAGAGCCACTTACACGTCCGCGGGGGAATTAATTGCCGTTGAATTCATCAATCAGGGCAGCCGCATCGGCCTTGCTGAGCGTGTTGAGGTTCTGGCGGCGTTCCGCCTGCAGCCACGTGCGCACCTGCTCCGCGCTCTGGTTGCGCTTGCGGCGCGCCAGGGCGAGCAGAAACCCGATCTGCTTCTTGCTGGCGGGCTCGGTACCTGTCGAGCGACTTGCGGGCTCCCGGCGAGCCGGTGCTTCTGCGGGTGCGGGGGCAGACACCGGCTCGTTCCCCACGGGGGGAGTCCGGCTGGGCCGCCCGGCGCCGGAGCCGTGCTGCTGGATGACCGCGGCCTTGAGGTCGCTCCACAGGCTGTGCAGGGCCGCTTTCAGCTCCTGGCCCTGGGTGTTGCCGGGAAGCTCGACCTCGGCCGAGGCATGGAAGGACTCGCTGCTGTATTCGTGCCGGGCGGGCATTTTCAGCCCGTAGCTGGCGCAAAGCTTGATCATGGTTGGGTTCTCCTTGGATGGGAAAAAGACTGACGGGCGGCCCGATGCCGCCCGCCGGTTGGTTGGGAAGTGGCCGGTGAATTACTCGCCGGCGTTGCTGCCGTAGAAGGCGCTCCATACGTGCCGGCAGCCAAGGCAGGACAACGTCTGCTTGGCCCGGTCGCTTTCCAGCCGGACAGGGCCGGCCAGGATGCGATTCTCGCCGCACCGGGGGCAGGTGCCGTGCAGGGCCTGCTGGAGCAGTCGGCTCACAGGGAAAGGGAGCCATTTTGGGTCGCGCAGCATGATTACAGCCCCCCTTTGCGCGAATGGCCGGACTTCAGCGCGAGAAACTCTCGCAGGGCGTCTGCGTCGAGCTGGTCGATCCAGGGCGCCCCGCAGGCGTTGCACTGGCAGCACTGGTGCGAAGCATCGCCGTCCATGACGACCGGGCCGCTTTGCACGTCACGGCTGCCGCAGCTGAAGCAAGCCACGCGGCGTTTGGCCGCAAAGGCCGCGCCGGTGTCCGGGTCGGTGAATATGCGTTTGGTTCGAGCGGGCATGGTTTGTCCTCTTGATGGCCATACACATCAAGGATGGACACCACGAGCGATGCTTCAACGTGAGTATGACGCGATTTCCGGCGCCGGTGTTTTTGCGCGCGCCCACACGTTTCTCTATCTGGACACAACCTGCTTGCGCGAGCGACGCGGTGCTGGCGCCTGCATCTCGGTCTCGACGGGATGCCAGTCCTCGCGGGGCTCGGCGGGCTCTTCGGGTTCCTCCGGTGCAGGGGCAGTCACCGTGCCGGGCCCTTCCCGGAGCTTCTCCAGCTGGCACGGGACGTGTTCAGCCGGGCTGTCCACGGCGATCGGCATGATCAGGGCGGCCACGCCGTCGCGGCAGGAAAGCCCCATGGCCTGCTGGTCGTCGATGACCCGCAGGGTGACGGTGGGTTCGCTGCTGGCGCCCGCCATCGCCTTCAGGGTCTGGATCAGGTTGGCCAGGTTCATGGTAATGGCCACCGAACTGCGATAGTCGGGAATCACCCGGCCGACCTCCGGGAACTGGCCCTGGGCGCGTTGCAGCCGCAACACCCGGGAATGGGCAAGGTCCGTGGCGCCCACCACCAGGCTCTCGCCCTCCACGTGGGCTTGCAGGACGCGGGTTGCGGCCGGCGCATGGCGGCGGGGTTTGCCCACCATGGCGGCGGCCTTTTCCGCATCGTCCGTGGAGACCAGGAAGGGGTCGCCCTTAGGCGGGGGCGAGGCGGCGTCCACACCGTCAATGTCGGGCGCTTCCTTGGGATCGATGACCGGGTAGGGGACGAACAACAGGCTGTGGCCGTCCGTGCTGAGGGTGCCGCGGTCAGTGAGCGCAATGGTGCTGAGGGCGTAACGGCCGTTTCGGGCCGCAGCCAGGTGATGCCTGAAATTGCTGGAACACAGGAACATGAGTGACTCCTTGGGTTTAAGCCGGGCAGCCGCAGCTGCCGGGAGAACAAACCCGCCCGGAACACCCGGGCGGGCAATGCATGAAGGGGGGATAACGGCACTCTGAGGGCCTTGTGAGGCATCGTGGCGAGTCTGGCGGGGGTTCGGGGTGGCGGGGTGAGCGTCCGATGGATGACATAGGGGCCGGCAATCCCGGCCCCCTTTCCGCTATTCGGGTTTGCGTTTCTGGCGCCGGCTCCACCACTCCCAGAGGCGGCCTATGGCCCAGTAGCTGAACAGCCCCCACAACACGTACGCTCCCACAACCAACGCAACGTCCATGGTTGACCTCCCTGATAGGGGGCGAAATTGCCCCCGAATCAAGTATGGGCGTTGGCTCGCAGGTTTCCGGGACATGCGGGCGCGGCTGTGTCAGGGCCGGGTTTCCTGCAAGTAGCCGTCGTGCTCAGAGAGGCGCGCGCTTGCGCGAAACTAAACCAGTGGTTTACTTGTGTGCATGGCCGTGCTGAGCAAAAACAGGCCTGACTGGGGCCGGCTGTACGAGACAGCAGCCGCGTGCGGGGGCTATTTCAGCACCCGCCAGGCCGCGGAATCCGGCTATTCGGTTCAACTGCTGAAGAAACATGTGGGGGCGGGAAGGCTGCGGCGTGCCCGGCGGGGCATCTATCGCGTGGTCCATTTTCCGGCCGGCGAACACGAGGATCTCATTGAGATCTGGCTGTGGTCGGGTCTGGCCGGGGTCTTTTCGCACGAGACCGCACTGGCCCTGCAGGACCTGAGCGATGCCCTGCCGGGGCGGATTCACCTGACCCTGCCTGCGTCCTGGCAGCGCCGGCGGCTGCGGGTTCCCCGGGGCGTGGTTCTGCACTTTGCCGATGTGGCCCGGGCGGATCAGACCTGGGTGGATGCGATTCCGGTTACCGGCCCGCGGCGTACTATTGCGGATTGCATCGTGGCCGACGTGCAGCCGGACCTGGTCCGGCAGGCCCTCCAGCAAGCCGGCGGCAACGGAAGCATCTCGCGGGAAGAAGCCATGGAACTGCGGCGGTTGCTCAAGCGGCATGGGTGTGTGAGACCGTGACCGGCAAGTACAACACACCGGCAGCATTCAAAGCCGCCTTGGAACAGCGACTGCGTAGCGATGTTGACGAGCGCGGCGAAGCTCTGGGGCGCCGCCGCCAGAGGCTCGTGTTTGACCGGTTCCTTGCCCGGGTTGATGCCGTGTTTGGCGAAGCAGCCGTATTAAAGGGCGGCCTGGTGCTCGAACTTCGCCTGGGCCGTGCCAGAACCACCAAGGACGTGGACCTGCGCTGCACCGGCGCACCCGCCGGCATGCTGGAGAAGTTGCAGCGGGCAGGTCGGCTTGTCCTTGGGGACTTTCTTTCTTTTCAGGTTGCGCCGGACAGGACCCACCCGGAGATCACCCAGGAGGGAATGGTCTACCAGGGCAGACGGTTTCGCGTCGAAGCCCGGCTGGCCGGCAAGATCTACGGGTACAGGTTCGGCGTAGACGTTGGATTTGCGGACCCCATTCTGGGCGAGCCCGACATCATCACAGGCGAGACGTTGCTGGAGTTTGCAGGAATCGAGCCGGCGCGCATCAGGCTCTATCCGGTGGAAACGCACCTCGCCGAGAAGCTGCACGCGTACACCCTGCCCCGCACGAGACCCAACACCCGCGTGAAAGACCTGCCGGATATCGCCTTGCTTGCCATGACCCGCGAACTGGAAGCAAAGAGACTCCGGCAGGCAATCACGCAGTGTTTTGCCTTTCGAGACGTGCAGGCTGTGCCGGATGAGCTGCCGGCCCCACCGAAAGAGTGGGCGCCCGTTTACGCTCGCATGGCGACAACGGACGACCTGAGCTGGCCAACGCTCAGCGATTTGTTTGCGACCACAGCGGCTTTCCTGAACCCGGTGCTGGGCGGCCGCAAGGTGAAACGCTGGTCACCAAACGCCTGGCGCTGGGATGCATAGCCGGCTCAGTTATCCAGCCACTTGCCGGTGCCCGAGAGCTCAGTGATGCGCCCGCCCAGGCTCTGCAGCTTGTGCCGGCTCTGCAGGTCCAGCGTGGCGTCATTACCGGCACGGGTCAGGGCATTGATCACCGCATACAGGGTGTGGCCGGGTTCAACCGTGAAGGCACGGGTCACCGCGGCTGCCTCGGGCTCGGCCAGTTCGTAACGGGTGACGATCCGCTCCAGTGCCCGCTCGGGCTCCTTGACAGTGATGGCACGGGTGCCCGCAAAGGCTGTGGCGGCCTGCGAGGAGAGCTCGATCGCGTGGTCAAAGGCCCGGCGGACGTTATCGGCGAGCTCGCCGTGGCCCACATGCCGCCGGGTAAAGGCCCAGCGGCCGCCGCCCATCACCAGCCCGTTCAGGCAGATCACCCGATACACCATGGCGGAGATGCTGACCCGGGCCAGGCCGACCTCCGAGTTGCGCAGGTGCAGGCCGCGGTTCAGCACGTCCCGGCCCGAACTTGAGTCGGCCGGGCCGATCACCTGCAGGTCCAGGAACCCGTCGGTGAGCTCAAACCGCACCGGCGTGTTCTGCCCAAGCCGCGACTCCAGCCACGCCAGAATCTCGCCGTGATTGATCGGGCGATAAGTTGCGGAAAGGACGGCGCGGACCTCGCTGCCCTCCAGGCGCAGCAACAGGTCGCGATCTGCCTCGCGCAGCCAGCGATTCACGTTACGCGAACGCAGCTCGGGATCACAGCGGCGCAAGTACGGGGCGGGGATGCCCAGCTTGGCGGCCAGCTGACCAAAGGCGTGCCGGCGCAACTCGTAGCGCTCGCTGCCGCCGACCATGAGTTGGCCGTCGGCGGGCGCCATGGCGAGCTCACGGGTGCTGATCACAGCGTCACGCTGCTCACAGGCAAGACCGGCCAGGCGTTCACGAAGCTCGCCAAGTTTGGCATCCGGCCGGACATTCAACCGGCCCATGATGTGCCGGGCAGCCGTCACGGGCTGCTCTTCCAGAACTGCGTTGACCATAAATCCTCCAGAGGGCCTTGAGCTTCCACGCAAGCTCTTGATGGCCCCGAACAATGGAAACGGCGCCGGCCCATGCCGACGCCAACCAGGGAAGGGCCGCAAACCCGCCGGATCAGCGGGTACGACAGCCATTCCAGGTTCTCATGCCCGATTTTCGGGGGTTCTTGGGCCCCGGACGGGCCGGCGACGTTTCCTGTACGGGTGTGGTTAGTGGCTCTTGCGTCAAGAGCCACTAAAATAAATCGCCGCATAAATCGCCGCATAAATGCCGGCCGCAACGTGTTTGCCCCGCGATCAGCCGCTCAAGGTGGCCCGTTGGACCAATTGGGCAAGCCGGGAGCGTCCTGGACGGTGCAGGGGCCGGCGTATGCGCCCCGAAAGGGGCATTCTTCGCGAGCCTGCGGGGCGTCCGGAGAGGCCGGGACCCCACAAGGCCGGGCCGAGGACCATTGTGGGGCCGTTCGGGCCGTGTGGGGCGACCAGAGCGGTCTGGTGGGGGTTGGGACGATGACCGGAGAAGGGAAAGCCGAGTAATCGGACGAGAGTTACGGAGTCAGGGCTCGCGAGAAATGGGGTTGGTGGGACGGGATTGGGAAATTGGACCGTGACGGCGACGGGAGATTGGCCTGGGATGTCATTTCGTCGCCCCCTTTAACAAGGGGCCTTGGGTAGAGGGACGCCTGAGCCGCGAACTCGCCTGGCCGCCGGGGCATGGGCATCCCCAATAGCTGGAACATCGGAACACCGCCCGGCGACGCAACCAGCTCGGGCTGCACCGGGCGTCTTCATCCACGATTCCCGGCCATCCCCGACCCCGGCCCGCTTTCGGCGCCCTGGTCCAGGCGGGCAAGTCGCTCAAGCATCTGGTACAGGGCGCGCAACGCGATCGGCTTGGTCCATTTGGTTTCCCGGCCGGGGCGCTGGCTGGTGCGCTTGCCCGGCTGCTTCCGCGGCTGCGTGCGCAAGTCTTCGTCCGCCGCGCGCACCCATGGCCCGTTCAGCGCGCCGCCTGTGCGGGCCAGGGCAAACACCCGCTCCGGCCCCACCACCAGCCACAGGCGCTCGTTGTAAACGTGCAGCAGGGGTTCATCGGCCAGGAACGCCAGCAACTTCGCGGCCAGCTTGTGATCCACGGCGGGCCGGTCGCCGGGCCGGCTGCTCTTGCACTCAAATCCACGCCCGAAGGGCGCGATGTACTGCGGCTTGGGCTGCTTCCGGCGGCTGGCGCGGACAACGTGGCGCAACTGCCCCCAAGTGGTGGGCAAGCCTTCCGGCTGCGCTTTGCGCCTGTCCAGCAGGTTCATCAGCGCGGTGTGCAGCTTGGACGGCAGCGAGACCGGTTCGGCGTCCGGGCGTGGCGGCTGAAACACGCTCTCACGCCAGACAAACCAGGCTTGCCAGCCGCTGCCCGCGTCGAATTGCCGGCTCCAGGTGCCGGCCAGTGCGCCGCCGTGTTGCAGCGGCACGCCCGAAAGCAGGACTTGCCGCAGCAGGGCCGACATGCGCGACGCCCCGGACTGCCTGGGCGCGGTGGCGATGCGGTCGAGGCTGGGTCCGTCAAAGAGGGCAGCCTCGGAACGTTCGCCGAGGCGGACTGCAATCAGGCGATCCAGCAAAAACACCAGGGGCACGGCGAGTTTCCCGGACTGGTCGCGGTCGAGTTTCCTCAGGCCGGCAACCTTGGCGAGCCGGGCGACAGCAGCCGCCGTGGCCGCCCTGAAATGCGCTCCCTCAGCGATGCGCAGACCCTCTTCCACCATGTGCGAGACCGCCGCGGCCCTGGTTGCTGGGGCTTTGCCCGCCGCAAACCAGACCGATCGGACTGTGGCGGCATCTGCTTTGGTGCGCCCAGCCTTGGCCGCCAAGCGCTTCTTGCCTGCGGGCTTGCCCATGGGGGGCATGCTACGAGCGCCTTGCACCACCCGTCCAGCACAGCCGCACCCAACCCCGGAACATCGGAACGGCAGGCTGCGCGTGACCGCGCTAGCAGGGTGTTGAAATAGTCCTTTTCAACACCCTGCCCGGCCCGCGCGGCTGCACGGGCCGGCCGGCGAGCGGCTTCACGCCGCAAGCCGGGCAGTTGCTTTCCGTTGAGGAAGGCGCCAACGGCGA
>JADLBZ010000005.1 GCA_020847415.1 Planctomycetota bacterium
GCTAGATGTTCTTCCAGTAGGCCAGCCAGTCCTTCTCGTACTGGTCCAGCTTCTTGTCCGTGAAGATCTCCGGCACCAGCTCCTCGGGGTTGCGGCCCTTGACCAGCTCGAAGAAGAACTTGGCGTAATCCTTCTTGAAGGCCTCGTTGTTCCCGGAAAGGCCGTAGTAGGCGATGCTCCAGGCCTGGGCATAGTTCACGTCCACGTCGCCCGCGTTCCAGCCCTCGGGGCTCAGGCGGAAGAAGCGGCGAAAGGACGTCCAGCCGGCCTTGTTGATGGTTTCTTTGATGATCTCGTAGCGCGTGAGGAACTCGCCGCGCACCCGCACCAGCTCGCCCAGCTTGATGGTGGCGCCTTTGTCCTTGATCGTCCCGTAACCCAGGAACACCGCCAAACCCTCGTCAAACCAGATGGGACGCTGTTCGGTCAGGGTGTGAAAGAACTGGTGCCAGCCTTCGTGCCAGAAGGTGCTGATGGTGTCCTCGGAGATGCCGCAGTACTTCTGGCCCGTCTTGCGGTCAAAGAGCTGCATGTAGCGCAGCGAGGGCCGGTAGAAGCCCACCGTGTCGGCGGTAATGTCCACGCCACAGGACGAGGCGAAGGACTGGTAGTCTCCCCGCTCATTGAAAAAGAACAGCTTGGCCACCTTGCCCTTGGGAAAGTCGGTCTCTCGGGCGCCGCTGAAGCGGATGTACTCTTTACGCGTCAATTCGGCCAGGTTGGCCAGCGCCACCAGGTCGTCAGTGGGTTTAAGCAGCTTGGCAACGCGCCCCTGGTCGCTCTTGTCGGCCGGGTCCAGCGAGGTGATCTCTTTCTCGATGGCGTCCAGTTGCTCCACCGTCAGGCCCACGTCGCTGACCACGTGGTAGCGCCCGCCCTTGCTGCGCACCTCCAGCTTCTTCCAGGCGTTGGGCCAGCGCGCCTTGAAGGGCCCCTCAATCACCGTGCGCATGGCGCCGGCCAGCGCCTGGTACTCCGGCTCCACCTCGACTTCGAGCTGCTTCACTGCCTCGTCCCAGCGCCCGAACTCGTGCAGCAGCAGGGTGTGGTCCAGCCGGAACCAGCAGTCCGGCTTCAGCTCCATGGCCTTGGAGTAGGACGCCAGCGCCTCGTTGTCCTGGCGAAGGTCGCGCTGGGCGTGGCCGCGGTTGCCCCACCATAGCCACTCGTCCTCGGCGTCCATGGTGCCCTTGGCGGCATCCAGCACCTTCAGGGCGTCCTTGGGCTTGCCTTCCTGGATCAGCTTCAGCGCCTGGTTGCAGGCCGCCACGCCGCCCACCGCCGGCGCCTTCTGCGAAGCCACCGGCAAGGGGGCCGCCAGGCAGCCCAGCAGAACCAGAAGAGAAACCGATAGCAGACGACGCATCGCCAGACCTCCCATGAGGATACGCAAGTATATCGCACGGCTGCGTCACTTCAAGCTGGACGATGTCCAGGCGCCGTGCGCCTGCACAGCCAGAATGGCAGGCCACGCAAAGGGGCGCGGCGTTTGCTGTGCGGGTATGCCAAAGTGGCACCGCGACCACCGCAAAAGCCCCGTGGCACGGCGGTTGCAATGCCATGCTCGTAGCTGCAGCAAGGAGCCCCCATGCGCCTCGACAAGCTTACCGTGAAGACCCAGGAAGCCGTGCAGGACGCCCTGAGCCTGGCCCAGAAGCACGGGCACCAGGCCATCGAGCCGGAGCACGTGCTGCTTTGCCTGCTGCGCCAGGAGGATGGGGTAGTGAAGCCCCTGCTGCAGAAGCTGGGGGCGTCACCCGAGCGCCTGGAGAGCGCCCTGGAGGCCGAGCTGCGGCGCTTCCCGCAGGTCAGCGGCGGCTCGCAGTACGCCGGCAACGACCTCAACGCCGTCATCCAGAAGGCCTTTGACGAAGCCGGCAAGCTCAAGGACGAATACGTCTCCGGCGACCACCTGGTGCTGGCCATGCTGGAGCACGGCAAGGGCGGTGCCGCCCGCCTGCTGAAAGAAGCCGGTGCGGACCGCGCCCGGGTGCTCGCTGCCCTGAAGGACATCCGCTGCACGCAGACGGTCTCCAGCCCCGACGCCGAGGAGAAGTACAAGGCCCTGCAGAAGTACTGCCGCGACCTGACCCAGGAGGCGCGCGGCGGGAAGCTGGACCCCGTGATCGGCCGCAATGACGAGATCCGGCGCGTGCTGCAGGTGCTTTCGCGCCGCACCAAGAACAATCCCGTCCTGATTGGCGAGCCCGGCGTGGGCAAGACCGCCATCGTGGAGGGGCTGGCCCGGCGCATTGTCGAGAACGACGTGCCCGAGGGCCTGAAGAACAAGCGCGTCCTGAGCCTGGACCTGGGCGCCCTCATGGCCGGCACCAAGTTCCGCGGCGAGTTTGAGGAGCGCCTGAAGGCCATCCTCAAGGAAATCGAGGCCTCTGAGGGCCAGATTGTCCTGTTCATTGACGAGCTGCACACCATTGTTGGCGCGGGCAAGACCGAGGGCAGCCCCGACGCAGGCAACCTGCTGAAACCCGCGCTGGCACGCGGTGCCCTGCGCTGCGTGGGCGCCACCACCCTGGACGAGTACCGCAAGCACGTCGAGAAAGACAAGGCCCTCGAGCGCCGCTTCCAGCCCGTGCAGGTGGGCGAGCCCAACGTCGAGGACACCATCGCCATCCTGCGCGGCCTGAAGGAACGCTACGAGGTGCACCACGGGGTGCGCATCGCCGATAACGCCATCGTCGCGGCGGCCACCCTCTCCAACCGCTACATCAGTGACCGCTTTCTGCCGGACAAGGCCATTGACCTCATGGACGAGGCGGCCAGCCGCATCCGCCTTGAGATGGACAGCCTGCCCCAGGAGCTGGACGAGCTGGAACGCGAGATGCGGCGGCTGCAGATTGAGCGCGAGGCCCTGAAGAAAGAGAAGGACGACGCCAGCAAGACGCGGCTGGTTGCCCTGGAGAAGGAACTCGGCGAACTTAAGGAGAAGCACGCCGCCGCCAAAGCCCATTGGCAGAGCGAGAAAGACGTGCTGGGGGTGGCCCAGAAAGGCCGCGAGGAACTGGAAGCCCTGAAGCTGGAAGCAGAGAAGCACGAGCGCCTGGGCGACCTCGAGAAGGTGGCGCGCATCCGCTACGGCGACATCCCCGCCAAGGAGAAGGCCCTGAAGGATGCCGAGGCGCGGCTGCAGGGCCTGCAGGGCGGCAAGCGCATGCTGCACCCGGAGGTGACGGACGAGGAGATCGCCGAGGTGGTGTCGCGCTGGACGGGTATCCCGGTCTCCAAGATGCTGGAGGGCGAAAAACAGAAGCTGCTGCGCCTGGAAGAGCACCTGCACCATCGGGTGGTGGGCCAGGATGAAGCCATCGGCGCTGTGGCCAACGCGGTGCGCCGCTCGCGCTCGGGCCTGCAGGACCCCAACCGGCCCATTGGCAGCTTCATCTTCCTGGGTCCCACGGGCGTGGGCAAAACCGAGCTCGCCAAGACCCTGGCGGCCTTCCTGTTTGACGACGAGCAGGCGCTGGTGCGCATTGACATGTCCGAGTACATGGAAAAGCACGCCGTGGCGCGGCTGATCGGCGCCCCGCCGGGCTACGTGGGCTACGACGAAGGCGGCCAGCTCACCGAGGCGGTGCGCCGGCGCCCCTACAGCGTGATCCTGTTCGACGAGATCGAAAAAGCACACCCCGACGTCTTCAACGTGCTGCTGCAACTGCTGGACGACGGGCGCCTCACCGACAGCCACGGCCGCACTGTGGACTTCACCAACTCGGTGGTGATCATGACCAGCAACATCGGCAGCCACATGATCCTGGAGATGGACGAGGGCGAAGAAGAGGCCGTGGAGCAGAAGGTGCTGGCCGAGATGCGCAAGCACTTCCGGCCCGAGTTCCTGAACCGCGTGGACGACGTGGTGATGTTCAAGCGGCTGTCGCAGAAGCAGGTGCGCAACATCGTGGACCTGCAACTGAAGCACATTGAGAAGCTGCTGGCGGACCGGGGCCTGAAGCTGAAGATCAGCGACAAGGCCAAGGACCTGCTGGCGGACGAGGGCTACGACCCGCAGCTTGGGGCACGGCCCATCAAGCGGGTACTCCAGCAGCGGCTCCAGAACGCCCTGGCGCTGCGGCTGCTGGAGGGCGGTTTCAAAGAGGGCGACACGGTAGTGGTGGACGAACGCGAAGGGGCGATCCGCTTCAGCAAGGGGTAGAAGCGCCGAGGGCGACAAGAGCGCGCGGCTGACACCCTTGCGCCGCGGTTCAGCAGTTGCCCGCGAGAAGCCGTGCCTGCTCCGGCGGGCGCTGTTGAAGCGGACCCGGCTGTCCGGAATCGGCGCGATTTTGCGCCTTGGCGCGCGGCGTCCCGCTTGTCTTTTAGGATTCAAGCAAGCATATTCTGGGCCCGGTCGGGGACTCCCCGGCCTTCTTTGCCTTGCAGAACACGGAGACCCGAACCATGGCGATCAACCAACCCTCGGTGGACAAAGAGCGCGAGAAGATGACGGTCGTGAAGACCAGCCGCCCCGTTCCGGGCGTGTTCATGATCGAGCTTACCGACCCGCCGGCCAACACCTACACGCACCAGATGTTCCGGCAGCTTGACGCCGCCGTCATGGAAGCGCGCTTTGACGACGAAATCAGCGTGATCCTGCTGACCGGCGAAGGCGAGAAGTTCTTCTGCGCGGGCGCCAACATCAAGATGCTCGAGGAGAGCAACCCGCACTGGAAGTACTTCTTCTGCCTGCACGCCAACGAGACGCTCTCGCGGCTGGAGCAGACGCCCAAGCTGGTGGTGGCGGGCCTGAACGGCCACACCGTGGGCGGCGGCCTGGAGATTGCCATGGCGGCCGACATCCGCATTGCCCGCCGCGACGCGGGCCGCGTGGGCCTGCCCGAGGTCAACCTGGGCGTGCTGCCCGGCACAGGCGGCACCCAGCGCCTGCTGCGGATGGTGGGCAAGAGCCGCGCCATTGAGCTGATGGTGACCGGCCGCCTGTTCAGCTTTGAGGAGGCCCAGAACTGGGGCATCGTCAGCGAGATTTACGACGGCGACGCCAAGAGCTTCCGCGAGCAGATGCTGGACTACTGCAAGCAGTTCACCCTGCCCAACAAGGCCACCAAGGTGGTCGGCAACATCAAGCGCAGCGTGCAGAGCGGCGCCGAGATGAGCTTTGAGAGCGGCCTGACCCTGGAGCGCGAGCTGCAGAAGGCCCTGTTCGACAGCAGCGACGCCAAGGAAGGCCTGAACGCCTTCAACAGCAAGCGCACGCCCAAGTTCCAGGGCAAGTAGCTTCCAGCCTGGTCAAGCAAGCGGCGCGGGTTCTCCCGCGCCGCTTTGCGTTGGTGCACCCGGACAGCCGGGGGACTCACGGCAGTTCAATGCCCGCCAGGGGCAGGGCGATCCAGGCCGCGCCCACCACAATGCAGATGGCCGCCGCCGCGTACATGCTGCCCTTGATCATGCGCGGGAAGCGGTCGCCCAGCCGCGCCGTGATCACCCCAAACACCGCCGAGAAGCCGGTCATGGCCACCACCGAGCCCAGCGCGAAGCAGCCCAGGTACACAAACGACGACTTCAGCGGCAGGCCCAGGGCGGGCAGCACGCCCATCAGGTGCGCCATGCCCGCCGTGCCGTGCAGGGTGCCGGCCAGCAGGGCCGCGTGGCTGTGCAGGTGCGAGTGCGCCGCCGTGCCGGCTTCCGCTCCGTGGCCATTGCCGCTGTGGACGTGAAGGTGGGCGTGTTCGCCGGCGCCCTCATGGTTGTGGGAATGCACGTGCAGCTTGTGGCGGGCGGCAGCGCGGATGCCCAGGGCGCCAAGGCCGATGAGCAGCACGCCCACCAGGCGCTCGCCCCACTCGCCCACGGGCTCGAGGTCCACGATGTCGCGGCCCTTCAGGGCTTCGCGCCCGGCCAGCAGCAAAATGGCCACGATCACCACACCCACGCTGTGGCCCACGCCCCAGCGCAGGCCCAGCCAGGCGGCCTTGAGACGCCGCCCCGCAGCCAGGGGCATTAACGCCGCAAGGTGATCCGCGCCCACATAGACGTGGGCGAGGCCCGCCAGCAGGCCGGTCCAGGCAGCAATC
This sequence comes from Planctomycetota bacterium, assembly GCA_020847415.1. Lineage (GTDB taxonomy): Bacteria > Planctomycetota > UBA8742 > UBA2392 > UBA2392 > JADLBZ01. Next base: position 6,045 of record JADLBZ010000005.1, read on the forward strand.
GTCAGCTCGTTCATGGTGCGCAAACCCTTGAGCGTACACCCATCATACGTGCCGCTACGGTCCAAACAGCCGTCAAATGACCGAGGGGGCGGCCATGCCGCCCCCTCGTGCTGATGAGCCGTGCTTACTTGCAGCCGCAGTGTCCCTTGCGGGGCTTCTTGGCGGGCTCGCAGGGTTTCTTGCCAGCCTCTTTGCGCTTCTTCTCCTCTTCTTCGCAGCGCTTCTTTTCGGCTTCCTTCCGCTTCGTCTCCTCGTCGCAAGGCTTCTTGCCCGCCTCTTTGCGCTTCTTCTCTTCTTCTTCGCAGCGCTTGCGGTGCTCCTCGATCTTTGTTTCCAGCTCAGCCACGCGGGCGCGTTTCTCCTTCAGGGCTGCCTCAATGCGGGCAATGCGGCGGCGCTTCTCTGTGCTGCTCTCCATCTTGCGCGCCTCCACAAGCTGCTCTTCCAGCTTGCGGATCTCCTCACGCAGACCCTCCA
>JADLBZ010000006.1 GCA_020847415.1 Planctomycetota bacterium
GCAGCCGCGCGGGCCGGGCAGGGCGTTGAAAAGGACGTTTTCAACGCCCTGCTAGCGGACAGCCGTGCGCGTGCCACCAAGGCAACGCCCTACGGGTTGACCGAGACATTGACGCTGTCTGCCGCGGTGCCGGTTGTGCCGGTGGGCAGGTCCGTGGCCTGGGCCGTGGCTGCCACCGAGAGCGTGCCGGTGCGCGTGGCGCCGGTGCTGATGGTCAGCACCAGCTTGTCTGCCGCGTTGGTGGCGGTCAGCACCAAAGGAAAGCCCCGACCGCCGGTGGCGTCGTTGACCAGGGCGGTAAAGACCAGGTCTGAGGCCCCCTGGCTGCGCCAGAAAGCGTCGTTCAGGCGCAGCAGCGTGGTGTTGCCGTCAAAGGTGATGGTCAGGTCCACAAAGTCCACGCGCAGGTCGCGCTGGGCCACTCCCGCGCGCGGGGCGGCCGTCAGGTCCAGCTCCAGGTCAAAGCTGTTGCCCGCGGTCACGGAAACCGGCGCGGTCAGGGCCAGCGAGGTGAGGCCCGCCGTGGGGTCCGCCGCCACGGGCGCAAAGCTGACCGTGCGGGTGAAGTCGGTGATGTCGTCCGTGGTCACCGTGGGGTTGCCCGCGCCGGCACTGGTGCCGGACAGAACGGGGCGAATCACCACGGGCGGGCCCAGGTCAATGTCGGCGGGCACGGCGGTGTCCAGCACCGTGAAGCGGCAGTTGAACTGCACCACGTCGCCGGGGTTCAGGCTCAGGGTCGGCAGGTCGAGCACCAGGGCCCGGTTGGCGGCGCTGCCGCCGAAGATGTCGGCCACCACGGCGGCGCCAAGCTGCGTAAACGTGCTGTCCGGCAGGCTCAGCGCCATGTTGTTGACGGCATCGGCAGCCGGGTTGGCCACGCGCAGGCGCAGCTCGTACACGTCCTGCGTGGCGGGATTCAGCCCGGCGGGGTCTATGGCGCCATAGACGTTGTTGCCACCCGTCGTGGCTCGAAAGCCCGAGGCGTCCACGCGGCCCACCGTGGCGTGCACCAGCAGGGGCTCGGTGCGGTTGGTGACGCGCAGGTCGTCAGTCAGCAGATACTCGACATCGCGGGCGCCGGCCGCCAGCTCGGGCCGGTTTTCCACGATCATCCGCAGGCGCCGGAAGTTGGCCCCCGCCGCCACCTGCAGGTTGGCCGCCACGGGCAGCGTGGTGGCGCCAAAGTCCGGCAGGCGCACCTGCAGCTCGCTGTCGCTGTGGTACTGGAACTCGCCGTCCACGTTCACCGATGTACGGGTCACCGTGAACTCGGCGTTGGCGTCGTCGTAGCTGCGCAGAACCAGGGCATCCGTACGGCGCAGGCCGGCGCCCTTGATGGTCAGCAGCACGTTGCCGCTGTAAGGGAAGTTCTGCACGTCGTAGCTGTCAATGCGCGTGGGCCGCAGGGTGCCCGTGGATTCGTCCTGCAGGGCCAGCATGTCAGCGACGGGCGGGTCAAACGCGCCGCCGCGGGCGGCCCCGGCGTAGCCTTCCTCGGTGGCGGTCAGGGCGTGGGCGGCAACGTACTGCATCAGGCGTGACTCGCCGTCCACATCGCGACCCACCACAGCCGGCACCTGGTTCAGGAACACCTCGGCGGTGCCGAAGTGCATGCCGTCAAGCACGCCGTCGCGGGCGTCCACGAACAGGGCCTCGTAGAAGTCCAGCGCCGAGTCGGTGCCGGCGCTGGTGGCGCAAAAGTCGTTGGCAGCCTTGGCGAGCTGCAGCCCGGCGTAGGTGTAGGCAGAGCAGCGGTCGGATTGCTCCTGCTTGCGAGCAGCCAGGGGCACAAACAGCGCGCCGCCCGGCGCTGCGGGCAGCTCGCGGGCGATGTCGGACTTCAAGCCAAAGGCCGCCGCGGTGGCGGCGTTGACTTTGTCCACAAGCCGGCGGTCAAAGCGATGGTCGGCGCCGCCGGTCTCCGAATCAGGCAGGCGCAGCAGGCACTCAAAGGCCACAGTGGTCAGCGGGTTCACGGTCACGGTCGAACTGCCGCCCAGCCACTCGTTGACCACAGCCACCCAAGGCTGACGCGGGTCGTCAAAGGCGACGTCGGGGGTGCCCACGGCACCAAAATCGCGGTACATGGCCGTGGGGCCGGGACGGGCGACGACGAGCAAGGTGTGGCCGAGGTAGCCGTCGTCGAACTCCAGCGAGAAGCGGCCGCCGCCGTCGGTGCGGGTAGCGGCAATGCGCCCGGTGGTGCTGTGCAAGCCGACGAAGCTGACTGCGTCGTAGATTTCGACGTCGCAGTTGGCCACGGGCGGGTAGCCCACGGTGCCGATCAGGCCGCCAAAGGCCGAGCGGTCGGGCTCGTCGCAGCCGGAGGCCAGTAGCAGCAGGGGTAGCAGCAGCAGAACTTTGCGCATCACAGCACCCACCCCGCCAGCCCGCCCAGCACCGCCAGCACCAGCGCCAGCAGCAAAACCATGCCCATGCAGCCCTTCTTGGCCGGCAGCGGCGCAGCTTCGGTGCTGCCGGGAATGCGCTTGGCAGCGTCCGGCACGCCGCCCGCCGAAGCATCCAGGTGACGCATGCCGGCCAAGGCCTGGTCCAGGATGCCTGCCAGGTTGGGGTAGTTGCGTCGGGCCGCGCTCAGGGCCTCCAGGGCCTTCACATCGTTGGAGTCGGCCAGGAAGGCCACGGCTTCCGCAAGCTGGCTTTCCTTCAGGCGCCCGTCGGCCATGAACCGGCAAAGCATGCCGACACCGCCCGCGAACTTCTGCTCGCGCATGGCAGCGGTCAGCCGCGACACGGTAAGGCGCCCCTCGCCAATCCACTGGGCCAGCAGGTCGGTGCCGGGGCCGTCGTAGTCAGCCAGGCCGCACAGGGCGGTGTTGACGGCCTCGCGCATGCCGGACTCAGCACCTTCGCGCAGCAGCGCAATGGCGGCTGGGGCCTTCAGGGTGGCGGCTTCGCGCATGGCCTCGCGCATGCCAGGCTCGCCCTGGCGCATACGGTTGCGCAGGCGGGAGATACGCTCGGCGTCGCCGCCGGCGGGCACGGCAAGCTTGCGCTTGCAGCGCTCGCACTCGAACTCGGAGACCTCGACGGGGTCTACCTCGTAGCGAGCACCACAGGCGCAATCCACGACAACTGGCATTTCGGCTCCCAGGGCGCGAAGTGTAGCCGCGGCCGCCGCGAAAGCAAAGCGCCGCGGGAAGAGCCTGTTTGGAAACTCTGAGCGCAGGCGATTTCGGAGCGCCGAACGAGCGGGACAAGGCTGCCGAGCCGAGGTGTGGCTGGAGACCACACGCGGTGAGGCAGCCGCCGTAGCGCAAAGTTCGCCGCCCGAAAGCGCCCGCGAACGGGTTTCCAAAACGGGCTCCAAGGCGTCACCCCCATCCCAAGTGGCCAGCTTGGGGAGACCCTCGAAATCCGGCGTGCCTTTGGTTACATGGAGCTATAGAGGACCTGATGCCCGGGAAATTCGACGGCAAGCGCGTGCTCATCACCGGTGGCGGCAGCGGCATCGGCCGCGAGATCGCCCGTTCGTTCCTGGAGGCCGGGGCCCGCGTGATCATCTGCGGGCGCCGCCACGGCCCCCTGAAGGCAACCGTGGACGAGCTGAAAGCCCACGCGGGGAACCTTCACTTTGTGGAATGCGACATCAGCGACCCCGACGACGTGGACGCCCTGGTCAAGCGCACGGGCGAGTTGATCGGGGGCCTGGACATTCTGGTCAACAACGCCGGCATCACCGAACAAGGCACCCTCGACTCAACCGAGCTGCGCACATTCGACCGCGTGATGAACGTGAACCTGCGCGGCGTCTTTGTGGTCACCAAGGCATGTCTGCCCCTGCTGCGCCAGGCCGGCCGCGGCTCGTGTGTGCTGAACATTTCCAGCACACTGGGCCAAGCCGCCGAGGAGCACACGCTGGTCTACTCGGTCAGCAAGGCCGCCCTGGATCACTTTACGCGCTGCTGCGCCCTGGACTTTGCCCCCGAGGGCATTCGCTTCAACGCCGTGGCCCCGGGCGTGGTGGACACGCCCATGCAGGACCGCGTAAAGGGCGAGCTTGGCTACCAGGAGTGGCGCCACCAGATGGAACAGCTGCACCCTCTGGGTTCCATTGGCCTGCCCAAGGATGTAGCTGCCGCCGGGTTGTTCCTGTGCAGCCCCGATGCTGAGTGGATCACCGGCGTGATCATGCCCGTGGACGGCGGCATCACGGCCCGCTAGCCCGGCGCCCATTACTTGCCCGCGGCCGCCACAGCGGCGGGATCATAGCCCAGCACGGGTGCCAGCCACCGCTCCACCTCGTCCACGGCCATGCCCTTGCGCGCGGCGTAGTCCCGCACCTGGTCTTCCGCCACCTTGCCCACGCCAAAGTAGGCCGCTTCGGCATGGGCGAAGTACAGGCCCGAAACGCTGGCTGCCGGGTGCATGGCAAAGTGCTCGGTCAGGCTCACGCCGGTGTGGCGCGTGGCGTCCAGCAGCCGGAACAACGTGCCCTTCTCGGTGTGGTCCGGGCAGGCCGGATAGCCGGGGGCCGGCCGGATGCCGCGGTACTTGCCGGCAATCAGGTCCTCATTGCCCAGCTTCTCCGCAGGGGCATAGCCCCAGAACTCGCAGCGCAGGCGCTCGTGCAGCCGTTCGGCAAAAGCCTCGACCAGCCGGTCCGCCAGGGCCTTGGCCATGATGGCGCCGTAGTCGTCGTGGGTGCGGGCAAACTCAGCCACCAGGGCTTCCAGTCCATCGCCCGCCGTCACGCAGAAGCCGCCCACCCAGTCGGGTGTGCCCTTGGGTGCCACGAAATCGGACAATGCCTGGCAGGGCTTGTCGCCGCGGTCCATCTGCTGGCGCAGCGTGTGCAGCACCCCCTGCACGCGGCTGCGCGAGTCGTCGGTGTACACCTCGATGTCATCGCCCACCCGGTTGGCAGGCCACACGGCCAGCACACCGTGGGCGTGCAGCAACTTCTCTTTCGTGATGCGGTCCAGCAGCCGCTCGGCGTCGTGCAGCAACGTGCGGGCATGCTCGCCCACGGCCTTGTCGTTAAGGATGTCCGGGTAGCGCCCCTTCAGCTCCCAGGCCTGGAAGAACGGCGACCAGTCAATGCGATGCACCAGCTCTGCCAGCGGGTAGTTGCGCAGCACCTGCACGCCCGGCTTGGCGGGCCGCGCCACGGCGTTTGCGCCGAAGTCCAGCTTGGCCCCCCGGCTGCGGGCCTCCGTCAAGGGCAGCAGCTTCTGGCCCTCGGCACCCGCGTGCTTGGCGCGCAGGCGAGCGTAGTCGGCGGCTGTCTCGCGCACGAAGCTTTCGCGCAGGTCACGGCTGAGCAGGCTGCCCACCACGCCCACGGCGCGGCTGGCGTCGGTGACGTGCACCGTGGGCCCCTCGTAGGCCGGGGCGATCTTGACCGCCGTGTGCAGCTTGCTGGTGGTGGCGCCGCCGATCAGCAGGGGGACGCGCAAGCCGCGGCGCTGCATCTCGCGAGCCACATGGACCATTTCGTCCAGGCTGGGGGTAATCAGGCCGGAAAGACCCACGATGTCGGCGTTGTGCTCGGCAGCCGCCGCCAAAATACGGTCGGCGGGCACCATGACGCCCAGGTCTATCACGTCGTAGCCGTTGCAGCCCAGCACCACCCCCACGATGTTCTTGCCAATGTCGTGGACGTCCCCTTTGACCGTGGCCAGCACCAGACGGCCCTTGCTCTCGCGCTTGCCCTTGCCTTCAGCCTCGATAAACGGCACCAGGTGGGCCACTGCGCGCTTCATGACACGGGCGCTTTTCACCACCTGGGGCAAGAACATGCGTCCGCTGCCGAACAGGTCGCCCACCACATTCATGGCACCCATGAGGGGGCCTTCAATCACGGCAATGGGCCGGCCCAGTTGCACCCGCGCTTCCTCGGTGTCCTGCTCGATCCAGCGGTCCACCCCGTGCACCAGGGCGTGTTTGATGCGCTCGGATACGGGCGCGTCGCGCCAGCGCAGGTCTTCTTTCTTTTCCTTGACGCCGGAACCGCCCGCCGCGATGCGTCCCGCAAGTTCCACCAGCCGCTCGGTCGCGTCCTTGCGGCGGTCAAACAGCACGTCTTCCACGCGCTGCAGCAGGTCCTTTTCGATGTCCTCGTACACCGCAAGCTGGCCGGCGTTCACAATGCCCATGTCCATGCCGGCCTTGACCGCATGAAACAGGAACGCCGCGTGCATGGCCTCGCGCAGCACGTCGTTGCCGCGGAACGAGAACGACAGGTTGGAGACGCCGCCCGAGATCTTCACATGCGGGCAGGCGGCCTTGATCTGCCGTACCGCCTCCAGAAACGCCAGGCCATAGCGGTTGTGTTCTTCAATGCCCGTGGCCACGGCAAAAATGTTGGGGTCAATAATGATGTCCTGGGGCGGCACGCCGGCCCGCATAAGCAGGCCATAGGCGCGCTGTGCAATGGCCACCTTGCGCTCCAGGGTGTCGGCCTGGCCCTGCTCGTCAAAGGCCATCACCACCAGGGCGGCGCCGTAGGCGCGGCAGACAGCCGCCTGGCGCAGGAACTCGGCTTCGCCCTCCTTGAGGCTGATCGAGTTCACGATGCACTTGCCCTGCACGCACTTCAGCCCGGCCTCAATCACCGCAAACTTGCTGCTGTCAAGCATGAACGGTACACGGGCGATGTCCGGCTCGGCGGCAGCCAGGTTCAGGAAGCGCGCCATGACGGCGACCGAGTCCAGCATCGCCTCGTCCATGTTGATATCAATGACCTGGGCGCCGCTCTCTACCTGCTCGCGCGCCACAGAAAGCGCCTCGTGGTAGGCGCCGTCGCGGATCAGCCGGGCAAACTTGCGGCTGCCGGTCACGTTGGTGCGCTCGCCCACGTTGCAGAACAGGCTGCCCGGCCCCAGCGTAAAGGGCTCCAGCCCGCACAGGTGCAGGCGTGTGTCGCGCGCCGGCGGCACCCGGGGCGGCAGTCCCTTCACCGCTTCAGCAATCGCCTTCACGTACTCGGGCGTGGTTCCGCAACAGCCGCCCACAATGTTCAGCCAGCCGTTCTCGGCGTACTCGCGCAGCACAGAGGCCATGCGCTGGGGCGTTTCGTCGTAGCCGCCGAAGGCGTTGGGCAGGCCCGCGTTAGGATAAACACTGGTGTAGACGTGCGCCTTGGCTGCCAAAGTCCCCATGTGTTCGCGCAGGTCGTCGGCGCCCAGGGCGCAGTTCAGGCCCACGCTGAGGGGGTTGGCGTGCTCCAGGGCGTACCAGAAGGCCTCGGCAGTCTGGCCGGAAAGCGTGCGGCCGGACTTGTCCGTGATGGTGCCGCTGAGCATGACCGGGGTATTGGCGCCGCGAGACGCCAGGACGCGATTCACGGCAAACACCGCGGCCTTGGCGTTCAGGGTGTCAAAGATGGTCTCAATGAGCAGCAGGTCCGCACCGCCGTCGAGCAGGCCCTTGGCGCAGTCCTCATAGGCTGCCACCAGCTCGTCGAACGTCACCTTGCGCCAGCCCGGGTCGTTTACGTCCGGGCTGATGCTGGCGGTGACCGGCGTGGGACCAATGGCACCCGCCACAAAGCGGCGTGCACCCGGGTTGGCAGCCGTGAACTTGTCCACCGCCTGGCGGGCTACTGTTGCGGCAGCCTTGTTGATCTCGTAGGCCAGCTGCTGGGTCTGGTAGTCGCGCTGGCCGAACGCGTTGGCGTTGAACGTGTTGGTCTCAATGATATCCGCGCCGGCCTCCAGGTAGCGGGTGTGAATGTCCTCAATCAGGCGCGGCTGGGTGAGGCACAGGATGTCGTTGTTGCCCTGCAGGGGGTGCGGGTGCTCGCGGAAGCGCTCCGCCCGGAAGTCAGCATCGTTCAGCATCAGGCGCTGGATCATGGTGCCCATGGCGCCGTCCAGCACGAGGATGCGTTGCTTCAGCAGGGAAACGATGGAGTGTTCCGCCATGGCTGCTCCGGGGCCCGCGCCGGCAGCATAGCAGGACGCGCCACGGCTGAAACCCGGGGAAGGCCGGCCCTACTGGATGTCAATGTGCACCGAGCAATGGCCGACATCGGGCTCGCGTTGCAGGGCGGCCTTCACGGCCTCGCCGATGTCGTGGGCTTGCAGCACCGTCAGCGCGGGATCTACCACGATGTGCATCTCCAGTTGCAACCGAGTGCCCAGGAAGTGCGCCCGCAGATCATGGGCGTCGCGCACGCCGGGCACAGCGGCGGCCAAGGCCAGCAGCTCCTGTTGCCGCTCCGGCGGCGGCGCTTCACCCATGAGCAGCTTGATGTTGTCGCGCGCCAGGCGCACGCCCGCAAAGCCGATCCACACCGCCACCGGCAGGGCAAGCCAGGCGTCCAGCATGGGCCAGCCGTAGCGGCTGCCCAGAAAGCCGGCCAGGGCCAGCAGGCTCACCAGCACGTCGTTGCGCGCGTCCACACCCAGGGCCTCCATGGCTGGGCTGCGTTTTCTGCGCGCGAGGGCGCGCGCGAAGAAGAAGACCACGGTCTTGATGGCCGACTTGGCGCCAAAGGCCGCCACCAGCACCCAATCGGCCTGCATGGTGCTGCCTTCCACCAGTGCTGTAATCGCGCTGCGTCCTACTTCAATGGCCAGCACGCCGGCCACCACGGCGGCAATCAGCGCGCCGATCGGTTCTGCTCGCGAGTGCCCAAAGGGGTGCTCTTTGTCTTCCGGCTGGGCCGCCACGGTGACGGCCCAGGCCAGCACCGAGGTCGTAAAAACGTCCATGAAACTGTCGGCGGCCTGTGCCAGGGCGAGCTGGCTGTTGAAGAGCCAGAACGCAGCATAGAGCACTCCCACCAGCAACACGCTGAAGGCAAGCGTAAGGCGGGTAAGGAGTTGCTGGGCGCGCAGCAGTTCAGCCACGGTTCGTCCTCTTGGCGCAACGAGCAGAATAACGCGGACAGTTGCCGCCAAATCCACGGCACTGTAAATCCGCTGGAACGTAAACATAATGGGTGTCTGGGCCAACTTCGCATTAAGTGGTTCTCAGGTGCGCCCCCCGCGCCGACTGGAGCTGTATATGGGTATTCGCCGTCTGGCTGTTGCTGCCGCGTTGACGTTCTCGCTGGCGACTATCGTGATCGCCGGCAAGAAAGAGAACGCCGAGTTCGACAAGGTGTGGAACGCCCCAAAATCCACCTGCCTGCAGAAGAACGAGGCGGTGGCGGGCGTGCTGAGTACCAACGTGGACACGGACACCGTGGTCAAGATGCTGCAGATCATGGAATCTGACGTGTGGCAGTACCGTGGCCAGGCGCTAATGGCCATTCGGGATTGCGCGGATGCCAAGGTGCTGGCCGAACTGGAAAAGTTTCTGTTCGACGGCAAGAAGTCCTCCAAACAGGCGGCTGCCGCTGAGCACACCCTGTGGGCCCTGTACAACAACAAGAACTGGGTCAGCGCCGAGAAATGGACCAAAGCCGGCGACATCGTGCGCGGCAAGGATTTTCCTGAAAAGGTCAAGGCCCGCATGATCCGCGAACTCGGCGCATTTCGCGGCGACCACAAGCAGGGTGTCGCCAACGTGAAGCTGCTTGCTCCGTTGCTCTCGGAAACGATGAAGGACAAGAAGTTCTCGCGCCAGTTGCGCTTCCTGCTGGTGGATGCCCTGGAGAGCCTGACCGGGGAGGAGTTCGGCGAAGAGACCGAGAAGTGGGACTTCTTTGCCAACGGCCTGGCGGCCGACGCGCAGCTGAAACCCCGCACCGCCACCAAGTTCAAGGATTCTGTCGGTGACGTGGACCTCGAGGGCCACAGCTTTGTCCGCAAGGCGGCCCCCAAGGGCGGCAGCATGGAGCTGCTGATTCTGCCCGACCTCTACAAGTCGCCCCTGTACTGGTACCCCTACATCTTCGAGCTGAACAAGACCTTCACCTGCACCTTCGTGGACCTGCCCGACTGCAGCCGCATGAAGGACCTGAAGTGGATGAAGAACCAGGACGGCTCAGACAACCGCACGGCCTACTACTACCCGCTGGAGCAGCTTGTGGAGGCCTTCGAGAAGCGCCGCGAAACCAGCAAGAAAGCCAAGGTCGGCCTGGTCGCTCACGGCGTTTCCGGCTGGATCGCCCTTGAGTACCTGCGCCTGCACCCCGAGAGCGTGGCCTTTGCCATCATCATCGAGACCTGGTCGGGCGGCAACAGCCGTAACCAGGCGCGCATCGCCCTGGAAGGCAGCAAGGATCCGGACTGGAAGTACCACGGCATTGACCTGGTGTACGACCCCAGCGGGCGCACCGGCAGCCTGAGCCTGAATGACGAGCAGAAGTTCCACTCTTCCACGGGCTCGTTCAAGCGCCGCTGGGCGGACCCCAAGGCACTGGAGCCGTTGTTCTACACGGACGAGGCGTTCCGCGTTCAGCCCAAGACCGACACGCGCATCCTGGTGCCGGATTACGAGTTCTCGCGCGAGATCAAGGGCAAGCGCATTGACGTGCCGACACTGTTTGTCCACGGCGGCAAGGACCCCATGTATGTGAAGGATGACGAGTCCGTCTATCGCAAGGGCTTCAACAAGATGACCTGGGCGGTGTACGAAAACTCGGCTGACACACCCTGGGCCGAAGAGCCCGTGCGATTCTTTGAGGAGTTCGAGAAGCTGCTGGCCGACCACAAGATCCTGGAGAAGCTGAAGGAAGAAGAAGAGAAGCAGGGCAAGTAACGCTTTTCGCAGGCGCTTTCGGGCCGGGGGTTCGCCCCCGGCCCTTCTCATTTGCGCCTGCCCTTGTGATGTGGGCGTCCTCGCCCGCAGCCATTGCCGTTCGTGGCGTGGCCGTCCCGGCCGCGCGCTGTTGCCGTTTCACGGCCACGAGTGCAGCCGAGGGGCCCTGTGCGTCGCGCGATTCGGCGCTCGATTCGCCATCGAACAGGGGCGGTCGTTTGGCCCCCTCCCGCCCCTGATGCTACGGCATCGCGACGCAGCCTGTCGTGGCCCGCACGAATCACCGCGCCGAAAGCAGCGAGCCTCACTTGCATTCGCGCACGCCACGTGCTGCGTTGACAGGCACCGCTGCGCGGCTTTACAATTTTGATGTTTCTTGACATGGGTCTGCCATGCTTCTGCAGCCCGTCAGCCGCCTCCCGCTGGGAGTTCCCCTCGGCGGCCACCTGCTGCATCGCAGCGGAGCGCGGCTGCACGGCCCCGCGGACATCCTGACCAAGCGACACGTTGCACTGATGGAGCGGGCCGGCATGGACGAAGTGGCCCTGCTGGGCCCCCTGGACCGGCTGGCGCGCTTCGAGGCCGAGCTGAGAACCCGCGACGTGCATGTGCAGGGCCTGAAACGCGGCGAGAAGCTGGCGCGCGCCGTGTACGACGTGCAGGACCGCCTGATTCTCGACGCGGGGCAGGTGATTGACGACGCCGCCATCGGCGCACTGATGGCCCACGGCATTGCCCAGGTGCGCGTGGCCAAGAGCGCCAATGAGCTCGCGCTGGACCAGGTGAACACCTACCGCAACCTGGTGCGCCGCCACGTGGAATCCGATGAGCCGCTGGGCGAGATTGGCGGCAGCAAGGGCGTGGACTCGCTGCGCAGCCATGTGCGAGGCCTGATGCGCGCACAGGCACTGGCAGGGCAAGCGACCGTCCTGGCCCTGCCGCGCGACGGGCCACCGCCGGAAGAAGCAGTGCCGACGGGCGCGGCCGAGGAACGCGCGGCCCTGGCCCGGCAACTGCACGCGGCGCTGGTGGCCAACGTGAACGCCATGCTGGGCTGCGCCGCCATTCACGAGGCGCTGACCCAGGACGACGTGCGGGTCGTCTGTGAGCTCTGCACGCGCGCCTTTGCTTTTGCCCGCCCCGAACTCTGCGCCGCGGCCCTGCAAGCCACCTCGGAATCTGCTTCCCGGGCCACGCACACCGTGCATGTGATGGTGCTTTCGCTGGCCCAGGCGCGCGGCATGAACCTGCCCGCCGCCGGCACGGCACTGCTGCTGCAGGGGGCACTGCTGCATGACTTTGGTATGGAGCGCGTGCCCGCCGTGACCCTGGCCAAGCCCGGTCGCCTTACGCCCGACGAAATGGCCGAAGTGCGACGCCACGTGACTTACGGGCTGGAGATTGCCGACAGCGTCGAAGGTCTGGACCCCGCCGTGGCGCTGGCGATCTACCACTCCCATGAGGAACCTTCGGGCCGCGGCTACCCGCAGGGCCTGAAGACCGAACAGACGCACGAAGCCGGGCGGCTTCTGCGGACCTCGGCGCTGTTTTCGGCGCTGAACGCGCCGCGCCCGTACCGCAAGGCGATGCTGCCCTTTCGCGCCATGGAGGAACTGCTCAAGCAGTCTGCGGCTGGGCACTGCGATGCCGGCGCCGCCCGTGCCCTGGTGCGCGGCATCGGTGCCTACCCCATCGGGAGCTGGGTGGAACTGGAAGACGGCAGCCAGGCCTGCGTGCAGGACTGCGCGCCCGAGCTGCCCAGCCAGCCGCGAGTGCTGGTGCACGCCATTGCCGACGTTCCCGTGGAACCGCCGCGCGCCCTGGACTGCGCCAATCCTGGCTCGCCGCAAGTGCGCCGCGCCTGCGCGCGTCCGCGCGGCCTGGCGGTGGTGGCTGCGCCTTGACGCCCCCTTGACCGTGCCCGGCAGTGCCGCTATTTATGCACGCCCTGCTGCGGGGTGGAGCAGATGGCAGCTCGCAAGGCTCATAACCTTGAGGTCGCTGGTTCGAGTCCAGCCCCCGCTACCAACCAGAAGCGCCCGGCCTGATGGCCGGGCGCTGTGGTTTTTTCGGATACCACTGTGCACTCGTTGGGCTTCGCCTGCGCTGTGCGCCGTGGCGCCTAAGCCCGGCGGTCCAGGC
>JADLBZ010000007.1 GCA_020847415.1 Planctomycetota bacterium
AACGCCCGGGGCTGCTAAGGCTACTATGCTGTGATCTGCTCGACAAATTGGCGTTGCAGGCGCGCAAGCCGTACAATGACCGAGTGGTCAACCGGGATGCAGGCAATGGGGCAGAAGAGGACCGCCAGCGATAACTTCGGCACGGATCGCGTCGCGAAGCCCACCCAGCCGATGGGCGACGGCACGGCGCAGTCGCCGCCGCTGGCGACGCTGGTGCACGAACCCACGGGTCGCATCTACCCGCTGCTGGCAGACGTGGTCACCATAGGGCGCGACAAGAGCTGCGCTATCCTGATTGGTGAAGACACGCGGGCCTCACGCAAGCACGCGCAGATCCTGCGCCGCGGGCCAATCTTTCAGCTCGAGGACCTGAACAGCAGCAACGGGGTGTTCGTCAACGGCGCGCGCATCGCCGGGCCCCACGAGTTGCGGGTGGGCGATCGGGTCGAGATCGGCACGCAGGTCTATGTTTTCCGTCGCCGCGCATAGCGTGGCCCAATGGCCGGGCGGTCCTATAATCGGGCAGTACCGGAAAGTCACCATGCCCGCCAAGCGCCGCGAACATCACGACGATTTCGCCTCCGACGACCTGCCGGCGGCTCGCAAGGGCAACGATCCCGACACCGCGCCGACGCGCTGCGACGGGGTCGAGGCGGGCTTTGCAGAGACCGGCCCCAAGGGCGAAAAGCTGTTTCACAGCATTGTGACCGACGAGTTGTCGGTGGGGCGTGCCGAGGAGAACAACCTGGTTGTACGCGGCGATGCCAAGGTTTCGCGCCGCCATGCAATCGTTCGCCGCAGCGGTATTGCCCTCTGGATTGAGGATTGCGGCAGCGTCAACGGCGTGGTAGTCAATGGCCGGAAAATCAACGGGCCTCATGAGCTCAAGGTCGGCGACAAGATCCAGATTGGCCTGCACCACTACGTGTTCGCCCGCCGCACCATAGGATGACCATGCGCATACTGCTCTTGGCCCTTACGGTTCTGCTCGCCGCTTGCGCTTCTGCGCCCCAGCCCCGGCCAACCACGTCCGAGACGTGGCTGGTCGTGGACGGCATGGTCAAGATCCAAGGGATTACCTGAGGGGGCTGACCCAACGCCGTGGAGGACGCCCTGGCAGGGCTGCCCGGCATACTGGAACTGACGCCGCACCTGGCACAGGACGCGTTTCAGGTGCGCTACGACCCCAGCCGGCTCACCGTCGCGAGCATGCTGAAGGCCATACAAGAGTGCGGCTTCACGGGCCGTGAAAGCAGGGCTCTTGAGGCCGGCCAGGCTGCCTCTGTGGCCCTGGAACAGATGCCGCCCGAGCTGCAGGCGCTGACGGCAGAAGCCGGGACAGAGGGGAAGCTGGTGCTGCTGAGCTTTCACGGCGCCGGCTGACCACCTTGCGAAGAGATGGAACGCGTGACGTATCCATCGGTGGAAGTGCAAGCGGCCCTCAAGGCTCGCTACTTGCGCCGCACCGTAGACATCGGCACGGACCCTGACACCGCGCGCCTGTTTGGCGTGGCTGTGGTGCCCATGGCGCTCGTGCTGGACGGCAACGGCAAAGTGCTGGACAGCCGCGAAGGCAGCAGCGCGCCGGCAGAGTTCGCTGCCTGGCTGCGTGCCAGGCGATAACGGCTACCGCACGGTGCGGGCGGTCTTTTGCAACTTGCCGTAGTCGCGCCGGGTCTGTTCGTCCTTCAGGTAGATCTCGCTCAGGGCCTCGTCAAAGGCATCGTCGTTGGCAGCGGTCAGGCCGGAAGCGCTGAACTGGTCCTTTTCGTCCTGCGTCCACGAATAGCCCATCACGGCCTGTTTGACGGCCTCGCGGGCCTGGTCGCGCACACGCTTGAGATAGCGGCTGACGCTGGCCTCAGACACACCCAGCATGGCCGAGATGTCCTTGCCCTGCAGGCCCCGTGTCAGCCGCAGGCGAAAACACTCGAACTCGGTGAAGTCGGCGCTCTTTTCAACCTCCTTGAGCGCGCGGTACACCTTGGCCCGGAACACCCCGGCTTCAAACTCTGCGTCCGGCGCGGCGGTCTGGGCCACTTCGTACAGGGTATCGTCCAGGCTCATCGGCTTGCTGCCGCCGCCGCGTTTCTGGGCGCTGCGGCTGGTCAGCTCGCTGTACACCACGTGTTTGGCGATGGCGTACAGCCAGGTGCTGAACTTGACGCCTCGCTTGGGATCGAACTTGCCGATCTCCTGGTAAACACGCGCCAGCGTTTCCTGGCTGACGTCCTTGATGGTCTCCTGCCCGAAGTAGCGGCTGGCAATGCTGCCGATCAGCCGCTCGATGGAGGGGCCGAACACCTCCCACATTTCGTACCAGGCCGAAGCATCGGCCTTCTTAAGGCGTCCCAGCAAGTCTGTGTTGATGGAAATCAAGGCAAGTCCCCCGCGTTACGAGGTGTGGTTGCGGATTGTCGTAACCAGATTTCAGCCTAACCAGCCGGGGTGATTATGGATTTCAGATTTTGGATTTTGGATTGAGCGTGACCGGCCTGAAGCCGTCTTTCGAAGTGCGGTTGCTGCAAGGAAGTTGACGCGAAGATCGCGAATTTCGCGTCAACGGGCTGAAACTCGCGTTTCGC
>JADLBZ010000008.1 GCA_020847415.1 Planctomycetota bacterium
CCAAGGCGCGGCTGCTGGTCGTGGGGTTCGGGCGAGAGCAGGTGGGCCAGCTGGCGGCCTTGTTGCCCAACTTTGAGTTGGACCTTCAGCCCGGTCCGCTGCTACCGGCCATGCTGGAGGGTGCTGCCGTGGTGGTGATGGCGGTGCCGGCCCTGGCGGCCCTGGATGCCGGCGGTGCCGGCGCCCTGGCGCGCTTTGTGGCGCGGGGCGGGGGGCTGCTGGTTTCCGGCGACGGCGCGAAGCAGGTAGCGCCTGACCAGCTTGCCCAGGGCGCGCGCGAGGTGCTGCCTGTGCGGCTGGTGGCTGAGGCGCGCGAGAAGCCGCCCGACCCCAAGCTGGAGGAGACACCGGGCATCGCCGAGGTGGCCAAAGTCAGCGTCTGCTATGTACTGGATCGCTCCGCCAGCATGGACGCGCCCATCGGCACCACGCAGACCACGCGCTGGCAGGTGGCGGTGAAGGGGGTCTCCGAGTCGCTGAAGCAACTTTCTATTGACGCGCGCGCCGCGGTGATGACCTTCACGCTGGCCCAGCAGTGGGAAGCCAAGCCGCAGGTGTTTCTGCCCGTCCACCGAGAGCAGATGGGCAAGAAGCTGGCAGCCAAGACCGGTGACAACGAATATGCCGAGCTGGGCTTTAACACCGACATCTATGCCGCGGTGAAGGCCGCTCTCACCGAGCTGCGCAACGAGCCCAGCGCCGTGAAGATGCTGATTGTGATGACGGACGGTGCCGACCGCCCGGCCAACGCGCGCGACGGGCGGCTGCTCTCGGCCCTGCGCGAAGAGGCTGTGGCGGCTTCCATCAATGTGGTGGCCATCGGCATAGGCGACGCCTTCGTGGGCGAGGGGCCGGATGCCCTTTCTGCGCGGCGTTGCATCCAGGACCTCGCCACCAAGCCCGAGTTTGCCTACATGCCCGGGGATGCCGCCGACGCCCTGAACGCGCACACCATTTTCGTGAGCTCCGTGGAGACCGCCTTCAAGGCCTACGACGACAAGCAGAAGCGCGAAGAGGAAGAGCGCCGCCGGCGGCTTGAGGAGCAGATCCGGCAGCAGCAGGAGCCACCCCGCGTGGACACAGCACCCGGCGTCTTTCCCGTGACGCTGCCTTCCGCGGGGCAGACACTGACCGCCGCCCTGCCGGACCCGGCCCCGCGCTTGGGCTGGTATGCGCGCAACCTGCCCCGCGCCGATGCCGCCGTTGCGCTTGGTGTCGCCGACGAGCGCCTGCCCGGCGCGGCCGTTTTTGCGTTGCGGGGCTACGGGTTGGGACGCACGGCCTTTTGGGCGGCCGGCGTGTCCTCGGACGCCCTGGCCGAGTTAGCCGGCTGGCAGGGCTTGCCTGCCCTGATGGCGCAGGCCGTGCGCTGGCTGCAACCGCGCGAAATGCCCGAGTTGCGCCTGGTGGCGGACGCCTCGCCGGAGGGCATCCGTTTGCTGGATGTGAGCCCGGAGGCCGAGTACCTGCTGCGCCGGGCCGGGGGCGACCAGACCTTGCAGCGGCGCAATGACTGGCTGTCCGGGGATGCACCTCTGGCTGAGGGCTTTGCATCGGTGATCGAGCGCATAGGGCAGGAAGAGCGCACGGTGGGCGACGTATTCCTGGCCCCGCGCCCGGCGGCTGGAGCCACTGAGCCGGAGCCGGCGGTCTTCGATAATGCCCAGCCGCCGCGGCCGGCTGCAACGCAATTACTGGACGAAAGCGGGCCCTTGCTGGCCCTGCTGGCGCTGCTTCTTATGCTGCTGCCCCTTGAGCGAGTGGTGCGGAGAAGGTCGTGAGCAGCAAGCGTGACACCCAGGATGCCCATCGTGAGTACATGCCGCCCCTGCTGGTTGCTGCCGGCGACCCGGCGGGAATCGGCCCCGAGGTAACGCACAAGGCCATCAAGCGCTTGCAGCGCCGGCACGAGGTGCTGGACCAGCGCCCTATGATGGTGATCGGCGACGCGTACCTGTTTGCGCGCCACCTGGAAAAGCCGTCTGCCATGCACACCTACCACATCGTGCCGGCGGAGGATTTCCTGCGTGATCCGGGCTACATCCTGGGCCACTGCGCCCCTGACGCAGGCCACCCTTGGCGGCCCATCTTCCTGGACTGCGGCGAGAAAGACGAGCACCACATTGTCCCCGGCAAGCAGGGCAAGCAGGCCGCCGATCGCGCCCTGATCTACCTGGGCGTGGTGCTGGACATGCTGGCCGCCAACCTGGCCGACACCGTCGTCACCGCCCCGATTTGCAAGGCCACCGCCCAGAAGGCGGGCTTTGGCTACCCGGGCCAGACGGAACTGTTTGCGGCGGTTACGGGCGCCAAGCACCCGGTGATGATGCTGGTGGGGGGCGGCCTTCGCGTTGCGCTGACGACCATTCACGTGCCGGTGGCCAAAGTGCCCAAGTTGATCAGCCGCAAATTGGTGCGCGAGACCATCGAGATCACGGCCGACGCGTTGCGCCGGGATTTCGGCCTGGCCGAGCCGCGCATTGCCGTGTGCGGCCTTAACCCGCACGCGGGCGAGGAGGGCAAGATCGGTACCGAGGAGCGCCGGACGGTGCGCCCAGCCGTGCTCTCGGCCCAGGCGGCGGGGCTGGATGTGGTGGGTCCCCTGGCCGCCGACACGGTGTTTGCCATGGCCCGCAAGGGCAAGTTTGACGCCGTGATTGCCATGTACCACGACCAGGGGTTGATCCCGGTGAAGACGCTGGGGTTTGATGAGGGCGTAAACGTCACGCTGGGCCTGCCCATTGTGCGGACCAGTCCCGACCACGGCACAGCCTTTGACATCGCCGGGCGCCACCTGGCCGACGAAGGCGCCATGTACCACGCGCTGATGTGCGCCCACGAGATCTCGCTGCGGCGCAGCGGCCAGCCCGTGGCCGGGCGGCTGCACGTGCAGTAGCAGGCCGCATTTGACTCCTACTGGCAGGGTGCCCGCTTCGACCTAACCTTGGCCGCGTTATCGGGCGAAACCCTACGGGGCACGCAACGCGGAACAATCCATGCCCACCCAGCTCCAGCACGCGCGCAACGGCCGCATCACCCCCGAAATGGCCTTCGTGGCCGAGCAGGAACAATTGAAGCCCGAAGAAGTGCGTGACCTGGTGGCCGCCGGCCAGCTCGTCATTCCCAAGAACCACAACCACGACTTCGCGCCCCGCGCCATCGGCGCGCGCACGCGCACCAAGGTGAATGCCAACATCGGCATCAGCAGCGACCACGGGCGGCTGGAAGAGGAACTCGAGAAGCTGAAGGTCGCGATGGAGTTCGGCAGCGACAGCGTGATGGACCTGAGCTCCGGCTACCAGGACCTGGACCACATCCGCGAGTCGGTGATCCGCGCCTCGAGCGTCATGGTGGGCACGGTGCCCATTTATGGCGCCATGAGCGACAACATCCTCAAGGGCGGCAGCTTCGGGGACTTCACGGGGCGGCGCCTGCTGGACGAGATTGAGAAGCAGGGCCAGCAGGGCGTGGACTACGTCACGGTGCACTGCGGCATCACTCGCCAGACGCTGAAGTACGTGGACGGCCGCCAGCGCATTGTGGGCATCGTCAGCAAGGGCGGCAGCGTGCATGCGGCCTGGATGCGCGCCACCGGCAAGGAAAACCCGCTTTACGAGTTCTTTGATGAGCTGTGCGAGATTGCCGCTCGCCACGACATGACCTTCAGCCTGGGCGATTCGCTGCGCCCCGGCGGAACCGGTGACGCTACGGACGCCGCGCAGATCCAGGAGCTGCTGATCCTGGGTGAACTGACCAAGCGCGCCTGGGACAAGGGCGTGCAGGTGATGATTGAGGGTCCCGGCCACGTGCCCCTGAACCAGATTGCCGCCAACGTGTTGCTGCAGAAGCGGCTGTGCCACGGCGCGCCGTTCTATGTGCTGGGGCCGCTGACGGTTGATACCGGCGCCGGTTACGACCACATCACGGGCGCCATTGGAGGCGCGGTGGCCAGCGCGGCGGGTGCGGACATGCTTTGCTATGTCACGCCTGCCGAGCATTTAAGACTGCCCAACGCGGACGACGTGCGGCAGGGCGTGGTGGCCACGCGCATTGCAGCCCAGTCCGGCGATTTGGCCAAGGGCGTGCCGTATGCGAAGCGGATCAACGACCGGATGAGCGAGGCCCGCAAGAAGCTGGACTGGGAGACGATGTTCGCCTGCGCCATTGATCCCAAGGAGGCGCGCAGCTTCCGCCAGACCAGCGAAGACTACGACAGCGACGTCTGCACCATGTGTGGCGACTTGTGCGCCGTGCGCATGGACAACTTCACGGACCTGGGCAAGGGCCGCGCGCCTGCCGACCTGCGGCAGATGCCCAAGAGCAGCGACCGAGAAGCCCAACGCCGCAAGAAAGCCAGCCTGACCGCCAAGCGCGAACAGGAAGGCTACTACGACGAAAGCGGTGTATGGGTTCCGGGCGCCGCAGGGGCGCAGCATGCTGCGCCATTAGAGCCGCGCGCGCGGAGCGGCGAGAAGCTCCTGCGCGACAGGCAGTAGAGGTTCGTGCCGGTTGAACTCACGGTTCATTCCATGCCAACGCGCGAGTCGTGTTGGCGACCGGAGCCTGGTGGGCGCGTGTTCCTTGCCTCTGTCGCGGCCTGACGGGACTGCGAGACGGGGCGGATGGCCCGATTTCAAAGAGCATGCAGCGGTCACCCTGCCCGTTGAAGCCGCGTGCGGCTACAATTGCTGGGATGCCCGAGTGGTTGCACCTTCCGACGCCAGAGCAGCTGAACATGCTGCTGAGCAAGCCCGCCCTGACCCTGGCCATTGCCATGGCAGCGGGCATGGGCGCGTTGGCGCTGGGCTCGGCCCTGCGTCTGCCGGGAATCCTGTTTGCCCTGGCAACGGGCGTGGCGCTGGGGCCGGACTTTGCCAACGTGGTGCGCCCGGACGCCCTGGGCGAGTGGCTGCGGGTTGTGGTGGCCTTCAGCGTTGCCGTGATCCTCTTTGAGGGTGCGCTGTCGTTGAACCCGGCGCGCCTGAAGCACGCCGCCGGTTCCGTGCGTCGGCTGATCACCGTGGGCGCTGCCATTGCGGCTGGCGGGGCGGCCGCTGCGGCGCACTACGCCATGGGCTGGCGCTGGGAGATTGCCGCGTTGTTTGGGGCGCTGCTGATTGTCACCGGGCCCACGGTGATTGCGCCCCTGCTGCGCCGCATCAAGGCCGAGCGGACTGTTTCTACCGTGCTGGCAGCCGAGGGCGTTCTGGGCGACGCTGTGGGTGCCATCATGGCTACGGTGGTATTCGGCATCGCCGCGGTGCCCAAGGCAGACAGCTTCCAGGCTGCCGCAACCGAGCTGGGACGCATTCTGCTGGCAGGCGCCCTGACGGGGCTGCTGTTCGGGCTGATCATTGCGCTGCTGGGCCGTTGGCAGAGGTTACGCAGTGACGGCCTGATGCGCGTGACCACCCTTGCCCTGGTGGTGCTGACCTTTCAGGCAAGCAACGCGCTGGCCGAGGAAAGCGGCGTGCTGGCCGTGGTCGTGGCGGGGCTCACGGTGGGTGCTCTGGGCACCCAGAGCCAGGAGAACCTGATCGAGTTCAAGGAAGAGCTCTCCATCCTGTTTATCGGCCTGCTCTTCGTGCTGCTTGCCGCCAACGTGCGCACAGCCGATTTGCTGCAAATGGCCGATCGCACCCTGCTGGTTGCTGCAGCGCTGGTGTTCGGCGTGCGGCCGGCGTCGGTGCTGATCTCGACTATCGGGACGGACCTGAGTCTGCGGCAGCGCCTGTTTGTGGCCTGGATCGGCCCGCGCGGCATTGTTGCAGCCGCGGTGGCCACGCTGTTTGCGGCGGAACTGGCCGCCCATGGTGCGGGTGAGGGTGCAGAGTTCCGCGCCGTGGTGTTCACGTGCATCGTCGTCACCGTCACCATTGCCGGCCTGACCGGCTGGCCGGTGGGCAAGTTGCTGGGTGTGCTGGCCAAGACCAACCAGGGCTGGCTTGTCTTTGGCGCCAACCGCGTGGCGATGGCCATGGCGACGGCGCTTAAGCAGGAGGGCGAAGAAGTCATCCTGCTTGACCGCAACCGCGAGGCCTGTGCAGAGGCAGAAGCTGCCGGGCTCAGCGTGGTGTTGGGCAACGCTCTTGACGGCGCCACCCTGGTGCGGGCCGGTGTGGAAACGCGGCGGGGAGTCATTGCCCTGACCGGCAACGACGAGTCAAACCTCCTGTTCGTGCAGGCCGCACGTCGTCTGCAGGGCACGCTGCAGGCCTGCATGGTGCTGGGCGGGGCCAAAGGTGGCGTCACCGGCGCCATGCTGGCAGCCGAGGGTGTGAAGGCGCTTGGCGGGCGCAAGCTTGATGTGGCCTTGGTAGCTGCCATGGTTGAGGAAGGGCGACTGGACATCGTGCGGCGCAAGCGCGACCAGGCCAAGGGCGACAGCCAGACCCCACTGCGCA
>JADLBZ010000009.1 GCA_020847415.1 Planctomycetota bacterium
GCAGCATTGCCGACCAGGCCCGCACCATCCGCATCCCGGTGCACATGATCGAGACGATGAGCAAGCTGCGCAACGTCTCCAAGCGCCTGATGCAGGAGACCGGGCGCGAGCCCAGCGTGCGCGAACTGGCCACCGCCGCCGAGATCAGCTACGAGGAAGCCAAGCGCGTGCTGAAGATCAGCAAGCACCCGATCAGCCTGGACCGCCCCATCGGCGACTCCGAGGACAGCTTCTTCGGCGACTTCATCAAGGACGAAAACGCCGACAACCCGGTGGGCGTGGCGTCGCAGGAGATGCTGAAGGACAAGATTGACCGCGTGCTGAACACCTTGACCTACCGCGAGCGCGAGATTATCCGCCTGCGCTACGGCATTGGCGACGGCCACACCTACACGCTGGAAGAGGTGGGCAAGATCTTCAAGGTCACCCGCGAGCGCGTGCGCCAGATCGAGGCCAAGGCCATCCGCAAGCTGCAGCACCCGGTGCGCAGCCGCAAGCTGGAGGGCTTCCTGGACGGCGTGACCGCCCAGGCCCTTATGGGCGCCGAGGGCGAGGGGGATATCGAGGGCGGCGAAGCAGAGGACTTTGGTGCCGATTCGGGCACCGAGGACTAGCAGGCTGCAGGCCGGGGCACGGCAATCCTTGCCCCGGCCTCAGCGGGCAGCGTAGCGCGCACAATTCCGGCTTTTCGCCTGTCAACCCGCGGAGATTCCATGGCCAACCTGGCTGCCAGCCTGGACACACTGTGGCGCGTGCAGCAGCTGGACGCCGCCCTGCGCGATAACAAGCAGGCCATGGACCGCGCTCGCGCCGACACAACTCGGGCGGGTGCTGCACAAACCAAGGCTGCCACAAGCGCCACCGAGGCCGAAACAGCCCTGCATCGCCTGCGCACGGAACACAAGGAACTCGAGCAGGAACTGGCCCGGCTGGACTCCCGCATCCGCAAGCTGGAGGCCGAAGCCGCCCAAGCCTCCCAGGCTGCGGTGCAGAAGCACCGGGCCGAGGTGGACGAGCTGGAGGGCAAGGGACTGGAACTGCTGGACCGCATCTCGGCGGCTGAGAAGGCCGTGACAGCCGCGCGGGGCGCCGCTGCCGAAGCGGGCAAGGCGCGCGAAAGCGCCGGGAAGACAGCCGCGGCAAAGATCGCCGACCTGGAGGCCGAGGCGGGCCGCCTGCGGGGACAGCGCGAGGCGCTGGTGGTTGGCCTTGCGCCGGAGTTGCTGGCGGTTTACGAGTCGGCCCAAACACGCTACCCCGGCGCGGCGCTGGCTCGCGTGGCAGACGGCTTCTGCGGCGTCTGCTCGGGCGAGCTGACCCGGCAGCTGGTCAGCCAGCTCAAAGCCCGCGCCGAGTTGCTGCGCTGCCCGCACTGCCTGCGGCTGCTGGACATGCCATGACGTTGCCGCGCCGCACGGTGGAGTTCCTGGACGCAACGCTCCGCCAGCAGTGCGCCGATGCTGCCCCTGTGGCGCGCGTGGCTGCCCTGCTGGGCGAGCTTGCCCAAGGACGCCCGGTGACGGATGCCGCGCTGGCGGAGCTGCTGGCGCCGATCGCCCGCGACCTGGCCCGCGACCCGTGCTTGCAACTGGCCTGGTGGTTTTCCTGCGAGCCCGCTGATTTTCGCGCCCTGCACGCCCTGAACGCCTGCCGCCTGGCCATGTTCCTGGCGCTGGCCGACGGCAAGGACGCGGGCCAGGCCGCGGCCGAGGGTGCCTGCGGACTGTTTTATGACATCGGCTTGTGGCTGGCGCCCGCGCGCGAGGCTGTGTTGTCCGGCGCAGCGCTGGACGACGCCGGCCATGCGGCTGTGCAGTCCCATTGCGTGGCGGGCGAGGCCCTTTTGCGGCGCCTCTTTCCCGATGAACTGGCCGCCCGCGTTGCCCTGGAGCACCACGAGCGCGCCGACGGCACCGGCTACCCGGCCAGCCGCCCGCGTTCGCAGTTGCACGACCTGAGCCTGCGCATGCAGATCGTGGACAGCCTGCTGGGGCAGATCGAGCCTCGTCCCTGGCGCCCCCGGCGCAACCCCGTGGATGCCATGGGTCGGCTGGCCATGCAGGGGCAGCGGGGCCTCTTCGATGGCCCGCAGTTGCGCCAGGTGCTGTTGCTGCTGGGACTCTATCCCGTTGGCAGCCTTGTGCGGCTGTCCAGCGGCGAGGTGGCGCTGGTCACGGGCGTGAATGCAGCAGACTTGAAGCGCCCTGGGGTGCGGCTGCTCACGGACGACACAGGCGAGCCGCGCCAGAAGCAGGTGGAGCTGCGTCTGGCGGACTATCCGGCCCTTCATGTGGCCGACGGAATCTGAGCCATCACGCGGCGGCAGCTTTGCCGCACGCGCTCCACGGTGATGGCCTGCATGCAGCGGTGGTCAATGGGGCACTGCTTGAGCTGGCAGGGCCACTGGTGGGGGGCGCAGTCCACGGGTTCGCGCAGCACTTCTTCGCGCGCGCCCGGCAGCGCCGAGTAGCGGGGATCGTTCGGGCCCATGATGCAAACCACCGGGCGGCCCAGGGCAACCGCCACATGGCGCGGGCCGGTGTCGTTGGTCAGCACCAGCGCGGCTTGCTCGTAGACGGCTTTCAAGGTGCCGAGGTTCAGGCCCGCGGTGGTCGCCGCAGGTGTATCCAGCGCAGCCTGTACCGCCTGCACGGTGGGCTCCTCGCCGGGGCCAAAACTCAGCAGCAGCCGGGCACCCTCTGCGCGCAAAGCACCGGCTACCGCCGCAAAGCGGGCAGCCGGCCACAGTTTGCTGGGGCCAAAGGCCGCGCCGGGGGCAATGACCACCAGCGGGCCTTCTCCCGGCAGGCCGGCGTCCAGAAAGGCCCGCGCCGTGGCGCGTTCGGCGTCCGAGACCGGCAGGGTGGGTGTCAGGGGTGCCGGGGGCAGGCCCAGCACGTCCAGCAGGTCCATGAAGTACTGGCCCGTGTACTTGGGCACAAAGCGCCCCTGCTGGTCGTGCTCGCGCGGCCGGCCCGCGTGCAGCAGCAGGCGGCGTCCCTCCTTGAAGTACCCCACGCGGCGCTTCACGCCGCCCAGCCAGAATTGCAGCGCACTGCCCAGGCTGTTGGGCAACAGGATGCCCAGGTCAAAGGCGCGCTTGCGCAGTTCACGGGCAAAGTCCCAGGCGCCGCCCAGACCGGCGTGGGCTTTCTTGCGGTCGTAGGGAAGAACTTCCTTGAACCAGGTGTTCCCTTCCAGCAGGGGCTTGCCGGCGGGCAGGCAAACCAGGGTAAGGCGCTCGCGCCCGAAGTGTGCCGCCAGCCGGGCAAAGGCCGGGGTGGCCATGACCAGGTCGCCCAGCGCGTTGGGAGCGCGGACGACGACGTTGCGGGACTCCAGCAGGTCGCGTAGCATCGCCCCGATCATAGGCCCCGGCGCGAAGGACGTCAGTGAGGATCATCGAGGGGAACTTCGACGCGCTGGTAGAGGCGTTTGGCGCATCGCGACGCCTGGCCACGCGCCTGGGCGCCCTTGCCCGTGCCGGCCTGCTGGTCACCGAGACCGTGCTGGAGTTTGCCGCCGCCGAAGAGGGCAAGCCGCTGTCGCAGCTTCTGCTGGCCAAGTCGTTGCTGGATGGTGCTGCTGCGCTGGACGATGCAGCCCTGGAGGCGCTCTGCGCCGCGGGCGATGCCGCTTTCTTTGCCGAGAACCCGTTGGCCCTGCGTCGTGACGGCGAACGGCGCGTGTTGTGCCTGGCCGAGGAAGCGCCGTTTGCCCCCGCAGCACCGGCACCGGCGGCCGGCACGCAGGCGCTGGCCGTGGCGCAGGAGGCCACCAGTCCCGTGCTGGCCCCCGAGGAAGCGCGGCGATTGCTGGGCGCCGAGGAAGTCTCGCGCCTGAAGCTGGACCTGGTGACCAGTGCAGAGCCGGGGCGCCGCCTGGAGGCCCTTCGCAAGCTGTATCTCTCAGGTCTGGCGGGCGACGAGAAAGTTCGGCTGTTCCTGACCGCCCTTCGCGACCGCGACGCCGCCGTGCGCGCCGAGGCTGCCCGTGCCCTGGGTGCTGCCGGCCTGGACTCGGGCCTGACCGAGAACCTGGCGCGGGCTTTTGCGGGCACGCCGCCCGAGCGTGTGGTGGCGGTGGCCAACCTGGGGCAGGTGCTGAAGCAGCTTGATGCGCCCCAGCGCGCGCTGGCCCACGGTGCTTTGCTGGAGTTTGTGGCGCCCGGTGAAGCGCGCGAGGTGCTGCTGGGTGCCCTGGGCGTGCTGGCCTCAAACACGCCGGACTTTGCGTTGCAGGGGCCGCGGCTGCATCGCGCGCTGCTGGACCTGCTGCAGGTGAAGCTGCACGAGTTTGAAGAACCCGCCCGCAAGGTCTACGCGGCCCTGTATCGCTCCGACCGCGCCGGCACTTCGGCCCTGCTCTGTCGCAGCGTGGCGGAGCTGGCTGTGCCCGGCCTGCGCTACTTCGTGCTGAGCACGATCTGCGAGCATGACCTGGAGGCCGCCGCAGCACCCGAGGTGATTGAGCAACTGGTTATCGGCCTGTGCTCGGGCAGCGAGCTGGACCGCAACGTGCAGGCGTGCTCCGGGGCGCTGGTGCGCCTGGGCGACCGGGCCGTGGAAGGGTTGCTGCGCCGGCTGCTCAAGGCCGACGAGGCCGGGCGACGCCGCATTGTGGACTTGCTGGGTCATCTGCGCCGCGAGGGCAGCACCGGGACCGTGGCAGTCTCGGCGGCCAGTGTGCGCGCCATGGCGCAGGCGGTGCTGGACCTGTACCCGACGGCAGGGGCCGAGGTGCGCTCCGCCATCCTGGAATCCGGCATCTTCGAGCACGCCGACCTGGAGCCGGCCCTGCGCGCCGCGGCGGCGGTCGCCTTCATAGACAGCCTGCACGAGTTCCGGTTCGAGCGACAGGTCGAGCTGGTGCAGATCGCTCTGGAGCGCCTGGGCCACGCCGCCGTCGAGCCGCTGTTTCAGGCCATGCAGGAGTCGGGCCACGACGTGACGCGCCTCTCGGCGGCGCTGCTGCTGCCGCGCATCATTGAAAAGGACACCGAGATTGACGAGGCCGGCCTGGTGCGCATCAGCGGTGCCATGCGCGCCATCGTGGAGGCCGAGGACTCGGGTTTCCCCGATCGCGGGCCGCTGTATCTGGCCATGGGGCGCATCGGCGGGCATGCGGCCTTCAGCGCTGCCCGCGCTGACGAGCAGGCTGCCGTGTTGCGGGCCCACGTGGGCCGCAGCAGCGCGGTGTACGACGTGCTGGAGGCGCTGGGCTGGCTGGCAGCCGGCGCCAACGTGAGCGCCATCGAGCGCCTGGAAGTGGGCTATTTGCTGCTCAACGTGCTCAAGAAGGGCTTGCCTTCGCCCTCTGCCCGCCTGAGGCGCAACGCCGAAGGCGAAGCAGTGCTGCACTTCGGGCGCGAGACCACCGCCTACACCGACATGGTGCCGCGCCTGCTGGAAGGCCTGGGACGCATGCTGGAGGCGCCCCGCACGCCCGAGGCGCTGTTCCTGCGCATCAGCCGCGAGTTGATCACCCTGTGGTCGGAGGTTACGGACTATCGGCGTGTCTGGGCACCGGCGGCCACCATGACGCTGGCGCGCCTGCTGGGCCAGATCGCGCTGGGGGCCCGGCGCCCCGAGCAGATGGTGCACCAGATTGCCGACCTGCTGACGCGACGGCTGATTCTGTTGCCTGTGTTGCAGGTGCTGGCGCGGCTGATTGCCGCGAACCCCGAGGCCGATGCCATGAACGCCGTGGCAGCGCGAGCTTTTACGGAGCTTTCGCGGCGCCTGACCCAGGAGCCGCTGCCGGAGTTTGTCGAGCGCCGCCAGATCCTGGAAACGATGACTGCCATCGTGCTGCGCCCGCGGCTTGGCGACCGCGAACGCGATATCGAGCATGCCCGCCGCGTCACCGTGGAGGCGCTGTTTGACGCCCTGCGCAACAAGATGTTCCAGGCCCGGGGCATGCTGGAGCAGATTGTGGCTGGCAAGCACATGTCAGAAACCCTGCGCACCGAAGTGCAGCGCCGCCTCAAGCCGGCGGCTGGCCGCGCCTGAGCGTGCTTTCCACGCAATCCACACGGCGGGTGTCGGGAAATCTTTGAAGCCTTGCCGCTGTGCAGTGTCGCCGCCGTTCGTAGCTTTCGCGGCTGGCAGTGCGTTGAAAAGGTCGTTTTCAACGCCCTGCCAGGCCCGCGCGGCTGCACGGGCCTGGCGGCGAGCGGCTTCATGCCGTGAGCCGGGTAGTTGCATTCTGTTGAAGAGGGCGCCGCAGGCGACTTCTTCAACGCCCTGCTAGAGGAAACCCATGCGCGCACTTCACTACAAGCTGCTGGTTTGCAGCCAGCAGTCGTTCCGCAGCATACGCGACACCCTGCCTCAGCTTGCCTACGAGGCGGGCATGGAGCGCGGCTTCTTGCTGGACAACGCCAGCAACCAGAATCGCGTGGTGGGGCGCTACGTGTACACGCGCACGGGCAAGGCCGTGGCCCTGGACCCCGAGACCCTGCAGCCCGTCGAGCAGGAAACGAAGTCCCTGGCCGAGTGCCGCTTTGAGCTGGACCAGCAGAAGGGCCTGGTGATGACCGAGCAGCGCCGGGGCGAACTGAACGCCCTGTTTGAGGCGCTGGACGCTATCCCCGACGTGAACCTGGACTTTGAAGAGCTGAACCTGAACCTGCCCCAGGTGCTGGCTGAAGTGCAGGCTGTCTACAAGAAGAACGAAGTGCGCACCCTGCGCATCAAGGAGTACCTGGCCCGCGAGAACATGATCGCGACCGCCAGTTTCAAGCTGGTGGACCGCCAGGGCGCCGAGAAGATCGTGGACCAGTACAGCGACCAGCTTGAGGGGTTCACCCTGAAGCTGAAGCTGCCCGACGGATCCTGCGACCTGACCGTGACCCGCAAGGGCACGGTGCGGGTGAGTGACGACGCACCCGAAGACCTGGTTTTCCTGGTCAAGGGCCTGCTGCCCCAGTACCACGAGGCCGAGGTGGAAACCACCCAGGTGGTGGACCCGGTGGCGGCCCGCCGCGTGCGCAAGTAGCAGTTGCCACGTTTCGTGGGTAGAGCCCGGTCGTGCAACGGCACGGTACTTGATACAAGCCGCACGGGCCCCCTGTTGCGCATCGGAGAGCACCTTGGCTCCGTCCTCGCGCTACTGTCGCGTTACCTCACGTTACCTCCCGGTACGATGGACGGCTGTTTACCAGCCGTTACACTCACTCTTGCACGTACAAACAGCAGGCGCGGAACCCCCGAGGCGGGCCGGCCTGCACAGGAGATAGCCCATGAAGCCGTTCTGGATGCGCTGGCGTGGTGTGTTGCTGGCTGCTTCGGCCCTGGTGGCGACGCCCACCGCATTTCTCACGGGGTTGAACCCGGTGGAAGTGCACGCCCAGGCCTCGTTTGACGATGCCAAGAAGGCCTACGAGCAGGGCAAGAAGAGTGAAAGCCGCACCGCCATGGAACGCGCCGTGGAGGACATCGGTGCCAGCGGCACGCCTGAGGCTGCCAAGTTCCTGCTGGGCGAGCTGGCTTCCGACCAGAAGGACCGCAAGAAGGGCAAGAAGGGCCTGCCCGGCGAAGTGCGCAAGAAAATCATCCTGGCGCTCTCCAAGTTCAAGGACGAGGCCAGCGTGAAGCTGATCGGGCAGGGTGCTCTGGACCTCAACAGTGCCCCCAAGGGCGGCGACCCCACCCTGGCACTGGACCAGTTTGATTTCTTCCTGGCCCTGTCCAACATGGAGGGCGTGGCGGCGGCTGACGACGCGGTGAAGGCTGCCATTGCGGACAACGACAACCCTTACGTGAAGGTGGCTGCTCTCGAGGCGGTGCGCCAGGCCGGCGCCGCCCGCTTTGTGGATGCCGCCTGCGGTGTGCTGCGCGAAGAGAACGATGCCTGGGCCAAAGAGTGGCGCATTGTCCCCATCAACGCGTTGGCCTGCCTGCAGGACATCGTCGAGCCCGAACAGACCGACAAGGTCATCCAGGTGGTTGAGGCCGTCATGGCCTGGGAGCAGCGCGCCCTGGACAAGAAGCTGCCCAGCGACGAGCGCGTGCGGTTCTTTGGCGGTCGCATGCTGACCAAGCTTACCGGCGAGACGGCCGACATGGCCTCGATCCCGTACTGGAAGTGGTGGGTGGCCCAGATGAAGGCGGTGGGCAAGGTGGACCGCAGCCAGAAGTCGCCCGAGAAGGCCAGCAAGACTGCCCCGCCCAAGCCCGTGTTCGACGCGGCCCCGGTGGGCAAGCGCTTCGTGTTTGTGATTGACATTTCCAAGAGCATGGAGTTGCCGCTGAAGATCAACCTCGATGACATCGAAAAGCGCCGCAAGGCCCGCACCACCAAGGGTCCCGGCGAGAAGGGTGATGCGGAGCCGGCCGAAGACGACAACCCCCTGCGCAAGCTGCCCTGGGACAAGATTGACACCAAGATGGCCCTGGCCCGTGAAGAGCTGGCCCGCTCGATTGAGAACTTCGAGGGCGACCGCGAGTTCGCCATCATCACCTATTCGCGCGAGGTGGAATGCGTGACGGGCGGCTGGGTGAAGGCGACCAAGGACGCTTGCGGCAAGTGGGGTCGTGAGGCTCGCAAGCTGGAGCCGGATTCGCTGACCAATATCCACGGCGGCCTGATGATGTCCCTGCGGCTTTCTGCCAAGGGCACCAGCGCTACGAATCCCTGTGTGGACCCGGATTGTGTGCTGACCGGCGCAGACACCATCGTGTTCCTGACCGACGGCTGGGCAAGCTGGAGCGACGACTCGGTCTCACAGACCGTGGACGACCCCCGTGGCGGCGGCGGCAAGGTGGGTGACGGCCAGTTCATCCTGGGCGATGTGATTGTCACCGACATCCTGCGCCAGAACATGTTCCGCAAGGTGGTTATCAACACCGTGGGCATCGGCAACCACGACGAAAACGCCATGAAGGGGCTGGCCAAGGGTACCGGCGGAACCTACGTGGACTGGGGCTTCAAGGAAAGTTAGCTGTTTTGGTCTTGGGCGGGGGCCTGTTCAGCAGGCCCCCGCTTCGTTTGATGGCACCCATGAAGCGAGCCGCGGTTGTTCTGGTCTCGGGCGGGCTGGACAGCGCCACCACGCTGGCCATTGCCCGCGCGCAGGGCTTTGCCTGCCACGGGCTGACCTTTGACTACGGCCAGCGCCACGTCGTGGAGTTGCGGGCGGCACAGGCCGTGTGTCGCTCGCTGCACATTGCGCCGCCCCGCGTGCTGAAGCTGGACCTGCGGGCCATCGGCGGCAGTGCCCTGACCGCTGATATCGCCGTGCCCAAGGACCGCCATGCACGCGAGGGCCACGATGTGCCGGTGACCTACGTGCCCGCGCGCAACACCGTATTCCTGGCTTGCGCCCTGGGTTACGCCGAGGTGCTGGGGGCAGCCGACATCTTTCTGGGCGTGAATGCGGTGGACTACTCGGGCTATCCCGACTGCCGGCCCGGCTTTGTGGCTGCCTTTGAGGCCTTGGCGAACCTGGCCACCCGGGCCGGCGTGGAAGGCTCGCATTTGCGGGTGCATGCGCCGCTGATGCACCTGAGCAAGGGCCAGATCATCCGCCAGGGGGTGGCATTGGGCGTGGACTATTCCCTTACCCACAGCTGCTACGATCCCGTCGGCGAGCTGGCCTGTGGGCACTGCGATTCCTGCCGTATTCGGGCTGCCGGCTTTGCCGAAGCCGGGGTTCCTGACCCCACTCGTTACGCAAAGGCTTGATTCCGCGGGTTTCGTAACTACCTTGCCTCGCGGACCAGACGACCCAGGCAAGGAAGACACCTCATGGCGAACCCGCCGATCACCATCAACCTCGACCGCATGGCTGACGCGATGCTGGACACACGCACCGCGCACTACTGGGACCCAAAGCGCGGCAAGTTGATCCGCGGGTCCAGCGAGCTGGACGACGAGAAGGGCCGCCGCGTGCTGGTGGACACCATCGGCAACCGCAAGCTCAAGAAGCTGACCGACGGCTTTGCCCGCCTGCTGGACAGCAAGGACGCCAAGCTGGTGCAGGAGGCCGTGAAGGGCAGCTTTGACCGCTTCAACAAGCTGCTGCAGAAGCGCGCCGACCTGAAGAAGGAATGGGTCAAGTACGCGGGTCGCGAGCTGGCTGAGGCCGCCGTGGATTGGCTGGCCATGCAGGGCGTGGAGGAGTTTGTAGCCACGGGCGACCTGGCCCGCTTTGCCTTTGAGAGCATCGCCGAGGAAGCGGCTGAATCGGACGAGGACCTCGACGAAGAAGAAGAGGCCGAAGAGGAAGAGGACGCCGCCGCCGAAGAAGAGGCCGCTGAGGGCGAGGAAGAAGAAGGCGAAGAAGAGGAAGAAGCCGCCGAGGGCGAAGAAGAGGAAGCTGACGAAGGCGACTTTGACGAGGACGGCGAAGACGAAGAGGAGTAAGCCCGTCCAGCCCGGTTCTTACAGCGCCCAGGCCCCGCGGCCTGGGCGTTCTTTCCCATGACAGATCTGCGCGAATCCCTGCTGCAGAGCGCCCGCCGCGCGGTCGGCAAGGCACGCTCCGTAGGCGGCGTATCCGGCTGCGGCTACAGCCTGCTGGTGGCGGCCCTTCGGCCCGGCTGGCGCGGCCAGGTCTGCGTGGTGACGCCCGGCCCTGAGCTGGCTGAACACCTGATGTTGGACGTGCAGTCGCTGGTGCCGGGCCTGCCTGCTTTTGAAGCCCCCCTGCTGGAGCCCGCCAGCCCGGACCATCTTTCCACGTGGATTGCCCTGCTTTCGGCCCTGCACGCGGCGCCCAGGGAGCAGGCCGTGCTGGTGACGCCCTTGGCGGCGCTGCTGGATGCCCTGCCCGCGCCGGAAGCAATCAGCACGGCCAGCGTCGTCCTGAGGCCGGGGGCGACGCTGAAGCTCGAGGAATTCTTTCGCCGCCTCACGGACGCCGGTTACGAGCGGGTGGATGAA
>JADLBZ010000010.1 GCA_020847415.1 Planctomycetota bacterium
ACGCCCCCCTGCGCCTGGAGCTGTTCGGCGACCAGCTGGAAAGCGTGCGCGCCTTTGACTCCGAGTCCCAGCGCAGCTTTGAGTCGCTGCCCGAGGGCGCGGCGTTTCCATTGCTGGCCCTGGACCCGGCCGCCTCGACCGCGTCGCTGCCCGACCATCTGCGCGGCTGTGTCACCGGGGTCGTACAGCCGCAGGCCGTGCTGGAACGCCTGAACACCCTGGCCGGCTTTTACTCAGATGAGGCTTTCCTGCAGCGGGTGCGGCGCGCCCGCGAGTTCCTGGAGGCGCCCGGTGTGGTGCGCCTAAGCGAAGAGGCCGGCGAGGCCGAATTGTCAGGCATCAAGCCGGTGACGCTGGGGGAGGGTTACGCGGGTATCAAGTCGCTGGTGGCCCCGTTGCTGGACAGCGGCCGCAAGGTGCTGATGTTCTGCGGCAGCGAGGCCGAGCTGCGCCCCGCGCGGGAGAGCCTGGCGGCAGCGGGGCTGCGGGAGAGCGCAAGCCTGGCGCTGCTGGGCGGCGACATTGAAGGCAGCCGCGTGTTCCCGGCCCTGCAGGCGGCGGTGCTGAGCCTGCACGAGCTGCTGGGGCGCGCGCGCCGCCGTGTGGCTGCTGCTGCGGGTGACGCGCGCCCCGTGCAGGAAATGCTGGACGACTTCGTTGAGCTGAACGTCGGCGATTACGTGGTGCACCTGCAGCACGGCATTGCCCGCTACCGGGGCATGGAGACGCTGAACCGCGACGGCAAGCAGGGCGAGTTCCTGGCGCTGGAGTTCGACGACAACGTCATCCTGCATGTCCCGGTAAGCAACGCCGACGTGGTGCAGAAGTACATCGGCGTGCGCGGCGACGTGCCGCACCTGTCCAAGTTCAACACCCAGGCGTGGTCCGAGCGCAAGCTGCGCGCCCAGCAAAGCGTGCTCAAGCTCGCCTCTGACCTGCTGGAAGTGCACGCCCTGCGCAGCCAGGAGGCGGGGCATGCCTGCCGCAGGGACGCCGCCGAGATGGGCGAGTACGAGGCGGCCTGCCCGTTTCGCGACACGCCCGACCAGGCCAAGGCCTCGGTGGCCATCAAGCGCGACATGGAGTCGCGCAAGCCCATGGACCGCCTGGTCTGCGGCGACGTGGGCTACGGCAAGACCGAGCTGGCCATGCGCTCGGCCTTCAAGATGGTGCTGGAGGGCAAGCAGGTGGCGGTGCTGGTGCCCACCACTGTGCTGGCCCAGCAGCATTACCTCACGTTTACCGAGCGCATGGGCAGTTTCCCGGTCAGCGTGGACGTGCTGTCGCGCTTCCGCACCCAGGCCGAGCAGCACCGCACCATTGAGCGCCTGGCGGAGGGCAAGCTGGACATCGTGATCGGCACGCACCGGCTGCTCTCCAAGGACGTGCAGTTCAAGGACCTGGGGCTGGTTGTCGTGGACGAGGAGCAGCGCTTTGGCGTCGAGCACAAGGAGCGCCTGAAGCAGTTGCGTCGCACGGTGGACCTGTTAACCCTCTCCGCCACGCCCATTCCGCGCACCCTGCACCAGGCCCTGCTGGGCCTGCGCGACATTTCAAACCTGCTGACACCGCCGCAGAACCGCCTCGCGGTGCAGACGCGGCTGATGCACTTCCGCGAGGCCGAGATTGCCGACGCAATCCGGCACGAGCTGGCCCGCGACGGGCAGGTCTACTTTGTGCACAACCGCGTTTATGACATTGACCTGGTGGCCGAGCGGGTGCAGCGGCTGGTGCCCGAGGCGCGCATTGCCATCGGCCACGGGCAGATGCCGGAGGGGCAGCTTGAGGAGATCATGCTGCGCTTCATGAACCGCGAAGTGGACGTGCTGGTCTGCACGACCATCATCGAAAGCGGCATTGACGTGCGCAGCGCCAACACCATGTTCATTGACCAGGCCCAGCTCTACGGGCTGGCGGATCTGCACCAGCTTCGCGGCCGTGTGGGGCGCTATCACCACCAGGCCCACTGCTACCTGATCGTGCCCGAGGACGTGAGCCTGCCGGAGATTGCCGCCAAGCGCCTGAAGGCCATACTTCAGTACCAGGCCCTGGGCTCGGGCTTCAAGATCGCCATGCGCGACCTGGAGCTGCGCGGCGCCGGCAACCTGCTTGGCCCCGAGCAATCCGGCCACATTGCCAGCATCGGCTACGACCTGTACTGCCGCATGCTGGACCGCACCGTGCGCAAGCTGAAGCACGAAGAGACCCCGCCCGATATTGACACGCAACTCGACCTTGGGCTGGACCTGCGCATCCCCAAGGGCTACGTGGCGTTGGCCAAGCAGCGCCTCGAGCTGTACCGCAAGCTGGCCCGGGTGCATTCCGAGGAACAGGCAGAGGCCCTGCAGGCCGAAGCAGCCGACCGATACGGCAAGCCCCCGCGCGAGCTGGGCCGCATGCTCACCGCCGCGTTGCTGCGTTCGCGCCTGGCGCGAGTGGGGGTAGTCGCGGTCTCACGGGCGCAGGATCACCTTAAGCTGAGGGCGCTGGCTGCCCCGCGCACCCATGCCCTGCTGGCCAAGGGCAGCAAGTCGTTCCGGGTGCTGGACGAGCACACGCTTGCCCTGCCGCTGCGCGCGGGGCTGGACACCCCGGAGGACCTGCTGCGCTTCCTGGCCAACCTGATGCAGTCGTTGAAGCGCTTCGGCGTCTACGATGAGACCGAAGCCCCTGCGCCCTTGCCCTAGGGGCTGCCCGGCGGCAAGCTCTGCCCATGCGAATCTGGTGCGTAATCGGCGTTCTGCTGTGCTGGGTGTCGGTCTGCGTGGCCGGCGATGCCGTCTCGCGCGGCGCTGACGGCGGCGACGAAGTGCTGGTGGTCGTGAACGGCAAGGCCATCACCTACGAGGAAATCGTCGGCGGCATGAACCTGCAGGCCGAGATCAACGCCCTGCGCGCGACGCGCCGGGTGCCCCCCGAGGTCACCGACAAGGACCTGGAGCGCCAGCTTGTGCACCAGCGCCTGCGCTCGGTGGTGCTGGGGAGGCTGCTGGAGGCGGAGGCCGACGCCATCCAGATGAACATTTCGGACACCCAGATGCGCCTGGTGCTGCTTTCGGAGCGAAAGCGGCTGGGCCTGCGCGAAGACGACGAGAAGGCCTGGGCCGCCCACGTCAAGCAGTACTACGGCCTGACGCCCACGGAATATCTGGCGCGCCGACGCCGCGAGATGCGCCAGCAGCAGGTGCTGTACCTGATGTGCGGGCACTTCGGGCCGGTGGTGCCCCAGCACCCGGTGACCGTCTACTTCAGCCTTTCGGTCACGCCGCGCGACGTGCGCGAGGCCTTTGAGGAAGAGCGCAAAGACAAGCGCGTTGCCCGCAACATTGATTTCCGCGAGTTCCGGCTGCGCTACCCGCAGGAGACCTCGCTGGAGAACCGGCAGAAGTTGCTGCGCGCCATTGAAGACCCCGAAGTGGGCGTTTACCCGCGCGTGGAGAAGGGCGAATCCCTGGAGGCCGCCTGCGAGGGCCTGGAGAAGCTGCTCGCGGACTCGCGCATTCCCGGCGCCAAGCTGACCCTGAGCGAGCGCCGCACCGCCCGCGACAGCCAGGAACTGGGGGCTCTGCAATACGACATGGTGCTCTCGGTGCCTGCCACGGGGGGCATCTCGAAGGTGGGTGCCGACCAGGAAACCGACGAAGAAGGCGCGCAGTTCGAGGTGATCACGTTTGTGCAGGTGTTCTCGCGCCAGGACGGCGACCTGCTGAGCTTTGAGGACCCCAAGGTACAGGAGGGGTTGCGGCGCACGCTGTACAACCGCCGCCTCGCTGAGAACCAGACCAAGGTGGAGCAGGCCCTGTTGAAGCGGGCCGCCCTGGTGCCCGAGCAGGCGTTCCGGCGTTAGCCGACTTTCGCGGAATCAGGGGGCGCGTTAGCCCCTTGGCGCGTGGCTGTGGTCACGCTATCAAGCACAGAGCGCGGGGCATGGGGCCGCCGCGCAAGCACAGGAGCCCGCATGCCGGCGCCGCCGAAGCTGTATAAGGTCGGGGAGATCATGCGCCACACGGGCCTCTCCCGGCAGACGATCCACAACTACACCATGCTGGGGCTGATCAAGCCCGCCGAGCGCACGGAGTCGGGCCACCGGCTGTACGACGAGACGGTGTTTGACCGCATCCGGCGTATCGAGTTGATGAAGGTGCACCGCACTTTGGACGAGATCCGGCAGACGCTGGATGCCGAGGACGCCGCCAAGGCCGCCGGCGGCACCACCCAGCCGTAGCAGGCGCTTGCCTGGCCTTGCGGCCTATTGTCCGTTCGCGCGTGAGGCATCTTGCGCCAACGCCTGTAGTCGTTGCAACTGTGCTTGTAGCGGTTCCAACGTTGCTGCTGCATGTTTCTCGCCGGCGTCGAACCCCGTGCTGCGGTGCTCAAAAATGACGCGGGCGCAGGCCGTCAATAGCGCTTGATACTCTGGAGTGCCCTTTGCCGCAGCCGGTCCAATGGAGAAGAACGAACTGAGGGCATTTGCACGGTGCTGATTGAGAACGGCGTTGTGCTGCGACTTGCGGAACCCATGCACACAGACTGCGATGAGTGAGCTGAGCAGCACAAATACAAAGATCTTCGTCGATAAGTAGTGCGCCACAGAGAGGTTGCCGGACGTCGTTGGAGACGCAAGCCAGTAGAATGCGAACGCTGCAACAACTGCAGAAACCGTAAGGGTAAGGGCAGCTGCGCCATACACCATGCTGGCGTTTCTGTGCCGCAGAGCTTCATCTTGAAAGTGCTTGGCGTTCTTGCTGACCATTGCGGGACCCATGATGTCCGCAAGTTCAGCTTTTTTCTGCTCCAGTTCCGCCGCAAGCTGCTTCGTAGTGGCGAGCGCTTCGCTGATCTTGCCCAAGTGTGGAACAATAGCCTGCGCCACTTCGAGAGCGACCGCGGCATTCAAGCGTGTGTTGTGCTGGTCTAATCGCTGGGTGGTCGCTGCCACATCATCCTTTAGTGTCGTGTAGTTCGAGCGAGATTCGTCGGCATCCTTGCGAAGCTGCCTTAGGCGCTCTTCAAACTGGTTTTCCAGCCACTTGAGATAGCTCGGGTCAGTTGTGACACGTGTGACTAGAGTTGTCGAATGCGTGTCGATTGCGGTACAGCTCTTCTCCAGTGCAGCAGCACTTTGTTCCAAACGGCGGCTGATCTGCTCCCTAGATTCCTTGTGGTGTTGGCTAAGCGCTGAGAGGCTTGCCGCGACATCCTGTATCTCTTTGCGCAGCTTATGTTCAAGTTCTTTGGCCAATGCCCCCGAAGTGTTCTTCGCCTCAGCTACAGCCTGATTGTGGTTATCCGTGAGTTGGCGTTGAAGTGCCGCCGTGCGGTTGCCGTACACGACATGCGCAATGCTGTTTGGAAGTGGGTATTCGTCGTCACCGCGGGCCCTAAGAACCTCCAACAGCTTCTTCTCGGCGTCTTTTAGCTTAGGCGAAAGTCGTGCTAGAGTTGGGAGTTCACCGTGTGGCGCATTCTTCGCCAGACGATCCAGATCGGCAAGTTGAATCACCGTTGCAAAGAGCTGCTGGTCCAGCGGATTACGCTCAACACGCGCAATCAACCCGGTTTGTTTCTGCGCGCTGTGGCATAGCGCGCGCACCAAGGCGAGCAGCCGCTCGATCGTGTCTCGGTCTTCTTCGCGGAAGCGGCTATCAAGTCGCTCCCTCTGCAGACGATCAATTTCATTCAGTGCATCGGAGAACGAATCCATTGTCATACGTGCTCCAGGCTGAGGCATTGGACACACCCAGTTGCGGCCGCAAAGACCGTTCCAGTGTGCAGTATCATGCATGACATCCAGTGTGGTGGATGTTACACCCAGAGTGCGTTTGCGCGAGTGAAAAGCGCCCTACTTGCGGCGGGTCTGCTCGTAGACTTCGCGATAGAAGTGCCGGGAGTCCGAGAACATCAGCGGCGCATCCAGCAGGCTGGTGCGGGCCTTCCACTCAAACGCGCCCACTTCCTTGGGGTCCGGCGTCACGGTGCGCGGCCCGCGCAACTCGCATTGCCACCAGTGCAGCACAAAGTGGGCGCCCCGGGTCACGCTCTCCCACAGCTTGCGCACCGGCTGCACAGCCAGGCCCACTTCCTCCATGGCCTCCCGCACGCAGGCTTGCTCCTGCGTCTCGCCTGCTTCGAGCGAGCCCGTCACGGCGCTCCAGTAGC
>JADLBZ010000011.1 GCA_020847415.1 Planctomycetota bacterium
CCACGCCGTTCACGTTTGCCGTCAGCGGCACTGCCACAACCACGGGCGGCGGCGGTGGCGGCGGTACGACGCCGATCAGCGGCGGCGGTGGTGGCGGCGGCTGTGCAGCCGGGGCGAGTGGCGCGCTACTACCGCTGCTGCTGCCGGCTCTGGCGCTTCTGCGCCGTCGTCGTCGCAAGTAGCCGTTGCTCGCGGCATCTGCACGAGATGAAGAAGAAGGCGCCTGCAGGCGCCTTCTTCCGTTGAGTATGGCTGGCCACGCGGCGCTTACGCGCGCCCGTCCAGCACTTCGCGCACTTTCTGCCTGAGGGCCGAGACCATGAAGGGTTTCTGCAGGAAGTGCAATCCTTGCTCCAGCACGCCGTGGTGCACGATGGCGTTCTCGGTGTAGCCGGAAACGTAGAGCACCTTCAAGCCCGGCTGACGATCCTGCAGCGCCTGTGCCATGGCTCGCCCTCCCATGCGGGGCATGACCACGTCGGTAATCAGCAGGTCAAAGGGTCCCTTGGCAGCCGCAACGTCCTGCGCCTCAATGCCGTCCCGTGCCACGGTCACGCGATACCCGGCGCCCAGCAATGTTGAGGCCGACAGGTCGCGCACGCCAGGGTCGTCCTCTACGAGCAGGATGGATTCACTGCCGCCCTTGGCGTGAGTTGCCTCCGCCTTGGGTGCGGCCGACAACGCTTCGGACGCGCGGGGCAGGTAGACGCGGAAGGTCGTGCCCTGCCCTACTTCGCTGTAGACACCGATATGCCCGCCGGCGTGCTTCACGATGCCGTAGCAGGTAGCCAGCCCCAGGCCGGTACCCTTGCCGGCGCCCTTGGTCGTGAAGAAGGGCTCGAACAGCTTGTCCATGATTTCCGGTGCGATGCCCTGGCCGTTATCGCTGACACTGATCTGCGCGTACTCGCCTGCGGCTCTCCCGGGGTGGTGGGCCGCGTAGTCCGCCGTCAGCACCGTGGCGGCCGTCTCAATCGTCAGCTTGCCGCCATCCGGCATGGCATCGCGGGCGTTCACGGCCAGGTTCATCAGCACTTGTTCGAGCTGGCCGGGATCCACCTTCACGTGCAGCTTCTCGGGGGCAAGAAACACCAGAAGCTCGATGTCTTCGCCAATCAGGCGTTGCAGCAGCTTCTCCACGCCACGGATCTGCACGTTCGCGTCCAGTACGCGCGGCTCAATGACCTGCTTGCGGGCAAAGGCCAGCAGTTGCTGGGTCAGGCCGGCGCCGCGCTCGGCTGCCTTGCGAATGTGCTGCACGTATTCCTGCAGCTTCGTGTCCGCCGACGCGCGCAGCGAGGCGATCTCGGCATACCCCAGGATCGCCGTGAGCAGGTTGTTGAAGTCGTGGGCCACACCGCCGGCCAGCCGCCCCACGCTTTCCATCTTCTGGGCCTGCCGCAACTGCTCTTCCAGGCCATGGCGCTCGGTCACGTCAGCCATGGCGCCAATCATGCGATAGACCTCGCCCTTGTTGTTGCGCAGAAACACGCCGTGATCGTAGATGCGCAGCCAACGACCAGACCGGTGCTGGAACCGGTACTCGACGTCGTAGGGCTTGCCCGCCGTAATACACGCCTCCAGCTCTTGCGCTGCCCGGGCACGGTCCTCGGGGTGAATGCGCGCCTCCCAGGCCTTCACATGCAGATGCTCTGCCTCGGCCGGCGAGTCGCCCAGCACTCGCGCCAAGGCGCCTGCCCAGATGATCCGGCCCGTTGCCAGGTTGAGGTCGTACACCACCTGTCCGGTCTGTTCGACAGCCGTGCGCAGCAGTTCCTCGGCATCACGCAGGGCCTGCACCGCGGCCCGGCTCTCCCAGGGCCGCCGCACCGTGCAAACCGCGGCGGGCTCGCCACCCACGCTGCAGGCTCGCAGGTTCATCTCAATGGGGATTTCGCGGCTGTCCCGTCGCAGGCCGGTCACGCTGAGGCCTACCGAGACCGTACCCGCGGGCGAGGCAAGGAATGTCTGACGCCCAGCCGTGTGGCGCGCCATGCTCGCCGGCGGCACCAGTTCATCCACGGAGCGCCCGGCCAGGGTGCCCGCCTCGTAACCAAAAAGCTCACAGGCCGCTTCGTTGGCGGCAAGGATCACACCGAGGCTGTCCACCAGCAGAATGCCGTCAGGCGCGTAATCAAACGCGGCTGCGACAATTGAATCCCGTGCGCCTCCCACTGGAGTGGGATCAACTTCCATGACAGCAACCTTTGCGCGCCCACGAGCGACCCGGCCAGAACACGCGAAGTCTACACGTCGCTCGTGATGCCAGGCACAGGATTCGTGCAATTCTGTCATGCCAAGAGGACACGAATGGCGGCAATGGCGGCAGGGCTCGTGCGTCCGCTGCGCTCGGCCAGGTCAGCCACCAAGCGCATCGTCGAGCAATAGGCCTCGCGCGCCGAGCCGCTCAGTGCACCAAGATGAGCCTTGATTGTACTAACGTCACCGCGCACTACCGGGCCGGTCAGCGCAGCAGTGGGGCCGATCTGCTGCACGTTGTCCAGCGTTCCCCGCACCAGCGGCAGCAGCATCTCCCGGGCGGCCTTCGGGTCCAGCCCCGCCTGCAGCAGCAGGTCCTGGCCCAGGGCCAGCAGCGCGGTCAGCGCGTTGCCGGCCAGCACAGCCGCAGCGTGATAGGCCGGGCGCTGGTCGTCGCGCAACACAAAGGGTCGCATGCCCAATGCATCGCACAGCACATGCAGGGCCTGCTGAAGCTCCGGCGCGCCCGCCAGAGCGCACCAGCTTGAAGGCACGCGCGCGGCGCCATCTTCAGCGGCAAAGCTCTGCAAGGGATGAAACCCGCCGGTGAGAGCCCCGGCTTCTGCGAGCGGCTTGAACACACTGACCGGGGCCAAACCCGAGGCGTGCGCGAACCACAGGCGCGACGCCCCAGGCAGGCGGGCAAACTCGGCGGCAACGGCGGGTAGCGCGTCGTCCGGGACCGCCAGAAGCACAATGGCGGGCGCTTGCAGGGCGCGCAGGAATGCCCCGGGGCCGACCTGCAGTTCGGGCCAGCCGGGCGGCAGGGGCAGGGGCGTGCGGGCACCCACAGCCACAGGCAGGCCGCGCAGCAGGCATGCCGCCGCCAGCGCCCGGCCCAGGCGCCCGAGGCCGTAGATGGCTAACAGGGGCGGCAGCACCGGCTACTTCAGGCCTGCGAGCTTCATGATCTCGGGGTTCATCTCGTAGGTCTGCACCATGGCGCCAAAGGCGTTCTTCCACTGGCGAACGCGCTCGCGCGAGACACCGAACTCCTCGGCAATCTTTTCGCCGGACTCGTTCTGCTGCAGCAGCTTCAGGAAGCGCTTCAGGCGCGCCTTGCCGTACTGGTTGACAAAGTTGTTGGCAACGGTTGCCGGGTTAATGGCCGGCTCGGCCGGGCGCGATGTCATGTCGTCTCTCCGCACTTGACGCGTAAACACCAGCATGGCCCGTCACTCTTGGCCTGTCAAGCCCTTTTGCCACGGGCAGGGGTGAGGGCGCTTGCAGGACGTTTACTGAAGTATAAAGAATCACATCTAGCAGGCCGTTGAAACAGTCGGCCGCAACGCCCCGCCCCCCGGCTGCACCGGCCGGCCGGCGAGCGGCTTCCGCCGTGAGGCGGGCAGTTGCTTTCCGTTGCACAAGGCGCCGCTGGCGCCTTGGGCAACGAAAGCTTGCGGCCTATTTCACGGCCTGCAGGTCCTTGCCCAGCTTGCGGGCAATGGCGCTGCACATGAGGTCGCACAGCTTGAAGACGCTGCTGTCGGCGATGACATACCAGGCGTGCAGGCCTTCCTTGCGGCGCGAGACAAAGCCTGCCTCGGCCAGCAGGGCAAGATGCTTGCTCACGTTGGCCTGGTTCAGCCCGGTGGTTTCCACCAGGTCGCCCACGGTTCGCTCGCCGGCCATGAGCACATTCAAGAGGTGCAGGCGGGCAGGCTCGGCCAGCACCTTGAAGCGCCCGGCCACCATCTCCAGCGCGGCAGGGGCAAGGGGTTTCGCGATTCGGGTCACGGCGGTCTCCTGATATCACTCTATTCCTCCAACGGAATATAGGCGAGGCCTATTGCGTTATAGTCGCAATGCATGAAGTTTCATCTAACAGTTGACTGTATAACTGCACAGGAATACAGTAGCGACCCAGGAGACCGCCATGACTGCAACCGTAACCGCGCCGTTCATCCGACAGGTCACCCGCCAGGGAGAAGGCTGCCTGGGCTACGTGATCGCCGACCCCGAGACCCGCAGGGCCGCCATTGTGGACCCGCGCCACGATCAGGTAGACGAGTACCTGGCCCTTTTGCAGCGCGAGAACCTGACCCTGGAGCTGGTGCTGGACACCCATACCCACGCCGACCACCTGTCCGGTGCCGCGGAGCTCAAGCGCCGCACCGGGGCCCGATACGGCATGATGCAGGGAACCCTGGTGCAGGCTGCCGACCTGCCCCTGAACGACGGCCAGGTCATCCAGCTTGGCGAGCTGCCCGTGGAGATCATTGCCAGCCCCGGCCACACGCCGGACAGCCTGACGGTGCACGTGCCCGGCAACCTGTTTACCGGCGACACCATGCTGATCGGCGGCTCCGGCCGCACGGACTTCATGGGCGGCGACGCCGGCAGCCTCTACGACAGTTTTCGCAAGTTCGCTCGCCTGGACGACGCCACGGTGGTGTGGCCCGGCCACGATTACCAGGGCCGCAGCCACAGCACGCTGGGCCGCGAGCGCGCCCACAACGTGGTGTTCACGGCGGGCGGGCGCGAGCAGGTCATCGAGAAGCTCTCGGTGCGCGGGCCGCTGCCCCAAGGAATGGCGGAAATCCTGACCTTCAACCGCCGCGGCAGCGCCCCGGGTGAGTCCATTGAGCCCGCCGAACTGCACGGCCTGATGCGCGAGAACCCCCACGCCGCGCAGATCGTGGACGTGCGCAGCCCACTTGAGGTCAGCGGCGAGAGCATTGAGGGATCCTGGAACATCCCGCTGGAAGAACTGGAAGACCGAGCCGCCGAGCTGGCCAAGGCCCAGGGCGTGGTCGTGCTGAACTGCCAGTCGGGCAACCGGGCCCTCATGGCCGCGCAGATTCTGCAGCGCCGCAAGTTCTCGAACTACCGCATCCTGCAGGGCGGCATGAAGGGCTGGAACAAGGCCGGCCTGCCCGTGAAGCGCGGCCGCAAAGTCGTGTCCGTCATGCGCCAGGTACAGATTGCGGCAGGCCTGCTGGTGCTGACCGGCATGGCGCTGGGCACCTTCGTGAACCCGTGGTTCTTCGCGCTGAGCGCTTTTGTCGGCGCCGGCCTGACCTTCGCCGGAGCCAGCGGCTTCTGCGGCATGGCACTGCTGCTGGGCAGGCTGCCCTGGAACCGCGTGGCCCCGACCACGGGCGGCGGCACCAGCGGCGGCTGTCAGGCAGGCGGCGGTACAGCCGGAAGTTGCAGCGTGGGCGGCGGGTGTTCAGGCTGATCCGGACTCCACACGAAGGAACGCGCGGGCCGGGCAGGGTGTTGAAAGGGACTGTTTCAACACCCTGCTAGCGCCT
Organism: Planctomycetota bacterium; assembly: GCA_020847415.1. GTDB lineage: Bacteria > Planctomycetota > UBA8742 > UBA2392 > UBA2392 > JADLBZ01. The sequence continues at coordinate 5,517 of JADLBZ010000011.1, forward strand.
CTTGCCGGCGCCCTGTTCCGTCCGGCGGCGCTTCAGCACCTCGCCGGGCTTGGGCTTGGGAATCTGCCAGCCCACACGCGTCTCCTTGTCGGCCCATTCCGTCAGGGTGTGCAGCCGTGACTCCAGCTCGCGCCGCGCCTCGGCCATGGCCTCGTCATCCGCATCGGCGGCCACCTGCAACGGCTCGCCCAGGCGGAACTGGATGCGCGAAAAGGGCATCGGGATCATGAGCTGGTCCCACGCCCGGTGAAGCTGTGCCACCTTGGTGCCGGCCCACGTTATGGGATACACGGGCATGCCGGTGAGCTTGGAAAGCACCACGGCGCCGGCCTTCAGCTCATAGCGCGGGCCGCGCGGTCCATCGCCCACGGTGGTCAGGCTGTATCCACGCCGCGCGAAGGCGAGGGCCTCGCGCAGGGCCGCCAGGGCGTCGCGAGAACTGCTGCCGCGGGCCACCTGGCCGCCCTGGTCGCGAATGGGCCGCGCCAGCAACTCGCCGTCTTCGCTGGCTGAGATCAGCGAGGCCATGCGGTAGCTGTCGTTGTCCTCGGCCTGGGCTTGTCGCGAAAGCAGCATCAGCATGCCCACCACGCGGTTGTGCCACGAAAGCAGGATGCCCCGCTTTTCGCCCCGCACAAAATCGCGCAACAGGTCTTCCTGGCCCGGCGCACTCATGCGCGTCGTTGCCCAGGTCACTTTCAGGGCAGTCCGCACGCCTGCCGAGACTGCACTTCGCATGAGACGCCGCTTGAACGAGACCGCACGCGGGTCCGCGTCGCCAAAGGCCACGCGCCGGAAGTACTCCCCCCACAGATCCTGGGCCCTTGCGACTGACACACCAACCTCGCTTAGACTGCTTTCATGCACCGTTCGTTCGCCGTTACCAGCATCGAATCGCCCTTGGGCGTGCTGGGCCTGTTGGCCGGCGAGCACGGGCTGATGATGCTATCCCTGAACGGCCCCTTGGACAGCATCCTGCCACGGGTGCTGCGCTGCAAGCGCGATCACGCCAAAGGTCGGCTCAACCCCTGGCAGGTGCTGGAACAGGCGCACGAGGAACTAGTCGAGTACCTGCTCAGCGCCCGCGAGAAGTTCGAGACACCCCTCGACCTTTCCTGCGGCACCGAGTTCCAGCGCTCCGTGTGGCGCCGCCTGCAGCGCGTGCCCTTCGGCCGCACCATCAGCTACGCCGAGCTGGCCGAGGCCGCCGGCAAGCAGGGTGCCGCCCGCGCCGTGGGCAACGCCGTGGGCGCCAACCCGCTGCCCATTTTTGTGCCCTGCCATCGGGTGCTGGCGGCAGGCGGCAAGCTGGGCGGCTTCTCGGGCGGCCTGTGGCGCAAGAAGCAGCTGCTGGCCATCGAGTCCATCCGCGCGGCAGGGTAGCCGGCGACTTATTCCATGGCCGGCTTCAGCCTGCCTTGACCCACCCCCGCATGCCCCTAGACTGCCTGCCCTTCTGGCCGGGAGCCCCATGGGCGTGCTGCGTACGATTCTTGCCTTGCTGGCGCTGGTCGCGCCGGGGGCCCTGCATGCCCAGCAGCCCACGCCGCCCGCCGAGCCCAAGTTCGAGATCCGCCGCGTGCCCCGCGCCCACCGCAACGAGACCAACCGCTACCGCGAGCTTGGCGTGGGCGAACTGGGCTTTGCCTTCAGCGCCTACTACACCGCCCGCAGCTACAACATCAGCGACATCAGCGGCCTGGATAACTCGCTCGCCACCAGTTGGCTTTACAGCTTTGACCCCTGGGGGCTGGGCAGCCGCGCGCACATTGAGTGGCGCATCACGCCCGAGTGGCGGCTCAGCTTCATGCCCCGGGCCGACGTCGCCTTCGGCATCCTGAACGCCAGCTACGACAACATCCACGACTTCAACCAGCTCTCGTTCTCGCACAGCTACCGGGGCGCCAACGACGTGCAGAAGCTGTCGCTGAACCTGGAGTTCGAGTTTTCGACCCGCTGGCGCTGGCTGTGGTGGATCAACAAGTTCAACGCGTGGATGGTGTTCCGTCGCCGCGACATCCGCGCCAACGAGGCGGTGTTCCGCGACCCGCAACTGGGCGCCATTGACCGCATCCGCGACCGCGAGCGCGTGGACTGGGAACAGGCCTACCTGTTCGGCTCGGGCACGGGCGTGGGCTTTGAGTTCTTCTTTGTGGACGAGAGCTACCGCTTCCTGGTGGGCACGTTGTGGCGGCCCTTCAACCAGGTGGTGTTCCGTGACAAGGGCGGCATCACCAACGGCTTCGAGATCTTCGTGCGCTCGGTGGACTTTGAACTGACCAACCAGGTGGGGTTGTACTTCGAGGCCGCGGTGCAGGCCTATCTGCCCACGGACGAGTTCAACGACATTTACTACACGCAATTCAGCATCGGCGTGCGCTTCCGGTAACTCCTCGGCCTACCTGTAGTTCCCGAAGGTGATGGGCAGCGGCAGGTTCATCTCGCGCACCGCCTGCTGCACCGCCTGCAGCTCGTCGCGGCTCTTGCCCGAGACGCGCACCACGTCGCCCTGGATGCTGGCCTGTACCTTGAACTTCTTTTCCTTCACCATCTTGGTGATTTCTTTGGCGCGGTCGGTGGGGATGCCCTCGATCAGCGTGTAGTGCTGGCGGATGGCGCCGCCCGAGGCGGTCTCTTCGGTCTTCAGCTCCAGCGCCTTGAGGTTCACGCCGCGCTTGGCCAACTTGGTGTGGAAGATGTCCAGCATGGCCTCCAGCACCGTGCGGTCGTGGCCGGTCACCGTGACCTTCTTTTCCTTCTTGTTCCACTCCAGCAGCGCCGTCTTGCCCTTGAAGTCCCAGCGCGTGGCAATTTACTTGATGGCCTGCTGGTAGGCGTTGTCTATCTCGTTCAGGTCGCAACTGGCCATGATGTCGAAGCTGTTGGTATCCGCCATGGGCGCCTCCGTTGGCATGGGTTCTAACTTAACGCCGCCATGCCGTGCAATCTTGCCGCGGCGCGGCGCGGCGGGCATGCTTGGGCCATGGGCCCGCACTTTGAGACCCTGATCCCCCATCGCCCGCCCATGGTGCTCGTGGACGAGGTGACCCGCTACGGCCCCGAGGAAATCCACGCCAACCGCACCGTGCGGCTGGGAGACCCCTTTGTCTCGAAGTCCGGGCTGCAAGACGCGGCCCTGCTGGAGTGCATTGCCCAGACCATCGCCGCCGGCGACGCGCTCTATGCCCAATCTCGCGGCGGGCGTGTGCTGCGCGGCTACCTGACCGGCCTGACCGGCGTGCAGGTGTTCAGCCGCGCCGCCCTGGGCGAAACCGTGACGGTGAAGGCGCTGTGCCTGAAGCGCATGGACGGCATGGGGCTCTTTGACGCTGAGGCGGCTGTGGGAGAGCGCGTGCTGGCCAAGGGCCGGTTCAAGCTGTTCGTCGAAATCGAAGGCGCCACCGGCCTGCCCAAGTAGCAGCTCTGTTGCACGCCTGCCGCTGTTGGGCCCCGCCGGGCCGCCCCAATGCCGCGTGGACCCTACTCGTCCAGCGGGTGCGGCAGGCGACCCGGCTCCAGGGTCACCCCCAGCACGCCCGGCACGGCGCGAAAGTGCACCAGGTCGTAGTCCGGCACCGGATTGCCGCGGCTGTCCGTGACCGGCGCGCCCTGCTCGTCGTGCTGGTACAACACGTTACCCGCCGCATCGCGGCGATAGCGCCGCATCACCAGCTCGACACTTTCCTTGCCTTGTGCCTCCGCCATGGCGACGCGCAGTGCCGTGATGGTGCCAATGGGCTTGCCATCCAGGCTTTGAAAGACATCAAGCTGCCGCAGCCCCAGCCGGGCGGCCTGCGTGCCGGGACGAACACCCTGTATCACCACGATGGAGTAGGGGTTGCCGTTGTCGCCGCGCGCGCGCGACTCGCGGTACGCTTGCAGGATCTCCTTGACTCGCGGGTCAGCACCCAGGGGCGACAGCAGAACAGTCATGCCCAGGTCGTGGTGCTCGTGGCCTGCTTGGGCCAGCGCCAGGATCGCCTCCAGCCCGCGGCTTACCATGGCTTGGCCCCTGGCCTTGCGCTGCACGCCCGTAAGGGTGTCCAGCTCGGCCTGCAGGCGCGCGCGGTCGTCTTCGTCGCGGCCCAGGAATTCCACGCGGCCCTCGATGTACTGCAGCCCGGTGGCGGCTTCAGCCTCTGCCAGCGTGTAAGTATGCGGCCAGGCCAGCCAGCCGGGCTCGCCCGCAACCGCCGGCTGCAGCACTTCCGCGATTGCCGAGACAATGCCCACCTGCCGCAGCGCGCCCGCGATCTCGGCACGCACGCGGCGCTTGCGCCCCACCAGCTCGCGCGACGGCGAAGCGTCGAGTTCGTCGGCGGCCTGCAACAGCCGCAACGCCTGCCGCAACCGCTCGCGCACGCGCTGGGCGTCGGTCTCGTGGGTGGCGGCGTAGGCCTCCAGCAGGGCAGCGTCGGCGTACTCAGGCGCGGTGGACGGCTGTGCAACGGCGCGCCGGCGGGCGTCCAGGATGGCCAGGGCGCGCCTCACGCCGCTGGTGCCCATGGCTGTGGTGTTGGCTTCAAAGAAGGCCAGGCGCTGGGCAAACTCGAGTTCCTGGCGGGCCTCGGCATCGCGGCCGAGTGCCAGCAGGCAGTCGCCCAGCAGCGCCCGCGAACGAAAATCCAGCGGGTTCACACCCAGATGGCCCCGGAAGGCCTCAACAGCCTGTACCAGGTTCTCGCGCTCGACTTCGTTGCCGGCGCGGGCGTTGATGGTGTCGTAGGCCGGCGCACTGCCGTCGCGAATGCGCAGCAGGGACAGCGCCAGGTAGTACCAACCCTCCTGCTCCAAGGTCGAAAGCGCCACCGCCCTTCGCCCGGCTTCCACGGCTTGGGTCAGTTCCACCCGAAAGTAATAGGCCTGGCACAGGTAAGCCCAGGCGTGCGAGTTGTCCGGGGCCAGTTCCACTGCCCGCAGGGCCGCGGGCAGGAAGGGTCTTTCCAGGCCGCGCAGCACCTCGGCCTTGAAGATCCAGGCCAGGGCGTTGTCCGGGTCGGCTGCGATGGCCGCTTCATAGGCATCGAGCGCCTCGTGGGACTCGCCCATGTCGCGCAGCACATCGCCGCGGTATTGCAGGTAGTCGGCCAGGCCCGGCGCCAGGGCCAAGGCTTGCTCGACCGCCGCCAGGGCCTGCCCCAGGTTGCGCTCGCGCAGGAACTCGGCGCGCGACATCAGCACTTCTGCCGTGACGGGTTGAATGCCCAGCGCGCGGGCAAAGGTCTGCTCGGCCTCGGCTTCGTCCTGCACACGGGCCAGCGCCACCAGCGCCATGGCGTCCTCGGGCCGGGATGCCGCCAGCACCGCAAACTCGCCCTGTGCTTCGACCCGCCTGCCGGTCTCCGCCAAGGCAAGCCCGCGCAGCAACAGCGCCAGCGGGTCATCGTTGCGACCTGCCAGGACACGCAATGCGCCTTCCTGGTCGCGCCGGGCCCAGAGCAGCAGTCCGGCCTCCACGGGCAGGTCCTGGGCCAGCCCCGGCGGCAGCCACGCGGCGGCATAGTGCGCGCGGCGAGCCTCCAGGAACCGCAGGCTGCGCCGGCGCGCGTCAGCCGCCAGCGCCAGTGTGCCGGCGCGGTCCTGTGTGGC
>JADLBZ010000012.1 GCA_020847415.1 Planctomycetota bacterium
AGCAGGCCGCAGGAGTCCACGGCAAGCATCGGCACATTGCACTGCCGCGCGGCCGCCTGCAGCATGGCCGGCAAGAAAAAGCACGGGTAGTCGTCGGCCACGATTGCGCAGGCGCGGGCGGCCAGCGCTGCCAACAAGCCGCGTCCAGCACCGGGTGCGGGCTCCACGTAAGGCAGATGCCCCGGCTGCCCCGCGCGCTCGACCATGCCGTCCAGCACGAAGCGGTGCAGGCGGGCGGAGGCCCACGGGTAGTCGCAGCGCAACGCCTCCAGCACCAGCAACGGGCGGTTCAGCTCGCGGGAAAGCGCCACGGCGTGCTGCAGGGCGAAGTTGTATTCCAGCCGCCGCTGGGCGGTCATCCAGTACAGCATGTATTTGCCGCGCGGCGCCAAGGGGCGGCTGTTCAGGTCCCGTACTCGGGCGGCAGGGGCAAGCGGCACGATGCCGGAACGCGCCCGGCTCGCCCGGCTATTCCAGTTCCGCCAGGATGTCGTCCAGTTGTCCGCCGTCCACGATCTCGCGGATCGTGGCAAAGTCCTCGTACAGGATGCGGTCCTGCTTGAGGGGCTTGATGCGCTTGCGCAGGCGGTTGGCCATCTCCTCGACCAGCAAGCCTGCTTTCAGGGGCCGGTGATAGTCCAGCGCCAGGCGGCCTGCCAGCAGCTCGATGGCCACGATGTCCTTGATGTTGTTCAGCACGTGGGCGGCCTTCAGTGCCGCCGTCACACCCATGGAGACGTGGTCTTCCTTGTTGGCGCTGGTGGGGATGCTGTCCACGCTGGCCGGGTGGCTGTGCACCTTGTTCTCGCTGGCCAGGGCCGCAGCCACCACCTGGGCGATCATCAGGCCGCTGTTCAGGCCGCTGTTCTCGACCAGGAAGGGGGGCAGGTTGGAAAGGTCCGGGTTCACCATCTGCTCGATGCGGCGCTCGCTGATGCTGCCCAGCTCGGAGAGCAGGATGGCCAGGAAGTCCAGCGCCTGGGAAAGCGGCTGGCCATGGAAGTTGCCAGCCGAAATCACGTCGCCGTCGGCGGGGAACAGCAGCGGGTTGTCCGTCACGGCGTTCAGCTCGCGCTCGAAGATGCTCTGCACGAACTGGAAGCCGTCGCGGGCGGCACCATGCACCTGGGGCACGCAACGCAGGCTGTAGGGGTCCTGCACGCGGGGGTCGTTCTCGCGGTGGCTCTCGCGGATCTGGCTGCCGTCCAGCAGGGTCAGCATGTTGCGGCTGACCAGGGCGTGGCCGGGGTGGGGGCGGATGGCAGCCACGCGGGGGTCAAAGGGGCTGTCGCTGCCGCGCAGGGCCTCCAGCGAAAGGGCTGCCGCCGCGTCGCAGAGCTTGATCCAGCGGCGCGTGTCGCACACGACGCGCAGGCCGATGGCCTGGATGATCTGCGTGCCGTTGATGAGGGCCAGCCCTTCCTTGGCCTTGAGGGCAACCGGCTTCAGGCCCGCCTGCTTCAGGGCCTTGGCAGCGGGCATCAGCTTGCCGCGGAAGTAGGCCTGCCCCTCGCCGATCAGCGTCAGCACGATGTGCGCCAGGGGCGCCAGGTCGCCTGATGCGCCCACGCTGCCCTTGCGGGGCACCCAGGGCACCACACGCCCGGCCAGCAGGGCCAGCAGCGCGTCAATCACTTCTTCGCGCACGCCCGAGTTGCCCCGCACCAGGCTGTTGGTGCGCAGCAGCACGGCCAGCCGCACGGTCTTTTCGGGCAGGGGTTCGGCCACGCCGCAGGCATGGCTGCGGATCAGGTTAAGCTGGAGCTGTTCGAGGTCGCCGTCGGGGATGCGCACGCTGGCCATCTTGCCGAAGCCGGTGTTGACGCCGTACACGGGGCGGTCTCGGCCCAGCAGCTTCTCGACAAAGGCGCGCGCGCGCTTTACCGCATCGCGGGCGGTAGCGGCCACCTGCACGCGGGCAAAGCGCCCGTGCACAAAGGCGTCCACCTGGTCCAGGGTCAGGGACTTGCCGTCAAGGACAAGCGTGTCGGGGTTCTTCTTTGCCATGGGCGGGGACGTTACCCCCTGCCCGGGCCGCGACAAGGGCTACGACTTGACCTTGCGTGGACGGGCGCGGCGGGGCTTGCCGTTGCCGTCCTCGGTCTGCTCGGCCTGCAGAAGCTGGGTGTGCTTGCGCACGTTGAAGCCAATGGGCCGCTCGTCGTGTGGGCGGCTGAGCACATTGATGCGATAGATCGTCTGGTAGCGGATAAAAGTCTGGAAGGTGTTCTCGCAGTCGCGAGTGTCCACGAAGGCCGAGACCAGCATGTACTCGGACTTGAGCTCCAGGATGTGCGAGATATCCAGCACCTGGCCGGAGGTCAGCAGCAGCTCCAGCACGGGCGTGCGGCCGTCGGTGTCGCAGGCCTGGCGCATGCGGTCAAAGAAGTGGGTGCGGAAGAAACGCGGCCCGAAGGCATCTTCGTCCTGACCGGCTGCCGGGTTGATGGGGTAGTATCCGATCACGGCCATTCCTCCAGAGGGTCGGGCACCATACCATACGGCGCAAGCCCATGAAGCTCGGACTGCTGCAACTGAACCCTCTGGTCGGCGACTTCGACGGCAACGTGGCCGCCCTTGCCGCCGCGGCCCGCTTGGCTGTGGCCCAGGGTGCGGAGCTCTGCATCGCGCCCGAGCTGGCGCTTTCCGGCTATCCGCCCCACGATCTCGCCCTGTATGCCGACTTTGTGCCGCGCAACCTGCGGGCCCGGGACCGGCTGGTGGCGCTTTCAGCCGAGTTGAACTGCGGGCTGCTGTTCGGGCTGGCCCTGCCCAACGAGGCCGCCCACGGCAAGCCGCTGTTCAATGCCGCCGTGCTGTGTGACTCGGGACGCGTGCTCGCGGTCAAACGCAAGGCGCTGTTGCCGACCTATGACGTGTTTGACGAGCGCCGCTACTTTGAGCCGGATCTTACGCCCGTAGTGGCGGACTTCCGGGGTACGCGCCTCGGCCTGCTGATCTGCGAGGACATCTGGACCGACGAGTCCCTGCTGGGCCGCGTGGAGTATCCCCATGACCCCGCCGACGAGTGCGCCCGCCTGGGTGCGCGGCTGTTGCTGAATGTCTCGGCCTCGCCCTGGGGTACGGGCAAGCACCGCCTGCGCGAGGAGCTGGTGCGCCGTTGCGCCCGGCGCACCGGTCTGCCCACCGTGCTGGTCAACCAGGTGGGGGGGCAGGACGACCTGATCTTTGACGGCGGCAGTGTGGCCAGCGACGGGCAGGGTACGGTCGTGACGCGCCTGCCCCTGTTCGGCGAGGCTGTCCGGGTGCTGGATACCGCCGCGCTGTCGCCCGCCCAGCCCTGGCGCGACGACGATGCGGCCGACGAAGTGGACGCCTTGGTGCTGGGGGTGCGCGACTACTTTGCCCGCACCGGCTTCAAGAAGGCCCTGCTGGGGCTTTCCGGCGGCATAGACAGTGCCCTGGTGGCCTGCCTGGCCGCCCGCGCCCTGGGGCCGGACAACGTCACCGGCATCTCCATGCCCACCCGCTTCTCCAGCCGCGGCAGCATCGAGGACAGCCGCGAACTGGCCCGCCGCCTGGGCATGCGCTTTGAGGTCATCAGCATTGATGAAGCTTTTGAGCAGCAGCGCAAGCTGGCTGGCTACCCGGGCGGGCTGGCAGAGGAGAACGCCCAGGCGCGGCTGCGCGGCCTGCTGCTGATGACGCGCAGCAACGCCGAGGGGGCGCTGGTGCTGGCCACGGGCAATCGCAGCGAGCTGGCGGTGGGGTACAGCACACTGTACGGAGACATGTGCGGCGCCCTGGAAGTGATCGGCGACGTGCCCAAGACGCGAGTCTACGAGCTTTCGCGGCGCTTCACCGAGATCCCCGAGCCCATATTCACCAAGGCGCCCAGCGCCGAGTTGCGCCCCAACCAGACCGACCAGGACAGCCTGCCTCCCTATGCCCTGCTGGATGCCCTGCTGGAGGCCTATCTGGACGAGCGCCAGGGGCTGGAGGGCCTGGTGGCCCGGGGCTTTGACGAGGCCCTGTGCAGGCGCGTCGTGCGCATGGTGGAGATCGCCGAGTTCAAGCGCCGTCAGGCGCCCATAGTGCTGCGTATCTCGCGCCGGGCTTTTGGCGCGGGCCGCCGCATCCCCGTGGCCAAGAAGGTCTGATCGCCGTGGGTTGGCGGCCCGTGGTGATTACGGGTTTCGGGCAGGTTTTCGGCCTGTTGCGGGCAGTAATCGTCACGCGCCGGTCATGGCGCTGACCCCGTTCCGGTGTGGGCGGGTTGTCGGTTGACAAGGCCGGGCGGTGCCTGTTGAATCTGCGGACCCCCGTAGGTCAAGCTGACAACACAACGCGAGCCCATTCAGGGTGCGCTGCGTGCGGCTTGTTCATCAGGAGCAATTGGCATGCGCCAGTTCTGGCTCGCCCTCGGCATTTCCGGCGTTGGGGCAATCTTTGCGGCTGCGGTTGAAGCCCAGCGCTTCCCGCAGGTGATGAACATGAACACCCACGAGGGCAAGTACTCGACGGGTGGGTTCGGTTTCGGCATCGGTTTCGGCGGCGCGGGCGGCTCCAGCTTCCGCCGCGAGCGGCTGGGCTCGCAGAACGTGGACGGCGCCCTTGAGGCGGTGTTCAAGAAGCGCAATGCCCAGAGCATGACGCGTACGATTTTCGGCGCCGACATTGATTTCCAGATCGGCTCCGACAACGACGTGATCGGCACCGACTTCGGCATTGAGCTGTACAGCACCCAGGTCGGTACCAAGGCCACCATTGACGTTGACAACGACGCCATTGAGGGCCTCAGCAAGAACGTCACGATGCTCTATGCGGGCTTTGACTTCACCATCAACTTCTACCGCAGCGAGTTCATCGAGTCGGACGGCCGCCGCACCCGCCAGGACTGGGGTTTGGCCATGATCATCGGCCCGCGCGCGGGCATGATGTTCGGCGACTTCAGCGACCTGAACGGCTTTGCCAGCGTGGGCCTGGATGTCGGCCTGATGGCGGACTTCCCGATTCCAATCCCCGGCGCGGAAGACCTGCTCTCGATCAGCCCGTACATGTTCTTTGAAATGAACTACCGCATGGGCATTGACGGCGCGCTGATTGACACCAACCCCGCCAGCGCCACTGCCGGCCAGGAAGTGCTGAACGACAACTTTGACATCGGCTTCTACAGCGACACCCAGATTGACTTCACCGGCGATGGCCTGCCCGATGAAGGCATTGCCATTCGCCGCCACAACTTCATCCCGGCCTATGCGCTGAACATTGGCTTCGATACCAACCTCACGCCCATCTTCGTGGGGCGCGGCGGCAACCTGATCAACAACTGGCGCTTCCACATTTCGGTCGTCGCCAGCATGCCCGTGGACCTGAAGTTCTTCATGGCCAACTACCCGGGCGACGGCCTCTGGAGCGACGGCGAAGTGCCCTTCACCTTCACCTGCACCATCGGCGCCGGCTACTTCTGGTAAGACCTGCCTTCTCTGCAACGCGGCCCGCCTGATGGCGGGCCGCTCTGTTTAACCCGGCTTGTTTGCGCCAGTCGAAGCCATTGAGTACTGCAAGCTCTCACGGAGGCGCCGAGCCGCAGAGAAAGGCCCCCGTTGAATCGAAGACGAAGAATCATAGGCGGGAGCACAAGCGACCGCCCCAGCTCAGGCACGTGTTAAGCGCCGAATCACCCCCCGCAGAGGGCTACTCGTTTGCAGTCGTGGCTTTGAAACGGCGCAGTTGCCTTGCAGCGCAACGTGCCGCCCCGCCGGTTCGGCACCTGGCAGCGAGGAATCAACCGGCAAGGCTATGCGCTCGGCTTGGCGTCGGCGGGCTTGCTTTCCGTGGGCTTGGTGTCGGCGGGCTTGGGCTTGCGCAGGCCCACAATCTCCGGCAGGTCGCGCAAAGTCTCGCGCAAGAAGCCGCTGCGGCGGTCCTGGGCCGAGTAGTCGGCCTCGCTGCTGATTCTGCGCCGGATGTAGTACCACATGCCCACACCCCACAAGAAAATCACCACGCTCAGGAACTGGCCCATGGTCAGGCCCAACGCATGCAGGAAGGCGGCGGTGCCGCCGAGCTCGGCGGCCTTTGCCGGGTCAATCTGGCTGTCCGGCTGGCGGATGATCTCGGCAGGAATGCGGAAGATCGCGTAGCCCATCAGGAAGGCGCAGCCCACCTCGCCGGGGCGCTTGAACCAGCGCCGCAGCAACCAGATCAGCAGCAGCAGCAACACGCCCTCAAACAGGAACTGCACCAGTTGGCTTGGCCAGCGTCCGGGAAAGAACTGCTCGACCTGCCCCCAGACCTCGGGCTTCAGGGGCAGCGGCTGCAGGGCATCCAGGGGGATCTTGTCGGGATCCACGCCGGGGTGCGCGGCCAGGTAGTCGCGCTCCAGGGCTTCGCGCAGGCGGCGCGCGGCGAACTGGTCGTGGTGTTCGGTGGGGAACTTCATGGCGTACCAGGGCAGCTTGTCGGCGTCGTAGACGGGTTTGCCCGCCTCGTCGGCGATGGTGCGGCCGTAGAGCTCGCCATTGAGGAAGTTGCCTATGCGCACCAGGGCAACGCCCAGGGGCACAATGTGAACGGCGGCGTCGCCCATGTTCCAGAAGTTGTGCTTCTTCTTGCGTGCGTACAGGTACAGGGCCAGCACCACGCCGAATACGCCGCCGTGGAAACTCATGCCGCCGTCCCACACGGCATAGAGCAGCCGCAGGCGCTCCCAGATGTCAGCCACGCCCTTGCCCAGGACCAGCTTGTCGAACTGGTAAAACAGCACGTAGCCGATGCGGCCGCCCAGGAACGTGCCCAGCACGCCGACGATGATGTAGTTCGTCACGTCCTCGGGCTTGATCCGCAAGTATCCCGACTTTTGCAGCCACCGGAAGATCAAGTAGCCGGCGGTAAAGGCAAGCACGTACATCAGGCCGTACCAGCGCAGGGCCAGCTCGGGTTTCTTGACCCAGAAGATGACGGGATCAAGGTTGGGATGTTCCAGCAGGGCCAGCATGGGCGGCCATGGTAGCGGCGGGTTGCAGCCACGCCAGCCACGGTCCACCTGCGGCACTTGCGCGCGCGAAAGCGGCGGAACATACTCCGCGGCAACCCAGCCGAGGCACTACCATGGCCCGCAAACCCGCCCGCAAGGCGAGCAAGAAGCCCGCCCGCAAGCCCGCCAAGAAGGCGAGCAAGAAACCGGCCGCCAAGCCCGCGAAGCAGCCCGCCCGCAAGCCTGCCAAGAAGGCGAGCAAGAAACCGGCCGCCAAGCCCGCGAAGCAGCCCGCCCGCAAGCCCGCCAAGAAGGCGAGCAAGAAGCCGGCCGCCAAGCCCGCGAAGCAGCCTGCCCGCAAACCCGCCAAGAAGGCGACACAGAAGGCCGCCCCAAAGCCCTCTGCCAAGCCCGCGACTCCCGCCAAGCCCATCCCGCCGAAGCCGGCCAGCCAGCCACCCATGAATGAGGCAGCAGCTGCCCGCGAGCTTATTGCCGAGGGCCCCAAGCCGGACCACGCCATGGTTGCGGCTGCGCGCAGCGCGCTTTCAGTTACGCCTCCGCAGAAGCTTGGCGACTACCAGCGCGACGCCGCTTCAGTGCAGGGCGAGGGCAACTTGGGCCGCTTTGACGTGATTATCGTGGGCGGCGGTCCGGGCGGCAGCACGCTGGCGGCGCTGCTGCGCAAACAGGGCCGCACCGTGTGCGTGGTCGAGCGCCAGGCCTTTCCGCGCTTCCGCATCGGCGAGAGCCTGTTGCCTTTCAGCATGGATATCTGGAAGAAGTCCGGGGTGCTGCCCAAGATCCACGAGCAGGGCTACCTGGTCAAGCGCGGCGCCCGCTTCGTGCTGGATGAGACCCTGGAAGAAGAGTGCTTCTGGTTCAAGAACGGCCTCGACAAGGACCACCCCTACGCCTTCCAGGTGCAGCGCGGGCCCTTTGACAAGCTGTTGCTGGACCACGCCCGCGAGCTGGGCGCCGAGGTCTTCCAGCCGTGCTCTGCCACGGGCTGGCGCATCACGCCCGACAAGGCCGTGCTGATCACCGACCGTGGCGAGATTGAGGGCGACGTGATCTGCGACGTGACCGGCCGCTGGACCTTCATGTCGGCGCGCCAGAACCAGCGCCGCGTGCACCCCCAGCACCGCAAGATCACCTGCTTTGCCCACTTCAACAACGTGGTGCGCTGCGAGCAGGACCCCAACAACATCATCATTGCGCGCTTCGGCGAACCCAAGAAGGGCTGGTTCTGGCTGATCCCGTTCGCCGACGGCACCACCAGCGTGGGCGTGGTGGCGGACGCCGAGTACTACCGCGACTCGGGCAAGACGCCTCACGATTTCTTCTGGGAGAGCGTGCGCGCCAGCCGCTCCATGGCCCCGCGCATGGAGAACGCCAAGGCCTGCTGCGACGTGCTGCTGGAGTCGGACTTCAGCTTCATCAGCGACCGCCATGTGGGCGACCGCTGGATCAAGGTGGGCGACTCGGGCGTGTTCGTGGACCCGGTGTTCAGCAGCGGCGTGTTTCTCAGCACCAAGGCCGCCGACCTGGCCGCCGGCGCGCTCGAACAGGCCTTTGCCCGCCGCGACTTCAGCGAGGCTGCCTTTGCCGGCTACGAGAAGCTGATCCGCCAGGGCACCGGCGTGTTTTGGGCCTTCATTGACGCCTTCTACAACCGCGACTTCCTGAAGCAGATGGTGACCAGCAACCGGCGCCCGCTGCTGCAAAGCAGCATCACCAGCCTGCTGGCGGGCGACATCTTTAACGAGAACAACGCGCTGATCCCGTATCTGACCGGCAAGGAAGGCACTTTGGCAGACCCTGAAGTGCAGGCCCTGCTGGGCTAGGATCGGGCTGCGAAAGGGCGTCTCGCCAAAGCGGCAGCTAACAGTCGCCCTCGCCGCTACGGCCCCGCAATCAGCTTCCAAAGCTCGTCCAGGGCCTTCACCGGCTGGTTCTCGTGGCACTGCGCAATCCCCTTCGGCGGCTCCGCCTCTGCTTCCGCCCGCTCCACCGGCGGCGTTTCTTCCAGCAGCCGGCGATACACCGCGGCGTTCTTCGCGCCGATCAGCCCGTTGGCCGCCAGCACGCGGCTGAGCAACCCGGTGAAGAGCAGCCACTGGTCCGGATACCGGAAGGGCATCCACGAGCCAAAACCCACCTGCTCAAAGGCTTCGTCCATGGCGAATAGTGTGTCCGCGACCACGGCGTGCGCGCGGTCGTGCAGAAACGCCGCCCGCGTGTCCATGACCGCCGCCAGCTTGGCGATCTGGCGCAGCACAGCCACGCGCGCGGCACTGATCTTGGGCAAAGCACGCGCGGCACGCTCCGCCAGGGTGGCGATGGCAAGGGGTTTGATCGTGCTCTCGCGCGGGGC
>JADLBZ010000013.1 GCA_020847415.1 Planctomycetota bacterium
ACAGTGACGAGTTGACGGCAAACACGCCCCAGCCCAGCAGGGCCAGGGTTGCAGCCAGCACCGCACCGGCCACCCACCAGCCGTGAGGGGCGGGCAGAAGCCACAGTGCCGCCGCCATGGCGACAGCGGCGACGAACTTGATGAACAGCGCCTTGCGCACGGGCCCAGTATGCGGCGCGGCCCCCCGCGGCGAAATGCCTTGGCAGCCGGGGGCGGAGGCATCTGGAGCGCAGGCATCCTGCCTGCACGCCAGCCCCGACACCACGAAACAGGGCGCCCGGCAGGGCGCCCTGTTTGCGTTCATATAAGAGTCGAAAGCCTTACTTGTGCACGAAGGTGGCCTTGGACTTGGCCCCGTTCTTCAGGAAGTTCTCCATGCCGATGTGCATGTCCTGCGTGGCCACGCACTCGCCAAAGGCCCGGCTTTCCTGCTTCAGGCCCTCGCGCAGGGGCTTGCGGCAGCCCTCCAGCACCGTGCGACACAGGATCTCGTCAATCTTCTTCGACAGGTGCCCGATCTCCAGGGCCGGGGCCTTCTCCGGCACATTCTTCAGCCCCTCGCGCTCAATGCGCTTCAGGGGCCGCTTGCCCGAGGCGAACTCCTTGACCAGCGCCACGGCGCGGTCTGCCGCATCGCCCTCCACTTCCTCGCTGATCAGCCCCAGCTTCAGGCCGGTGGCGCCGTCCATGGGCTTGGCGGTGCGCATCATCTTCAGTGCTTCCTCCACGCCGATCCAGCGGGGCAGGCGCTGGGTGCCGCCCGCGCCGGGGATAATGCCCAGGTTCACTTCCGGCTGTCCGGCCAGCAGCTTCAGGCCCTTCTTGGCAACGCGGGCGTGGCAGGCCATGGCCAGCTCGTTGCCGCCGCCGAAGGCCAGGCCGTTGTAGGCGCAGACCACGGGCTTCTTCATGTCTTCAATGTAATCGAGCGTGACGTGGAACTGGCGGCTGTTGGCCTCGCCTTCCGGGGCGGTCTTGAGCTGGGCCAGCATGTCAATGTCAGCGCCGCTCACGAATGCCTTGGTCCCGAAGCCGGTGATCACGGCGCCCTGCACCTTGGCGTCCTTCTCCACGGCCTCGCAGTGGGCGCGGAGCTGGCGGAACACCTCCAGGTTCAGGGCGTTCAGCACCGCCGGGCGGCGGATCTTCAGCACCGCCACGCCGTCCACGTCGCGGCGGAACACCATGGGAATCTCGAAGGGCATGCCGGCCGTGGCCTGGGCCTCAATGCACTTGGGCACGGGAAAGCCCGGGTTGTCCTTGGCATAGGCCTGCACCAGCTTCAGCGCGGCGGCCGGGCCGATCTCGTTCATCCAGGCAAAGGGGGCCTTCACCACCAGCGCGGTCGAAGCGCCCATCTCCATGTCGCCGACGTTGGCCACGCCGGCGTCAATGATCTCGCCCACCAGCCCGAAGTACGCCCCGGTCATGGCGTCGCCCACGCGCTTGGCCTGCTCGGGCGTGTATTCCACTTTCTCGTCGCGGCCCGCGGTCTCCCAGGGCTTGTTGGCGTCAAGCTGGTCCTTCAGCAGCTTGGGCGCGCGGAACCAGCGGTGGATTTTCTCGGTGTAGTGGTCCAGGCCCACGGCGGTGATGGGGTTGCCGCCGGTCAGGTTCATGGCTGTGAAGGGGCCGATGCCGAGGCCCAGGGCCTTCTGGGCGATCACGTCCACCTGCTTCACTGTGCCGGCACCCTTTTCCACCTCCAGGGCAGCGGCCTGGAAGATGCCCTCAAACACCGGGTCAATGGCATAGCCGTAGCGCGAGCCTACCTTGACTGGCGCCTTGCCGATCTGCTCGTAGAAGTCTACCAGCCAGTCGCCCAAGGCGGGGTCGGTCTGCTTGCCGGGGACCACCTCGACGATGATGTTGCGCTCAGCCGGGAAGAAGTAATGGATCACGGCGGTGCGGCCGGGGTGCTTGGCCTGCTCGAAGATGACCTCGGGCTCCATGTGCGAGCTGTTGCTGGCGATGACGGCGTCCTTGGAGAGGATGCCCTCCAGCTGGGCCACGATCTTGCGCTTGATGTCCTTGTTCTCGGTGGCGGCCTCAATGATCAGCGAGGCGCCCTTGAGGTCTTCGTAGTTGCTGGTCCACTTCAGGTTGGCGGTCATCTGCCCGGCTTCGTCGGGTTTGAAGGCACCGCTTTCCACGCCCTTCTGGATCTTCTTCTCCAGTTTCTTGCGGCCGGCATCCAAGGCGGCCTGGGCCACGTCTACTACCACCACGGGCACGCCCGCGGGGGCCAGCACCTTGGTGAAGTACAGGGCAATGTCAGGGCCGATCTGGCCCGAGCCGATGACGCCAATCTTCTCGATAGTCCGGTTCTTCAGTGTGAAAGCCATGGTCGTGGTCTCCCGTCACGGTCTGCTTCGGGTTTAGCGTCCGGGGCCGCGGAAGCAAGCCGCGAGCCCGCATTTGGGGCCGTTGGCGGGACAGCCGCAACCCGCCGGGGCAGCCGTGGCGGGCGCCCGCGGTTGACCTGCCGGGCGGACAAACATTGACCGCGCGTTCAAATTTCACCATACTCGCCCCACACAGAGGAGACGCGACCATGGCCCTGAAGAACGTGTACATCCCTTACGGCGGATACTGGAGCAGCCCCTTCATCAAGTGGCAGGGCGCTGTCTCGCACGTCAGCTCGGTGCTGCTGGCGGCGGAAACCGCCAAGCGCTGGCTGGCGGCGCGGCAGGTAAGCGCCGAGAGCTTTGACGGCATTGCGTTAGGCTTCACGGTGCCCCAGAAGAGCAGCTTCTACGGCGCCCCCTGGGTGGCGGGCCTGATCGGCGCCCCCGGCATCTCAGGCCCCATGTACGCCCAGGCCTGCGCCACCGGCGCGCGCGTGCTGGCGGGCAGCGCCCATGAAGTGGAAACCGGCTTCAAGAGCTGCGTGCTGGGCCTGACCTTCGACCGTTGCAGCAACGGCCCGCACGTGGTGTACCCCAACCCCAACGGCCCCGGCGGCACCGTGGAGGCCGAAAACTGGGTGTGGGACAACTTCTAGAACGACCCCTTCGCCCGCAACGCGATGATCCAGACGGCCGAGAACGTGGCCAAGGAAAACGGCATCACCCGCGAGATGCAGGACGAGTGCGCCCTGGTGCGCAACAGCCAGTACCAGCAGGCTCTGGCCAACGACCGCGCCTTCCAGAAGCGCTACATGTTCCCGCTGGAGCTGGTGCAGGGCAAGAACAGCACGCTGCTGGAAAAGGACGAAGGCGTCTTCCCGACCACCAAGGAAGGCCTGGCCAAGCTCAAGCCCGTGCTGCCGGAAGGCAGCGTCACTTTTGGCGCGCAGACCTACCCCGCGGACGGCAACGCCGGCGTGATCCTGACCACCAAGGAGCGCGCGGCCCAGCTCTCCAAGGATGCCAAGCTCACCATCCAGGTGCTGGCCTTTGGCCAGAGCCGCGTGAAGAAGGGTTTCATGCCCATGGCGCCGGTGCCCGCCGCCAAGCAGGCCCTGGACGGCGCCGGCATTGCCCTGAAGGACGTGAAGGTCATCAAGACCCACAACCCCTTTGCCGTGAACGACGTCTACTTCGCCAAGCAGCACGGCCTGAAGCTGGAGCAGTTCAACAACTACGGCAGCCCCCTGGTCTTCGGGCACCCGCAGGGCCCCACGGGCGTGCGCGTGGTGGTTGAGATGATCGAGGAATTGGCCATGCTGGGCGGCGGCTACGGCCTGTTCACCGGCTGTGCGGCTGGCGACAGCGCCATGGCCTTGGTACTGAAAGTAGGATAGCCGACTAGCAGGCCGTTGAGAAAGTCGCCGTTGGCGCCTTCCTCAACGGAAAGCAACTGCCCGGCTTGCGGCGTGAAGCCGCTCGCCGGCCGGCCCGCGCGGGCCGGGCAGGGTGTTGAAAAGGACTATTTCAACACCCTGCTAGAGCGCAGTAACAGCGGGGGTGCGGGATGCCGCGCCCCCGCGTTTTGTTGCCGCGTTTACTGGCGCGGCCACAGGCGGTCCACGCAGGACTGCCAGGCTGCGGCGTCCGTGCCGTGATCTTCGCCGGTCAGCAGCACCAGCGTGTCGCGCGCCCAGCCGGAGGTCCGCGCCCCGCGCTCGCGGCGGGCAGGCTCTTCCTCGCGCAGGTGGCGCACCATGCGCCGGGCCAGCGCCTCGGACTCGGCGGGCGTCATGGGCTGGGCCAGGCGCCGCAGGGCCACTTCAGCCCGGGCGGCAGCCAGGTCATCGCGAAACGTGAAGCGCACGTCGCCGCCCGCGGCGTGCAGCAGCAGCTCCCACCGCTCGCCGCGCTTCTCGGGCCGCTGCGGCGCCAGCACCGCCCGCAGGTCCAGCTCGCGCGGCACCAGCACGCTGTAGGTGGCTGAATGCACCACCCGCTGGTGCCAGCGCAGGCGCGCTTCATCGGCCGTGATTTCGCTGACCCCGAGCGCGCCCTGGGCCAAAGCCTCGTTCAGGAAGCGTGCGGCATCGGCGCGCGATTCCGCCACCTCATACACGGGCAGCGTGCGCCGCGGGTTCGCGCAGCCCGCGACCCCCAGCAGCAGCACCAACATGGCAACCCATACTCTCAACGCAGCACCTCTTCGAGCCATTCGCCAAGCTGCCCGGCCAGGGCAGCCGAGATTTCGTGGCTGCACTCCGGGTCTTGACCATAGTGCACCCGGGCAAAGCCGAGCGCACGGGTCTTTTCCACGGCCTCGCGGGCCAGGGCCGGGGCCACGTTCTCGTCGCGGCCGCCATGAAACTGGGCCAGCGCAAAGCCGGCTTTCACCTGCGCCGACACCCCCGCCAGGAACTCATGCTTGATGCGCCCGCCCAGGCAGGCCGCCGCCGCCACGCGCGGGGCCAGCATCGGGCCGGCATAGGCCGCCAGGTAGCCGCCCTGCGAAAAGCCCGCCAGGGCCACGCGCGAGAACTCGCCCGCCGCGTCCAGCACTCGCCCCAGGTGGGCCGCACCCAGGTCCATGCTCTCGCGCAGGGCCTGCTGGTCGCCCGTGAACAAGTACCACGCATGGCCGATGCGGGTGCGCTCGGGCTTGCGGATCTCGTAGGGGTACGGCCCGCGCGGGAACAGCCACGCCCAGGGCCGCTGCAGCAAGGGCGCCATGAAGCGCCGCATGTGGTCCTCGGTCTGGCCCATGCCGTGCAGGGCCACCACCAGCGGCGGCGCCGCCACACCCGGCGGCATCAGCAGGGTGTACGGGCAATCCACGGTAAAGGGAACCACGCCGCCGGTGCGCGTCATGGCGCTGGTATAACGCGAAAGCGCCGCTACAGCCACGAGTTCAGGTACACGCCCACGCCGTCAATGTCGCCGCCCGGCGCGAAGTAGGCTGAGAACAGGTTCAGCGCCGCGCCCGATTGCTTGGCCACCAGGTTGCTGAACAGGAACTCGATGCTGTCCTGCGTCTTCATGTGGTGGTCGAACTCGAGGCGGCGGATACCGTCGGAGACCTCGGGCTCGTCGTGCAGCACGCGGCTGGCCGCCAGGTTGCTTTCCGCCACCAGGTCCTCGGCGGGAATAGCCTCCAGCGCCTCCAGGTCGTCCACGGTAATGGGCGCCGCCGCCGCAATGATGGCCTCTTTGGGCGTGGCGCTGCCTTCCTCCAGGATGAGGACGCGGGCGAAGCGCTCCAGGATCTGCAACGATTCGCCGGTGGCGCGGCGCTGGGGGCGGCGGGCGGAAAGCTCGTCGAACAGCACGCCGCCGAACAACTGCAGCGTGCCACGACCGGGCTCACGCGCCGGGTCGGCATCCGGCGCGGGTATGAACGAAGCCGAAGCAGCAGTGGTCAGCACATCCCTGCGCTCCTGAGAGAGTAGCCGCCTCCGTGCGGCTCGCTTAAGTATAGCACGCGTAAGCGTCGCCTAGCGCAACGCCGCCTTGAGAATGTGCAAGGCTGTCTGCATGTCCAGGTGGGCCATCTCGGCCTCGCGTACCAGGCTGGGCGCGTGGGGGCGCCGTGGCGTTTCGTCGCCTTCGCCCTCGCTGGGCGCGACACGATCAATAATGGGCGGCGGCAGGCTGGGCGGGGGCACACGACCCGCAGGCTGGTTGGCGGGCGGCTGCGCGGCGGTGTTGCCCGGCGCGGCGGCGTTGGCGGGCGCGGGCTCGGCGTCGCCGGAGGTTGGCGGCGCGAGCAGGGGCAGCGCGGCGGGATTGTCGGGGCCCGTTGCTGCCTGCGCGGGCAGCGTTGCCGGCGAGGGGCTTTCCGCGCCCAGCCACAACCAGACCGCCATGGCCAGTACAGCCAGGCCGACCGCGGCCCCCAGCGTGGCCGCCAGCACCGTTTCACGGCGTGCCATGGGTGGCCTCGGGCGGGTTAGCGGGAGCCGGTGCTTGGGCGTTGGGGTCTTCGCCCTCATGCAGGCGCGGCACGGGGTCGCGGTGCAGGGGCGGGTCAATCTCGGAGACTTCTTCGCTGCGGGCAAACAGGACGCGGCACAGGTCGCGTACGGTGCGGGCGCGCAGCACTTCCACGACGCGCACGCGCAGGTCAAAGCCGCGCTCGAGCAGGGCCGCCAGTTCCATGGCCTCGGTGATGCCCACGCCCAGGTCGGGCCCCAGCCGGTCGCCGGCATCGAGGCGGTTGGGCTCGACGCCCAAGCCGCGCGCCAGGTGCAGCCGCAGGGCGCGCGAGAAGGACTCGGGCACGGGGGCGATGCCCGCGACGCCGGCGGCAAACACGCCGTCCGAGACGGGCTCGCGGCGGGCGCAGAAGGTGCGGCGGCGGGCGCGGCGGTTCATGGCGGCCCACTCGCCGATGGTGTAGGCGATGGTGGTGATGATGACGACGCCGAGGATGTAGGCAAAGCCGCCCATAGTGCCCTCCAGTGTAGCAACGCCGGGCGCCCCCGTGTCCTTCCCGTCACCGGGGGGCCCCGGCGGCCAGGTTCGAGATCGTGGCATCGGCATCCTTGCCGATGGAGTTTCCTTGGCCTCCGGCCAGGGCATGGCGCTGGAAGCGCCATGATACGCCGTTGGCGGCGAGCCAATGCCACCGTACGCTCAAGTCATGTCTTCAAGCGTTGAAAAGCGCCGCGGCGCCAACCTGCCGCACTGGACGGCGGAAGGGGCAACTTACTCTGTCACATTCCGCCTGGCTGATGCCGTTACCGCCGAGGCAGCCAGCCGCCTGCAACACGAGCTTGCCGACCTCGAGAAGGTGGCGGCAGTCGGGGGTGAGTTGCCGCTGTTGCAGCAAGTGCGGCTGGCCCGGTTGCGCTCGGACGCCGTGGACAAGCTACTGAATGCGGGCCACGGCGAATGCCTGCTTGGTCGCCCCGGCTGTGCGGAGATTGCTTCTGCCGCGCTGAAGCACTTCGACGGGCAACGCTACCGTCTACTGGCCTGGGCCATCATGCCCAACCATGTCCATGTGCTGTTCACGCCGCTGCTCGGGTTCCGGCTGCCGAGCATCCTGCACAGCTGGAAGTCCTTCACGGCAAACCGTATCAACAGACTGCTGAACCGTTCAGGGCCGCTGTGGCAGCCAGAATCATATGATCACTTGATTCGCGACCGTGCCGACCTAATGCATCACTTGCACTACATTCGCGAGAACCCCGCAAAGGCGGGTCTGCGCGACTGGCCGTGGGTGGGTTAGATCGTGGCATCGGCATCCTTGCCGATGGAGTTTCCTTGGCCTCCGGCCAAGGCATGGCGCTGGAAGCGCCATGATACGCCATTGGCTGGAAGCCAATGCCACTCATGTATCAGCCGCGTCCGCGAGATGCCGTGAAGAACCCACGGAGCGCGGCAGGCTCAGGGGGTGTTGAGTTTCCCGCTCTTGAGCCATTCTTTGATGACCTGATCCGGCACGGAGCTCTGTGAAACGTAGTCGTTCGTCTTCTTCTCCAGCTCTAACATTTCGTTGTCCAGCGTCTGGGCAGCCGCTGCAAGTTCATCCTTGGTCAGGCCCGCATCTTCGGCGGCCAGCTTTCGGCGCAAGGACTTGGCTTGTTCCTCGGCCAAAAAGGCGCTCTTTTTCAGGCTTCCTGAG
>JADLBZ010000014.1 GCA_020847415.1 Planctomycetota bacterium
GAGCTGCCCGCCGAGGAAAAGAACAAGATCAGCCACCGCAGCCAGGCGTTGGCAAAGTTCAAGGCTGAACTCCTGAAGCTGCTGCCCCCCGCGAAGTAGCCGGGACGGCGCTCCGCACCCTCTCGGCGGTCGAACCCGCGCGTGCCGCAAACGAACGGGTTGCCGGGCCGGCGTTCGTCTCACACAATCGTGCTTCGGGGCACACACGGAGCAGATCATGCGAATCGTTACGGCAGGGGCAGCCGCACTGTTGGCGCTTTCCTTCCTCACATCGTCCACGGCGCAGGAGGCAAAACCCGCGCCCGAGTTCCGGCTGCGCAAGCCGGCAGCCGCCAAGCCCGAAGTGCAGGCATGGAAGGGGCGTGAAGTGCTGCGCAACGGGGGCTTCGATTACGGCATCTCGGCCTGGGCCTTGAACGGCGGCATTGCCACCGCTTCCGCCAATGCCGGGCGAAGCGGCACCGAGGGCGACCTGGGCGCGGCAGTGCTGGTTAACGCGGCGCTGAACAACAACGGGTTGTTGTGCCAGATGCTGCACCTGCCCGGCAAGGTCACGGCGGGCACGCTGAACATGGACTGGCGCATCACCGCCCAGGGCCAGGAACCCACCCTGCAGCAACTCGCCTTTGCCATTGGCAGTTTCAATGCCCAGTCGGCCTTTGAACCGGCGGCTGCCATCAAGACCGTGACCGCAGCGAATTTCCCCGGCTATGGCTGGCAGAAGCTGGAGCACACCCTGACCGCCGACGAGCTGAAGGCCGTCAACACCCAACTTGGCGCCAAGCGCCAGCTCGTGCTGATCGCGACCATCGCCGGGGAGTCCGTGCAGCTTGAGGCGGACAACGCCAGCCTGAAGGTGGACGGCGAGTTCGCGCCCGCAGCCACGCCGGGTTGCCTGGCCTGGGCCGAGACCATTGCGGCCAAAGAACGCGACACGCTGGAGATTGTCTGCGGCAGCGCCTCGGGCGGCCCGCGCGAGACGATGTTCCGCACGCACGGCACGGCGCTCGGCTGTTACGGGCTGGCCTGGCGCCGCGACGGCGCCGAGTTGTGCTTCAGTGCTAACCACGAGATGGCCTACAGCTACTTCAGCGGCGATGTCTATGCCCTCAACGACGGCGGCCTGCGCCGCGTGACCAACCCACCCGGCCGCGACGAGATTCAGCGCGACCAGCGCAAGACCGGCAACGTCAGGCTGAAGGTGCGCAACCTGTTGTTCGAGAATGTGCAGGGCTGCGTTTATGTGGACGGCGCGCGCAAGCTGGGCTTTTTCAGCCTGGGGCCGACCCGGAGCGGCAGCGACGAGGCCGAGGTGCTGGTGGAAGAGGTCGTGGACTACGGCGACCAGTTGCAGACCGTGATTGTGCGCGTCGGCGGCAAGTCGGCGCTGTCCGGCGTGCTGGTGGACGTGAAGGCGGGCGAAACGGCAACCCCGTCCGGGGCGGTTTCGGTAGATGCAACGCTGCAGGACATCAACGCGCTGTCACCGTGCTACAGCAAGGACGGCAAGCGCATCGTGTTCGCGCGCGGGTCGTTCTTTACCGTGGATGCTGCCGGCGGCGTGCCGGAAGGCAGCGCCTACGGGACGCTCATCGGCTCGGACCCGGCGATCTCCCCGGTGGATGACTCGCTGGTGTACGTGGGCATCAACGGCGGCCTGTGGCAGCTTAAACCCGGCGCCAACCAGGCCACAGAGCTGATCAAGGGCGACCGGATGTTCTTTCCGGAGGACCCGGTGTGGCTGGGCGACGGCAGCGGGCTGCTCTTCACGACACGCACCACCAACGCAGCCGGGTGGGGCGGCCGCAACATGGCAGCCTGGGTTGCCCAGACCGGCCAATTGGTGCAGTTGACCGACCTGCTGAACGAGGACATCGAAAGCCCGACCGTGAGCCCCGACGGCCAATGGCTGGCGGGCGTGCGCGTGTTGACCGGCAACGGCAAGACGCTGCGCGAGCTGTGGGTGTGGAAGTCGGGCGAGCCCCAGACCTGCTGGCGCGTGGAAACCCGCGGCACGCCTGCACACCCGTCCTGGTGCCCCAAGTAACCTGCGCCGTAGCGTCGCGCTCAGCGATTCGCGGCTGCGGCTGTGCCGGGGCGTGCCACGCGGACCTCCGCGCCCGTGAAGCTGCTGACATCAGTGCCGTTGCTGAAGGTGATGCTGGTGATGCCGTTGCCGCCGTCATAGCTGATGCCGCCCAGGTTGCCCGTGCGGCCGTCGGCCAAAATGGGCCGGTCCAGGGTGAGGCCGTAGTCGCTGTACTCGAACTCGATCATGCGGTCGCCGAGCTCGTTGCACTGGCCGAGCAGCGAGCCGTGCTGGTTTTCGTAGTTCCAGACGTGGCCCGCGAACTCGTGCGCGGGGCAGAACCGGTACTCGCACACCGCCATGGCGCCTACTCCCCGCCCCAGCCGCGGCGTGGTTGTCTATTGGTCCTCTACGGACTGGCGAAAGGCGCTCACAACCTCTGCTACAAAAGCCTCGAAGCGGGCCTCCAAGCCCTCCGCGATTGGGCATATCAGATAGGTTTGCATCCGGCCAGCGTGCAATACACAGAGCTGAGGTGTTTCAGACCCCGTCACTACCGTAAGAGGGTTCTTGAGCGTACCTCCGCGCCTGTACTGGGCGAAGTACAACCTGTAGTCCATCGACAACTCGGCTAGGACAGGCTTCGATACGTCATCCCAGCGCTCTCCCTTAGCGCATCGGATCCAGACCGTAGTGTCCTTCCCGAACACGACGGTGTAGGCATCTGGACGCCCCAAAGTTCCCCCAAACGAGAAGGCCAAGATATCCTGCGGCGAAAAGTTGAGCACCGCAGGACCCGAATTGCCAGTAGTTGTGCCGCCTGTACCCTTCTGGTTCGAAGCGTTGGCGCTCATGTCTCTGCGTTCCGCGTTGTCGGCAGGATTGCACTCCGTTGGCAAGTGGTCGTCCGATACTGGTTTGGAGCGGAGTTCGCCGCGGGTCTCATTGCTTTCGTATAAGGGTGTTCCGCCGCGGTCACAGGCCGAAAGAACCCCAAGAAAAACAACGAAGACCACCAGCGGGAACACCACGCACACGCGCAATGGTGCGTAATCACAACTGGTTGCGTCAGCGGGACACCAGCATCGAGTCTTCATACCACACCTTGCGGCAATAAGATACTAGAAGCAGTTTCAAAAACCTTGAAGTAGCATCTTTGAGGCTGCCGATGTATCCGGCATGGTACTTACAGATGAGCATTGGGCTCGGCTTGAGCCTTTGATTCCCGTTGTGGCCAGACGCGCCGACGGCAAGGGCTGGCCGCCGCTCAGCCCAAGACCTGTCCTCAATGGCATCCTCTGGGTGCTGCAACCCGGCGCCCGCTGGAAGGACCTGCCCTCGCGCTTTCCGCCGTACCAGTCGCGCCACCGCAGCCACACCTCGGCTCGGCAGCGTTGTCCCGCCGGTATAGCGCTCCGAAGTCGCGAACACACAGCATTTCCAGACAGGCCCTGAGTGACGCAGACTTGCTCACGGACCCGCAACATAGTTGTACACACACGCTGTCCCGCGACCGGCGCTACCCTCCCGCATCCCGTTCAGCGACAACTCACGTGACAGTATCTCCTCGTAGTACCGTGGGACTGCCGTAGCCTGTGATGGATTGCCACGAAAATCACCCATCAGCCCATCGCCGGGGTCGGCGGGTCGACCGATAACACTAGCTTCATTATACTCATCTCGAAGCCCCATGAAATGGCCCACCTCATGCGCCGCCGTGTCGCCATCAAACTCATAACTCCAATGGCGAGCGCTACCGCGAAGTGCAAAATGCGTCACAAACACTCCAGTGTGACGCTGTCCAGCTTTTGCCTCAACTAGGTCCACACCCAGGGAAATGCGCTTGCACTTGCAGCTCCTGCAAATGCCGAACGAGTCGCCCGCAGTATCAAGCTCGGCATGCACCTTGCCATCCCACGCGGCATCCACGCCAGCCTTCCATTCGTTGATCTTTCCTTGCGATATGACGAAGGCATCTGGAGCAGGAACAACTTCCTCCTTCAAGCTGGCTATGCTGTTGACAATGTTGATGCGGTAAAGCGTGAGTGCAGATATGAACCTGACCGGGACGACGATGTTGATTGAACAGGCATCGTCGTCCCAGTGGATCTCGTAGGGTGCCGTTATCGCGGCAAGGCGCCCCGGGCTTTCCTCGATGTGTTCAGCCTGCCGGTGATATATGTACTTGCTTCCCGGCATGCCGTCGCCACCTGGGCCTTCGATCTCGGTTCTGTTGGTGGTGCGGCTCCAGTCCCCAGCGGTTTCGGTTGTCTCTCCAAGCCCATCAACAAGCCCTGTCGTATCCCTCCACTGCACAGGGTTGCCCACATACCCGTTCAGGTTGGTCCACGGCGAAGCAGCCGGGTCACTGCTGGTCCAGCGGCCGATTTCCGGCAGGTACATGCGGTTCCAGGCCAGGTACGGGTCTTCCCCCGCGCGGCTCCACGTCCAGGGCAGCCGCCGGTAGCCGCTCCACAGCGCCC
>JADLBZ010000015.1 GCA_020847415.1 Planctomycetota bacterium
GCCGCTACGGGTCGGTTTCGCGCCGCACAGCCCGGATCAGGTCCTCCGTGCCCAGCATGGAGCCTGCCACGGCAAAGCCTGTCACGCAGGCGCCCAAGATGCCCGGCGTGCCTGTGCCCGCGCCGGTTACATACAGCCCGCGATAGCGCGTGCGACGCCGCACCCCGTTGCGCCCCTGTGCCGCCAGTGAAGGCTCGATGCCGTAGATGCCGCCGCGGGGGTAGCCCACGTAGTCGCGCAGGGTCAGCGGCGAGGCGGTCTCCACCACCCGCAGCCGCCCAGCCAGCGCCGGCAGCCGCTGCTCGATGCGGGACAGTACGTTGGCGCACAAGTGTTCTTTCAGCTCGGCATAGCCCGCGCCGCGCTGCATGGGCCGGCTGGCTGCCCAGGGTGCGAACCACTCGAACCCGGCGCTGCCCATGGCCACGAACGGCTGAACGCCGGCCTCGGGCGGGGGCAGGTTCACGATGGCGTCGGCGCTGTCACGGCTGGGGCGAAAGTAGCAGTCCGGGTCGTTTTCGCGCAGCAGGTAGTAGTTGCGGCCGGCCAACTCGCCGGCGCCGCCTTCCACCCAACCGTACACGGCGAACAGGCCCACGCCCTCCTGCAGTGCTGCCATGCGCTGTTGCAGTGCGCCGCGCCAGGCATCCGGCGGCATCATGGCGGCGGCCGTCACGGGGTGCAGGGCCAGGATGACCTCCGCGGCGGGCAGCGTCTCGCCGGTCTCCAGCTCCACGCCGCTTGCCTGCTCGCCGTGCACCAGGGCGCGGTGCACGGCACAGCGGGTGCGCACTTCACCGCCCAGCTCGCGCAAGCGGCTGACCAGGCCTTGTACCAGCGCCGCACCGCCGCCCCGGATGTAGCAGGGCCCCTCCAGGGCGCTGCCCACCACGGGCGCGTGCACCGCCAGCGGTACCCGGCCCGAGGGCACGCCGTACAGCGAGCTCTGGCTGCAAAGCAGGCCCCGCAGGCGGGGCGAAACGCGCAGCGAGTCCAGCCACGCCGAAAGGGGCAGCTCGAAGAGCTCGCGGTCGTAGGCGCCCTCCGCGTCGGGGTTCAGGGCGTGCCAGTTCAGGGAGGCCTCGACGGCCTGCATCCGCCTCACATGGATGTCTATGGCGGCGTCTTCTCCGGGGCAGGCGTGCTTGAGCGCACCAGCCAGGGCGGGCCAGCCCACGGGCAGGTCCAGTTCGATGCCGGGCAGGCTAATGCGGTCAAAGCCGTCTTCGCGCAGGGGAACCGCCGTGACGGTGGCGCCCAGGTAGCGCAGCAGGCGCCATAGAAGCTGGCCCGGCTTCATGGAGCCCACGTAATGCACGCCCACGTCAAAGTGCAGGGGACCGGCCGGCCCGCGCCGCCGAAAGTGCTGCATACAGCCGCCTGCGGCGGTGTGGCGCTCCAGTACCAGCACGCGGCGGCCGTGGCGCGCCAGCACAATGGCGGCGGCCAGGCCGCTGATGCCGGAGCCGACAACAATGGTGGTGTTCAGCACGGGCGGGGAAGTGTAGCACCGCGGCACGAATCCGGGGATTCTGCGGCGGCCGGGAGTCAGCGCGGCACCGGGGCTTGCTTCGCGATGTAATAGCCCGCGCAGGCAACTTCTTCAGTGGCCCGTCAGCTTGTCGCGTTCCTCGCGGATGGCTTCCAGCTCGGCGATGGCCTCGAAATCCTTGGGGCGGCCGGCCGCACGCTTGACCTCGATCAGCTTGTCGAGTTCCAGGCAGCGGCACGTGATGCCGAACAGCTCGATCTCAAACGAGTGCGGGGCGATGTCCTCGTAGGTGCCGCCGCCTACAATCTCGCCAAGAATGTCAATCTCCCCGAGGTCTGTGCTGAACGTGAAGTTCAGCCCGGCACGAATGGTGCGCTCATCGAAAATGAACGGCACGCCCTTGGGAGCGCCCCGCAGTGAAGGATGGTGGGGCTTCAACGCGCGGATCAGGTTGGCGATGCCGGCCGGGTCGCGCGAATACACCACGTCCAGGTCGTAGGTCACGCGGGCCGCCCCGTGGGCCGTAGCGGCGAGGCCGCCCACGACGATGAACTTCACACCGGCGTGCGCCAAGGCCTGCAGCAGGGCGGCATAGTCGGTCATGGCCCTTTGCCCTTTGCGCGCCTGACGGCTTCGCGCATGGCCAGCGCAAGCTTGGCGAAGCTCATCATCTTGAGCACCCGCTGCTCCGGCGTGAGCTTGAGCGCTTCGCGGATCAGCGTGCGATCGACGTCCTTCTTGTAGAGGTCGATAATGTCGTCGATCGAGGAGCGCTCGCGTGTCGTCTGGGTGGCCATGGGCCTGCTCTCCAGCCACATGCTAGCAGCCGTGCCCAAGCGCGTCACTTGCGGCGCGGCCTCCACGAACCGGGGCCGGCTTGCGCCGGCCCCGCACGAATCGTTGCGTGACAAGCCTGCTACCCCATGTGCTTGATAATGGCGTCGCCAAACGCGGCGGTGCCCAGCTTGGTGGCGCCGGGGATCAGGCGCTCAAAGTCGTAGGTCACCGTCTTGGCCTTCAGGGTGGCCAGCAGGCCCTTGTAGACCAGGTCGCGGGCCTCCAGCCAGCCCATCCACTCGAACATCATCGCGCCCGAGAGAATTACCGCGCCCGGGTTAATCATGTCCTTGTCGGCGTACTTGGGGGCGGTGCCGTGGGTGGCTTCAAACACCGCGCCGCTGTCGCCCACGTTGGCGCCCGGCGCAATGCCCAGGCCGCCCACCTGCGCGGCTGCGGCATCTGACAGGTAGTCGCCGTTGAGGTTCATGGTGACCAGCATGCGGTACTCGGCGGGGCGCAGCAGAATCTGCTGGAAGGCGCTGTCGGCGATGCGGTCCTTCACCAGGATCTTGCCCTTGGGCATCTTGCCGTCGTGCTTGGTCCACAGCTCGTCCTCGGTCACGACGTGCTCGCGGAACTCGGTGGTGGCCAGCTCGTAGCACCAGTCGCGGAAGGCGCCTTCCGTGAACTTCATGATGTTGCCCTTGTGGATGATGGCGACGTCGTTGATGCCGTGGCGCAGGGCGTACTTCAGGGCCCGGCGCATGTGGCGCTGGCTCTTGAACTTGGTGACGGGCTTGATGCCCACGCCGGCGGCCTCGGCAATCTTCTTGTTCTTGGTGGCCGGGTCGCCCGCCAGCACGGCGTTCAGGGCGTCAATCACCTTCTTGGCCTCGGGCGTTTCCGCCTTCCATTCGATGCCCGAGTACACTTCCTCAGTGTTCTCGCGGAAGATGATCAGGTTGACGTCCTTGGGGTCCTTCATGGGGCTGGGTGCGCCTTCGTAGTACTTCACGGGGCGCTGGCACGAATACAGGTCCAGGGTCTGGCGCAGGGCCACGTTCAGGCTGCGGATGCCGCCGCCCACGGGCGTGGTGAGGGGGCCCTTGATGGCCACGCCGAAGTGCCGGATGGCCTCAATGGTGTCGTCGGGCAGGTAGGTACCGAATTTCTCGTTGGCCTTCTCGCCGGCGAAGACCTCAAACCACTCGATCTTGCGCTTGCCCTTGGAGGACTTCTCGACGGCGGCGTTCAGGACGCGCACGGAGGCCTTCCAGATGTCGCGGCCGGTGCCGTCGCCCTCGATGTAGGGAACCACCGGGTTGTCGGGGACCACCGGGTCGCCGTCCTTGAAGGTGATGCGCTGCCCCGCCTTGGGGGCTGTCAGGTTCTTGAACTTCGGTGCATCGGCCATGGTTGCCCTCTGTGCTGTGGGATCGAACGGGGGCGCATACTAGAGGGCGCGGGGGGCCGGTCAATGCGGTGTTTCGGGCTTGGATGCAGGCCTCTGGCCGGTGCTCACGCCCCTGGCGCTGCGCGGCGGATCATGGTGACGTGGCAGATTTTGTCGCCGCGCACGCGATAGATGGGCACCGCATAGCGCCGCACGTTGTCGGCCCGGCCGATCACTTCCTCTTCATCAATCACGTAGGGACCAGCCGCGATGCGATTCGTGATAATCGCCGCCTGGTGCGGATTGTTCCTGAAGACCGGCCCGTAGATTTCGCGTAACTGCTTGAGGCCCTTGCAGATAGGTTTGCCGTCCGCGTCCACGATCTCGATGTCGTCGGTGTAGGTAGCTGCGAAAGCGTCAAGATCGCAGGCGTTGTAGGCCTCGAGTTGCTTCTGAACGACATCTTCGGGGGTCATGGTCGGCTCCGTGGCGGGCATCGTAGCGGTGACGAGCGCTGCGCAACAGAGATTGCGAGCTTGTGGCGTTTGTAATCCCCACGGTACAACATGTGACTAGCATCTCGCACACAACGCCCATCGCCAGAACAACAAGGATGGGCACTAGGTGCAATTTGGGCTACCGCCAGCACCATCGCTTGCTTTTCTTACAAGCATCCGTCACACTAAGGCTACATAAACGTTCGGTATAACCCCAATGCGTGGTTGCTGCTGTCCGAAGCATCTGTCCCCGGCAGCTTACAAACCACCTTCGGTAGTTGTTGTGTACAGATGTCGCATCACTCGATGCGGCCGGGAGCCCCGCAAATGTTCAAGACCCGTGCAACATTGTTTCTTGTGGCTGTCCTGCTGTGTGCGGCTTCGACGCTTTCTGCCCAGACCAACTGGACAGGCGGCGGCGGAACGAGCACATGGACCACAGCCACCAACTGGTCGTCGGGCGTGCCGACTTCCACGACAGATGCAGTCATTCTGGGTACGGCGGCGATCATGCCGACGCTGTCGGCCGGCGCCGCGTGCAACTCCCTTACTATCCAGGCGGGAGCCACCCTAACGGGAAGCACAGGTACCTTGGCGGTGTACGGCAACTGGACCAACAGCGGCACGTTCACCGCGAACACTTCGACCATCACCTTCGCCGGGACGACGAACGCCACGGTAAGTGGTGCGACGACATTCTATGCGGTCATCGTCAACAAGGGCGCCACGACGTACACGGTGACCCAGAACGCGACCGCGTCCATGACCAGCACGGGCAACGCCCTGGACATCCAGAACGGCATCTGGATCACCAACGGCCAGAACCTCAGCGTGTCAGGCAACTTGGTGCGGACCACTGGAACCTCCGGCGAATTGCGAGTAACGGTGGGCGGCACGGTCAACTTGACCAACATTCCCACAAACGGCCCGAACACCTTAGCTGTTCAGGCGGGCACGGTGAATATCTCCGGCCAACACTCAATTTTCAACCAAGGTTACCTGTGCCGGATTTCCGGCGGCACGGTGAACTACACAAGCACGGCAACGAACCTCTATCTGGCCACAAACAGCTCCACGCTGACCATCCCGTCCGGCTTCGCTATCACAGCAGGAACAGTGAACTTCAGCGGCAGCATCAATACAGCAAACTTCTATACGAACTTTGCCGCATCGGGCACCGGTGTGGTCAACTTCGTTGGGACGTCCAACGCGACGGTAACCATGCTGAACTGGCCCGACGCAGGTCCAGCGCAATGGGATTTCAACGACCTTCGCTTCTCAAAGACCCTTGGTGCATCCGTAACATTTCAGACTGCCAACACAGGGCCTTTGCAAAGCAACGTGACGGTCAGCGCTATCACGGTGGGCGCGGGCGCAGTTGCCAACTTGGGCGGGAGGTTCTCCACCGGCAACGGCTGGACTATCCCCTCGATTACGAACAGCGGAACGCTGAATCTGAATGCCGGTGTTGGCGGCACGATCTACACCGTCTCGGGCAACATCACATCCAACGCCGGAGCTTCGCTCACCGGGAACAGCAACACCCGGGTAGTCATCTCCGGTGCTACGGCTTCGACCATCTCCGGTGCAAACACGTTCTATGAGCTGCATTGCACGACGGCGGGCCGCACAGTGAACTTCGGTGCCGGAACAACGACCACGATTGCCAGCCAGCTCTACTTGGTCGGCACGAGCGTCAGCCGCGTTGCTCTGCGCAGCACTTCTTCAGGAACCCAGTGGAATCTGCAAATGAACGGCGGTGCAACCGCCCGATATGTGGACGTGCAAGACAGCAATGCTTCCAGCACGGTGTATGCCACGCCGGGCGGCCTGGACTCCGGCAACAACACGAACTGGAACTTCGGCGGCGCAGTGATCGCCCTGGCAGACACCGGCACGATTCAGGCCGCTTGGGCCAACGAAGCCAACCAGGTTGTAAGCGGCTCTTTTACGCTGCAAAACACCACAACCAGCAGCGTGACCCTGAACTCTATCACGGTCGGCGCCTCGGGCACCGGCAACGATTCGACGGCCTACTCTGAAGTCGCCCTGTATCGCGACAACACGAGTGCAGGCACCATCGGTTCCTACGACGCCCTGGATACGCTGTACGGCACGGCAATCACCGCCTTTGGCGCCGACAACGGGACAGCCACGTTCACGGCCGGCGATACTATCGCGGCGTCCACGACAGCCCGCTTCTTTGCCGTGGTCAAGTTCAACGGAGCCACGCTGCCGTCGCCTGGGCACACGTTTCAGATTCGCGTCACTGGTTTCAGTGTTTCCGGTGCCGCAGCCAGTCACACGCCCACGCTGAACATGCGTGGCTTTCAGATCTCCCAGCCGACCCTCAATGTGTCCATTACCAGCTTGACCGCCCGGCCCGTGGCCATGCAGTACCAGGGACCCGGCAACAACGGGTTTGAGTTCCACCGGTTCACGATCACCAACACTAGCCCGCTGCCGGTTTCAATCAGCACGATTCAGTTGGACAGTTACGTCACCGTTTCCGGTGCAATGGGCGCAATCGGCTACTTGCGGCTGTACGAAGACACGAACGGCAGCGGCGGCTTTGAGGCCGGTTCGGACACCCAGGTCGGCAACAGCTTCACAAGTTGGGCCAGCTTCCAGAGCTTCACCTATGTTTCGCCGGCGGGCAACTTCGCTGCCAACCAGACCAAGTCCTACTTCATTGTGGTCAAGACCAATGGCGCCACGACGCCGGCCAATGGCACGCAGCTCGGCTTCTACTTCTCGTCCTCCAGCACAGCAACCGGCGCGATTTTCGCGGGCAACGTGCAGACTGTCCGCTAGGCTGTCGCCATCCAGTCCGCCAGTCTGCACACGTCGGCCACGCCGGGCACCGCGGCCATGCTGTTCGCCAACAGCACGACGCCGACCCAGGCGGGCAAGTTCACCATCCAGAACACCAGCGCCACGACTGCCGTCACGCTGAACAGCGTCACCCTGACGGCTTCCGGCACCGGCAATGACTCGAATGCTTACTCGCAAGTTGCCCTGTACCGCGACACCAACGGCAGCGGCGGCTACAATGCCGGAGACACGATCTTCGGCACGGCGGCCACGGCCTTTTCGGCAGACAACGGTACGCGCACCTTCACGCCGGTTAGCGGCCTCAGTATTGCCGGCGGCGTTACGGAGACCTTCTTTGTCGTGGTGACCATGAACGGCACCACGCAGGCCTCACCGGGCCAGACCTTCAAGACCCGCGTGTCCTCGATTTCCAGCAGCGTCGCAAGTGACGCTCTGGGCTTGCCCAGCTCGATCATGGAAGGCATCACGATCATCAACACCGCGCTCAACGTGGCGGTTACCACCGGCACCACACAGGTGGTGGCCAACAACGCCACGGGTGCAGGCGGCAACGGCATCCAGGCCGCCACCTTCACGATTACCAACACGAACACCGGCGGCACCTCGCTGCTGGATGCCATCCAGCTTGGCTCGTCCGGCACGGGCAACGACTCCACGGCCTATACATCGGTGGAAGTCTGGCAGGAAAGCAACGCCACGGCAGGCTTCCAGACCGGTGATACCCAGGTGGGCAGCTCGGCCGCCGGCTTCAGCGGCGACAACGGCACGGCTACGTTCACGTACGCCACACAGCAGTCCTTCGCGGCCTCCGAAGCACGTACTTACTACGTGGTCGTGAAGCTGAACGGGACCGCCACGGCGAACCAGACCTTCAACTACAATGTGCAGGACATCACCGTGGGCTCGGGCAGCTTCAAGTCCGGTGTCCCCAGCGCCACCATGAACGGCCTGCGCATTGAACAGCCGACCCTGGCTGTGGGTGGTGCCACGGGCACCAACGGCAATGTTTACGCCAACGAGACCGGCAGCGGCAACGGCTACCAGGCCGCCAGCTTCACCATCACCTCGGGCTCAGAGGGCACAGCCACCCTGACCGGCGTGACCATCACGGCCTCGGGCACCGGCAATGACTCCACGGACTACTCCGAGATCACCCTCTGGCGCGAGAGCACCGCCACGGCCGGCTTCCAGACCGGCGACACGCAGATCGGCACCGCGGCTACGCAGTTCAGCGCCGATAACGGTACGGCTAGCTTTACCGTCCAGGCCGGTGAGCAGAGTTTTGCCGCCGGCACGGCCCGCACCTACTACATCGTCATCAAGCTGAACGGCGCGGCCTCGCCTGCCGAGACCTTCAACTTCTCGGTCAGTTCCATCGCCACCAGCGGCGGCACCACCAGCAGCGGCACGCCCACCAGCGCCATGAACGGCGTCACCATCCTGGCTCCCAGCTTCACGTATGCGGACGCCAGCCCGGCCACGGCCCAGGCGGCTTACCTGGGCAGCACCGGCAACGTGGTGCAGAAGTTCTCCGTCAGCTACCCCAACGGCCCCAACAACAACCAGACCAGCATCACGGTTACGGCCCTGGGCACCGGCCACGATGTGAACGACCTGAGCAGCGTGGAGTTGTGGCTGGACGACGGCAACGGCACGTACAGCGCAACCAGCGACACACAAATCACCAGCGGCGCCTACAGCGCTGACAACGGCACGATAGCCTTCAACCTGACAGGCCAGACCGCCTTCGCGGCGCCGGAGACCCGCACATACTTTGTGATCTACGACTTCAACCTCACCGGCACCAACAACAGCACGTACCAGTGCTACGTCTCGGCGTCCTCGGGCCACAGCACCGGCACCACGATCAGCGGCATCCCGACGCCGTCCATCACCGGCACCGCCGGCCTGATCCTGAACTCGAACGTGCTGACTGCCACCCTGAACGGCCCCGGCACCGCGCTGA
>JADLBZ010000016.1 GCA_020847415.1 Planctomycetota bacterium
ATGGCTGTGCCTGCCCCACCGGCGCCATACACCTGCACGGGATACCCGCCGGTCACCGTCACGTCGGCAGCCGCCGCAATGGAGAGCTTGAAGGTGTGCCCCAGCGTGGCGCCGGCCGATGTCGTAAGACTGACCATGCAAGCGTTGGGCTGAAAGGTGCCGGAGGCGATGCTCTTGGAGAAGCCAGTGAACGCGAACTTGCCCCCGGACAGCGTGCTCGCCGTGGACAGGAGAGTGTCGCCAGCGCTGATCGCACTGTCGTGATTGACATCTTCGTAGAGCTTGGCCACCGTCCAGTCGGCGGTCGTGACTGTGCCGCTGAGTGTGATTTTGATGCCCTCAAACTTGCCGCTGATAACACTGCCGCTCGACAGGAAGAAACTCAGCCCGTGCTGCTCAGTGGCCTGCGGCACTATGGTTGAGGCGGGCTGTAGCCCGCCCGAGCAGCGCACTTCCGGCAGGCTCTGGGCCCACAGCCCCGGCCCCAGGGCGGCCAGGGCCGCCACACACAAATATCTGGCAAGCACACACATTCCGAACCTCCTCTGATCAGCCGCGATCGCTGACCGCCCCACCCGGCAGCACCCACGCTGGACTGCAGGGCACCGGGCTCCTCGTGGCGGCGTCGGCTGGCTCCGCCGCTGTCTCCCGGCATTGTCCAGCATAAGGCCTGCCCGCCAGTATTAGGATGCTGATATAGTCGCCTGCGTGACCTGGTATCCCAGATCTGGGAGCACCGGCCGCCACGCAGGAGGGCATCCGCCATGAGCGAACACACCGACCCCGAGAGTGCGCTGCGCGCGCGCCTGGCCCACGTGACCAGCCGCTATTCCCAAGCCGAGATCGCCCGCCGCCTGTGTCGCCCCCTGTCCACGGTGAACAACTACCTGCATGGCACGCGCGTGCCCGCCGCCCTGTGTGCCGACCTGGTCGAGCATCTGGGCGTCAACCCCGCCTGGCTGCTGGCCGGGGAAGGCGAGCCCTTCCTCGCCGACATCACGCCTGACGCCGCGGCCACGCGCGACCGGTTGCTGGAACTGGTGCGTGTGATGCGCTCTCTCTCGCGGCTTCGGCTGGGTGCCCTGGCGGGCAGGCCGGACCGCAAGGCCCTTCGTGAAGCCACGGACGCCCTGTCCGAGTACGAGAACTTGCGGGCCGAGCTGGCCGGAAGCTTCGGGCGTTCGCTGCGCGAACTGCTGGGTGACGCCGGGCGCGCCCTGCAATCCGGCGAAGTGACGCGCGCCAACGGCCTGTTGCGCGCCGCCGTTCAGCTTGCGCCCCTGGCGGGCCCCGGCCCCGAGCAGGTGGAGCTGGAGCATCTGCTGGCCCTGTCCGCACGCATGACCGGCAACGAGGAAGTGGCCCTGGCGGG
The DNA here is from genome assembly GCA_020847415.1 of Planctomycetota bacterium. GTDB lineage: Bacteria > Planctomycetota > UBA8742 > UBA2392 > UBA2392 > JADLBZ01. The sequence continues at coordinate 1,373 of JADLBZ010000016.1, forward strand.
CAACGCCCGCGCCTTCCGGCAGTCGCTGCCGCTGGCCGTGGAACTCGGGGGCGACTTCTACGCCTATGCCTACAACTATGCGCGCTCATTGTTCGTGGAGCAACGCCCGGCCCAGGCCCTTGATGTCTGCCAGGTGGCACTGGCACTGGTTCCCCGTCTGGCGGAGACCGCGCCACAGCGGGCGCTTGTGGAGCTGGCCGCGGGCTGGGCACTTGCCACTCAAGGCAAGGTGCTGGCAGGGCTGGTGCGCATGGCCGCCCACGCCGGAGACATGCCTGAGGCCCTGCGCGCGGCCATTGGTGAACCGCGTCTGGTGCTGACGCGACTGATGGCCGGTGTGATCGAGTTCGAACATGCCCTGGCCGCCGCCGCCCGCGAGTCTCACGTCGCCGAGATGCTGGCCCAGTGGACGATCTGGAGCGAAGACCCGGCGCAGCTTGACGCCGTGTTCGCTCTGCTGCAGCGATTCCGGGCCGGCGGAGAGGTCGGAGAGGAGCGCCGCTTCGGGGTGCTGGGGCTGATCAGCGCTTTTCGTGATGCCGCAGCCGGTCGCCTGCAGCGCTTGCCGGAACCGCCCGCCGGTGAACCCGCCTTTGAACGCTTCAACAGGCTGGTAATGCGGACGCAGGCCCTTCGATTGGCTGGGCGCGAAGCCGCGGCCCGCAAGCTGATGCTTCTTGCTCGCCGCGAGCTGCACGCGCTGCCCCAGGGCGTACAGCCGCGCGCGCTCGTGCTGGGCGCGCACTACCGCTCTGTCTTGCGGCTGCTGCCTGCGCGCACAGGCCGACGCGACGGCTCACTGCGCGAGGAAGCGCTGCGCTACTTCCGTGCCGCCACAGCCGATGGCTGCCAGTGCTTTGCGAGCCTTGCCGACTGAGGCGCCCTGCTACCGGCGCTTGCGGCCGGCAAAGGGCAGGCGCAGCAGCAGCAACAGCAGCGCCGGCAACAGCGTGATTGCGCAGATGGCAAAGGGGTAGTGCAGCTTCACCAGGGCCGTACCCACAAACCGGAACACCGGCCCGTCAGCCTTGGCCCCGATCAGCCGGTCTACCACCAGGTGCAACACCAGCACTGCGCCCGCCACCACCAGAACGCCCACCGAGCTGTTTTTCAGGTCCTGGCGGCTGGGAGCCATGCCCAGCGTGAAGCACATGGCAAAGTACAGGAACACCCAGGTGCGCCAGTCGGCCAGCGAGGTCGTGCGCACAGCCAGCAGCAAGTCCTCCCACACCAGGCGCACCAGAGAGAGCAGGAAGCCCCCCTCGCTCGGCTGCACTCCCGTGGCTTGCACCTCGTAGAGGTTGACCGGGCTGTGCAGCAGCAGCCCCAGCAGCCACAAGCACAGTGTGCAACCCAGCAGCGGGGCCAGTGAGATGAACATGTCGCCGATGTACTTGAGCTTGGGCGGGCCGTGGCGCACTTCACCGCTGCCGTCGGGCCGGAACAGCACCATGGAGTGCACCTTGGCCCCGGTCAGCACACAGGCCCCGGCATGAGAAAGCTCGTGCACTGCCACGCCGGGGGCGATCAGCCAGGCCAGGATTTTCGGGGGCACGGCCCGCACCCATACCCAGCGCAGCCCGTAGGTCGCCAGGATCAGCAGGGCCACGCCCACCAGCAAGTGAAAGAATGCAGCCAGCGTGGGCATCAGGGCTTGACGTCAAAGGCCTCGGCGAGCTTCACCTGGTTGCGGCCGTTCTGCTTGCACCAGTAGAGGGCGCGGTCCGCGTCGCGCAGCAGTTGCTGCTCGTTGGGCGTGGCCTTGGAAAGGGACGCAATGCCCACCGAGACGGTGATCTTCATGGTCTTGTCGGGCTGGTCCTGCAGGGCGATCTCCAGTTCGCTTACTTTGCGGCGGATCTGCTCGGCCTTCACGCGCGCGGCCTCCCCCACGGTTTCGGGCATGATCGCGCACATTTCTTCGCCACCGTAGCGGCAGACCGTGTCCAGGTCGCGAAAGCTGCCGTGCAGCAGGCCGCCCACGGTCTCCAGCACGCGGTCGCCCTGCTGGTGGCCGTACGTATCGTTGACCTTCTTGAACAGGTCAATATCCAGGATCATCAGCGCCAAGTCGCGGTCGTAGCGCAGGGCACGGCGGAACTCGGTGGTGAGCTGCTCTTCAAACACGCGCCGGTTGAACAGCCCGGTCAGCTTGTCCATGCGGCTCTGCTGCTTGATGCGCTCCAGGTTCTCGTGGTTGGAGATGACCACGCCCAGGAAGTCCGCCACCGTCATCACCAGGTCCTTGATGCTGTCCTGGATGGGCTTGTAGTTCTGGTAAAACCGCTGCAGGTTCTTGGGCAATCCCACCTGCAGCAGGCCGCGGATTGTGGTCCCGCTGCGGATGGGCGCCACGTGCATGCCCTGCTGGTCCACTGCCAGCGGCTGGATGCCGCGAAGCACCATCTGGAACAGCGGGTTGTCGCCGGGCTGCAGTTTGGCGGTCATGCGGAAGGGGTTGGCGTACTTCACCTCGAGTTCGCCGGCGTCATTCTTCAGCATCACGGTGCAGCTGGCGAACTGGGCCTCGTTCACCATGGTCAGCGCCGTTTCCTTGAAGACGTCGTTGATCTGCTCGATCTCCAGCAGGCGCTTGGTCAGCACGGGCACGGCGCGCAGAACCTCAGAGAGGGCACTGACGCGCGTGTTGGCCTCCAGCACTTCCATCTGCTTGCGGTTGGCCTCCTTGGCGCTGCGCTGGGCCGCCAGGGTCAGCTCGCGGTTGAAGTCGCTCTCGGTGCGGAGCTTGTTCTCGAGCTTTACTTGCTCAGAGACATCGCGGGCGTTGCCCACATGCAGCGCGCGGCCCATGTGCTGGATCAGGGCAAAGCGCACCTCCACGTGGCGCACTTCACCATCGCTGCGCAGGCTGCGGAAACGCAGCACGCCGCGGTCGCCGGGGTTGGTCACGGCGTTCATCTGCTGGCGCACCAGTTCGCGGTCATCGGGATGCACCAGCGACATGGCAGAAACAGGCCTCTGGGCTTCCACCAGTTGTTCCCTGGTGAAGCCCAGCAAATCACACATGGCGGGATTGACCTTTACAAAGACGTCAGCTTCGGGGTCCAAAACGTACAGCCCGTCCACCGCGTTTTCGAAGTGGAGCGTCAGCAGGCTGGGGTGAACCGACGTAGTAGAGTGCTCCATCCGCTCAACCGGCCCGATGATCGCCCCGGGCCCTAGGCAACCCGATCCAACGTCGTGTCAAACACCCGCACCGACGGGTCCCGGCGCAGGGGAATGGCATTATTGCACACATCGCCCTCTTTGTGCAATTCATCAATCTCACCACTGCCGAATCGAACCGGGACTGAAGGACAACGCTCCGTGTCCGCTCCGCGCAGGATTGGCGACGTAAACTCTTCCCTTAAAACAACTTCCGCTTCCGGGCCAGGAACTTGTTGCGGAACCGCGCCGAATCCTTGCCCAAAGTCAACTTCTTCGACGACGGTCAATACCGTAGCAACTTCCTGCTCGGGGGCACAATCCGATTCTGTGCGGATTGCGCAAGGGGCCGATGAATCTTTTTCTTCGACCGCAGCCTGCACCACATCGGGGGCCGCTGCCGATTTCTCAGTATTGGCCGCAATGTTGCGAGCCGACACGCCCCGTAGGGGCTCTGGTTTTCCAACCAGACCGCGTCCGGACTCCGCCACGGGCACCACTGGCGAGGGTGACACCTTGCGGCGCCGCCACCAGGCCACTCCTGCGTCAATGCCCACATAGCCCACCAGACCCGCGGCCGCCACAAACGCAACGGTCGGCAAGTACTCTACAAATAGCAGCATCTCTCTCCCTCCGGTGATAGAGGTCGCACAGTGCCGGCGCGCCTTGCTTCAGGGCGACGACGGCCTACCATGCCCCCATGACCAAAGTTCTCGGCATCATTCCCGCGCGGCTGGCCTCCACACGCCTGCCGCGCAAAGTGTTGCTTGACCGCACCGGCAAACCCCTCATCCAGCACGTGTGGGAGGGGGCCACGGCATGTCGCGCTATCGGCAAAGTGGTGGTCGCAACTGATGCCGAAGAAGTTGCCGTTGCCGTGAAGCGATTCGGCGGCGAAGCGGTGCTGACCTCGCCGGCCTGCGCTTCCGGCACCGACCGCGTCGCCGAGGCTGCACGCCACTACCCCGGCTTTGACATCGTGGTGAACATCCAGGGTGACGAGCCCGAGATGTCGCCAGAGCCCCTGACCGCGCTGGTGCAGGGCATGCTGGCCAAGCCCGCCGCGATCATGGGCACCATTGCGGTGCCGTGGCCCAAGGGTGTTCCCCTGGCTGAACCCGGCTTCGTCAAGCTGGTGACCGACGCCGAGGGCTTTGCCTTGTACTTCAGCCGCAGTCCCATCCCCTTCTATCGCGACGAACCCGGGGCCGCCCCTGGGGGCAAGCGCGCCGACGGCCAGCCGCGCTACCTGAAGCACGTGGGGCTGTACGCCTTCCGGGCACCTTTCCTCCAGATGTACGCGGCCATGAAGCCCACGCCGCTGGAACAGGCAGAGGCGCTGGAACAGCTGCGCGCACTGGAGAACGGCCACCGCATCGCCGTGTTCTTGAGCAGCTACCACGGCTACGAGGTCAACACGCCGGCGGACTACGAGGCCTTTGTCGCGCGCTGCAAAGCCCGCCTCGTCAAGTAGGCCGAGCAAACACAGCCAACAGCAAGAGGCGGCGCCCATTGGGCACCGCCTCGTTCTGCCTGGCTCAAAGCTGCTCTCGCGTTACACGGCTAGTGAACGCCGAACAGCTTGATGGTGGCGCGGCCTTCGCGGCGCGGGCCCTGGCTCTTGTACTTGAACTCCACCTTGCGAATCACCCGGTTGCCGCCCGGCAGGTCAATGCGGCGGCTCCAGCTATCCTCGCCGAAGTGCAGGCGCGTGGCCGGCGAGTGCTTGTTGCCGTCGCCATAGGTGATCTCCACGTCCCACATCTCCAGCCCGTTGCCGTCCACCTCCAGGCGAATGGCCTCAAACGTGCCCTCGGCGGCGGTCACCATGATGGTGTCCTTCTCGCCGCGGAAGTCCACCTTGCGGCTGCCCAGCAGTTCAACACGGTCGCTGGGGTCGCGGTGTTCGGTTTCGCGGTTAGCAGGGCCGGGGCGGCGGCCGCCACAGCCGGCAACAAAGGCGCCGCACAGCGCCAGGGCAAGGCAAAGCATCAGGGTACGCTGCATAGAATTGGTCTCCTTGGTCAAATCGCGGGAAGCATTACATCCGGGAGAGCGGCTGTCGTCACGGGGCAAAATGCAGCCGCCGGCGCCCCAAAGCGGCGCCGGCGGCAACTTCTGTTGCACCCACATTGAATTGGGGGTGTAGGTTCCGTCCCGCTTCCGCACTAGGCCGCGACGGGCGCTCGCGACACGCGCCCTCCGGGCTTGTGTCGCTCGCTGTCGCGGAGAAGACCGCACGCGATGGCCGGAGCGACCCCTGAATTCAAATGTGACGCAAACTTTGGCAAAGCTACTTCCAGAGTCCGGCGGAATAGTAGCGCTCGCCGGTGTCCGGGAATACGGTAGCAACCCGCGCCCCGGCCTCGCGCATTGCCAGCTTTCGCGCGGCAGCGAAGTTGGCGCCGGAGGACTGGCCGACGAAAACGCCGTTGCGTGCCAGCCAGTGGCAGGCGCCGTAGGCTTCCTCGACGGTGACTTCCAGGGTCTCGTCCACCATCTCGCGCCGGAAGTTCTTCGGCACGATGGCGCCGGGCGCCTTGAGCGGCTTCAGGCCCTGAATGCCCGTGTCTTCGGCGGGCATCATGTGCACCATGCGCATGGTGGGGAAGGCGTCTTTAAGGCGCCCGCCCACGCCGGTGAGCGTGCCGCCCGTACCCACGCCGGAGACGAAGTGCGAGATCTCGCCCTCCCACTGGCGCAGGATTTCCTCGCCGGTGCCGTTGTAGTGCGCGTCAATGTTCGCCTGGTTAGCGTACTGGTCCAGCATCACGTACTTCTCGGGATAGTTGCGGGCCAGCTCATAGCCCAGGCGCATCGCGTCGTCGTAGACAGCCTCGGGCGGGGTCAGGATCACCTCGGCGCCGTGGGCCTGCATGCGGTAGATGCGCTCCTTGCTGGCATAGCCCGGCACCACCAGGGTAATGCCGATGCCCAGCGCGCTGCCGATCATGGCATAGGCAATGCCCGAGTTGCCGCTGGTGATGTCCAGCACGCGGCGCGTGCCCGAAAGCTGCCCTTCCTGCATGGCGCGGGCCAGCATCCACAGAATGGGCCGGTCCTTGATGCTAAGGCCGGGGTTGGTCCACTCGGCCTTGGCCAGGCAAAGCCCGCCCTGGGGCAGGGGCAATTGCAGCAGCGGCGTGTTGCCGATCAGCCGCAGGGCCGGGACGCGCCGGGTCAGTTCCTCGATTGTGTCCAGCATCTGGGTGGTCATGACGATCCTCCCGCACCACAAAGCAGACTAGGAAGTCCGAATTGAAGGCGCAAGGCGTCTTGCCGCGTCAAGAGTCATGGCTCTGTGGCCCGGCGCAGGCCGGACTGTCACAGGATGGTCTTGCCCAAGGCGCTGCAGATCAGCTCAACGGCCAGTTGCCCGGTCTGGTTATAGATGTCGAGAATGGGGTTCACCTCGACCATTTCCAGGCTGGTCAGTGCGCCGGACTCGGCCATCAGCTCCATGGCCAGGTGGGCTTCGCGGTAGGTCAGGCCCCCTACCACGGTGGTGCCCGTACCGGGCGCCACGCGGGGGTCCACGCTGTCAATGTCAAAGCTGACGTGAAGGTAGTCGGTGTTGCGCGTGGCCAGGTTGATGGCGTCGCGCATGACCGCCGCCATGCCGCGCTCGTCAATGTCCTTCATGGTGAAGGCATGCACGCCGGAATCCAGGATGGCCTGGCGCTCCTGCTTATCCAGGTCGCGCAGGCCCACCAGCACCACGTCGTTGGGGTACACCTTGGGCGCAAAGCCGCCAATGTGTGTCAGCTCGCGCGGGCCCTGCCCCAGCGCCACAGCCAAGGGCATGCCGTGGATGTTGCCGCTGGGCGTGGTCTCGGGCGTGTTCAGGTCGCCGTGGGCGTCCACCCAGATGATGCCCAGGGTCAGCTCGTCGGGCGTACCCTTGGCGGCAAGCTCGGCTTCTTCTTCCTTGTAGGCGGCCGCCAGGCCGGCGATGGTGCCGATGGCCTGGCTGTGGTCGCCGCCGATTACGACCGGGAAGCCGCCCTTGCGCACAATGCGCTTGACGTGCTCGTGCACGGCATCGCACGCGCGGGCCACAAAGGCCAGGTTGTTGGCCTTGCCCTTGATGGTGGGGGCCGCGTCAGGGGCATTCTGGGCGCGCTCTACGTCGCGGATGATCACGTCGCCGTGGTCGGTCACCTCGTGGCCGATGGCTCGCACGCGGTCCGCCAGGCTGGCGATACGGATGGCGCTGGGCCCCATGCCCACGCCGCGGCGACCGGCGCCGTGGTCCATGGGCACGCCCAGGAGGTGAATTTCGCGCTTCTCAAGGATGCGGTTGACGCGTCGGCTGGCCATGCGGGTTACCTGCTCCGCGGGCAGTGTAGCTTGAGTCTCCGGGGCGGGCAGGGCGGGGCCAAGAGCTACCTGGTCTCGTCTTCCAGGTAGCTGGCAGGCCGTTCCTGGGGGGTGATGCTGCTGTTATCGCGGCGCATTGCCTCAATGTTCTCGTTCAGCCGGCGCAGCTCCTGAAAGCAGCGCTGGGCCCATCGCTGCGCCGCAAAGGCACTGACGGCCGCCAGGATGAAGAAGCCGGCCAGCACGCCAGCCACGATCAGGTCGTTGCGGATTCCGAACAGCGTCTCGTTTGCCTGCGCCAGCCAGCCCATTGCGGAATTGTAGCCACGCCCGCGCGTCGTGGCAGCCGCGGAAGCGCACAAAAGAAAGCGCCCCGCCGCGGGGGCGGGGCGCACAGTCGCTTTCCGTGCTATGCCCGGCGCCGGGCCAGCAGCTTGCGGCGGGTGACGTAGGCCGCCATGCCGCCCATGGCCAGCAGCAGCAGGGAGTTGCGATCCGGCTTGCCGTCGGTGACGCAACCGCTGCCGTCACTGCCGCCACCGGCTTCCGGCACCACCAGCGGTACTTCCACGGACATCGTGGTCGCGCTGACCGTGTCGTCAAACGTCCATGTCAGGATGTACTCGCGCGGGCTGGTGTCCAGCGAAGCCGGCCAAGTCGCCACCCACATCCACACTGCCACAGACGAACCGTTGGGCACCGAGACCGAAACCGAGTCATAGCCATAGATGGACTGGCCGCCCGCCGGCGTGGAAAACGCGCCGGGGTATGCGTCTTCCGGCGCAGTCGGCACGTCAGTCTTGGGCCGTGAAGAGGCCAATGCGATGGTCGGTACGTCAATGATGATGTCGGCGCCCGTGTTGTTGGTCAGCACCGCCAGCTGATGCGTCGTGGTCCTGGCAATGGCGTGGAAGTCAGCCGACACGGCATCCAGGTCGTTGTGATAACCGCCCCCATTGCCGTAACAGGGAAGCGTCGCCGGTTGGCCAGGCACGCTCGCTGACGGGTTCGGCACCGTTTGCGCGCCAATGTACGGCCCCACGTCGCCCTCGCTGGGCTCGTGGATCACCTGGTCAATCGAGAGGCCCGGCGTGACCTGTGCCGCGAGCGAACCACCGAAAAGCGCAGCTGTAACTGCAAGAACCATTGAACCAAGCTTGGGCATTGCCGCCTCCACAGCGTTGCACCCGCTCTCGCGGGCGTCTTCAGGCAGGGGCTTACAGCGTGGGGGGTAACATAGCGTACGCGAGCAACTGGCCCCATACAACAGCAAACGCAGGGTCCTCTACCCTGGGGCCGGCCTGCCGTCGCCTACGCATGCGACATCTTCACTATAAGGGGCTGCAGCCCGGGCGCAAGATGCTCACGGTTTGCGGAACAGCTGCGTCCAATAGGTGCCGTAGCCGCCCGTCGAGCCCTGCCGTACACCCACACCCATGTGCGTGTAGTTGACATTCAAGATGTTCGCCTTGTGGCCCGGGCTGTTCATCCAGCCGGTCATGGCTGCGGCTGCCGTGGTGTAGCCTGCGGCGATGTTCTCGCCGGCAGTGCTGTAGCCAACGCCGGCCGCCGCCATACGGTCAAAGGGATCCAAGCCGTCCGGGTTGGTGTGCGAGAAGAAGTCACGGGCGTCCATGTCCCAGCTATGGTTGAAAGCAACCTGCGCGCATGGCGGGTCCCAAGTAAGGGCAGCCAAGCCAACGGCTGCACGCTCCTGGTTGACGAGAGTCAGAACCTCTTGCGCCAATTGGGCTTCGGAAGTAGTCGGGGTGTGGGTTCCGCCTCCCCCTCCACCTCCGCCCCCGCCCCCACCGCCGGATCCACCGTCCGACGAGCCTCCTCCCCCGTCGTCGCAGGCGGCCAGCAGCAACACAACCAACGCCACGGCAAATACTTGCAGCGTTCTCATGGCCTGCTCCCTTCGGCCCCCAATGCCGTGGGACAGGGGTGTACGAGCCCTCCCAAGGAAGGGCACCCCAAGCCTACCCCGCCGTCAGCGCCCTTGTCCAACGATCTTCCACAAGGTGGACAGGCCATTGACTGCCAGCCGCGCCTGCTAGAATGCTCCGATTACGGTTGGGCGCTAGTAGGCACTAAGTAAGGAGACGAGGGAAATGGTGGCTGGGCTTCTTGGTCGAAGGCCGTGCCCCCCTTCCCGCCGCACGCATGGGCAACTCTGTCCTTAGCGAGCACTCGCGTCAGTTTGAAAGACTGCGCTTCGCCTACCCGGTGGTCAGCCGCCGGAGCCGCGGCCTGTCGCTGGGCCTGAACGTCAACCCCGACAAGGCCTGCAACTTCGACTGCCCCTATTGCCAGGTAGATCGCTCTGTCGCCCCGCGCGACAAGTCCGTGGACTTCTCGGCCATGGCCGCCGAAGTGGACGAGCTGGTGGCCATCGCCGCCAGCGGCGAGATCTGGCAGCACCCCCGCTTTGCTGACACACCCCCGCCGATGCGCCGCCTGAACGACATCGCCTTTGCCGGCGACGGCGAGCCCACCACCTATGCACGCCTCGGCGAGGCTATCCGCGAGGTGCATGCCATCAAGCAGCGGCACGGCCTGCCGGGGGTCAAGACCATCGTGTTGACCAACGCCACCCTGTTGGGCGCGCCCAAGGTGCTGGCTGCGCTCTCCGAACTGAAGGCCGGGCCTTACGAGATCTGGGCCAAGCTGGATGCCGGCACGCAGGGGTACTTCGAGCGCATCTCGGGCACACGGCTGCAACTGGCGCGCATTGTGGACAACATCGCCGCCTGCGCGCGCGAGTTTGAGGTCACGATCCAGAGCCTGCTGCCCACGCTGGACAGCAGCGAGCCCCCCGAGGCAGAGATTCAGGCGCTGGCAGAACGCATCGCTGAGATTCGCAGCCGGGGCGGCAACCTGCGCCTTGTGCAGGTCTACACCACGGCCAGGAAACCCGCCAACCCAAGGGTCGGGATGGTGGAGGACAAGCGGCTGGACCAGCTGGCGGCATTGCTGGCCAGCCGGGTGGATGTTCCCGTTGAGGTCTACTACGGGCGCCACTGGGATTAGCGGCGGCAGCGGCTCGGGCCGCCGGAAGCAGCGGGGTCGGAAGGCGGAGGCAGATGGGCAAAGGTCCAACAATCTTCATCATTGCCACAGAAAGCAGCGGCGACAACTACGGCGCCCTGCTGGCCCGACAGCTGCGCGAGCTGCGGCCGGATTGCAGCTTGTACGGCTTGGGCGGCGGCAAGATGGAAAGCGCCGGCGTGCAATTGTTCCGCAACATGCTGGAGCACTCGGCAGTCGGGTTCGTTGAGGTGGTGCGCAGCCTGCGCTTCTTCCTGGACAGCATGGACCAGGTAGTGCAGCAGGCCAAGGAGCTGCGCCCGGATATTGTCGTGCTGATTGACAGCCCGGACTTCAACCTGCGCATTGCCCCGCGACTGAAGGCGCTGGACATTCCCGTGGTCTACTACGTCAGTCCGCAGCTCTGGGCCTGGCGTGAGGGCCGCGTCGAGCAGATCCGCAAACACGTGGACCGCATGCTGGTGATTTTCCCCTTCGAGGTGGACTTCTATGCCCGTCACGGCATCGAGGCCCGCTTTGTGGGCCACCCGCTGCTGGACCTGATTGACATGGACAAGGTCCGCAAGAATGCCGAACTCCTGCGCCACGGTTTCAAGATCCCCAAGAAGAAGAAGGTGGTGGGCCTGTTCCCCGGCAGTCGGCGAGGCGAAATCACCCGCCTGATGCCCCGCATGCTGGACGCCGCCCGCGAAATCCAGAAGCGCATGCCCGACGTGGTCTTCCTGGTTGGCTGCGCGCCCTGGTTCAACCCCGATCGCTACAAAGCCTCCATCAAGGACCACGAAGACCTGCCCCTGCGCGCCGTGCACGGCCGCAGCCACGAGGTGATGTCGCTTTCCGACTTCGCACTGGTCTGCAGCGGCACCGCCACTGTCGAGGCTGCCATCGTTGGCGCGCCCTTCCTGTGCACCTACCGCATGGCCTGGGCCAGCGCCCTGCTGGCGGGCCTGCTGGTGAACACCGAGTTTGCCTGCATGGTGAATATCCTGGCGGGCCGGCAGGTGGTGCCCGAGCTGCTGCAACACCAGGCCGAGCCGCTCACCATGGCCCTGATCGCGCTGGAGAATATGCAGTCCGGCGCCCCGCGCATGCGCGGCGAGCTGGCGGAAGTCGTTCGCAGCCTGGGCGGGCCCGGCGCCTCCAGGCGCGCCGCAGAGCAGGTGCTGGCTACGTGCGGCCTGCGCCCCGTCTCGCGGCCCAGCTCGGCGGAGTTGGCAGTGAGGGTGTAATCTCGCCGAAACAAAACAGAACGGGCCGCCCCCGGGCGGCCCGTTGCATTGACCTGGATCGCGCTACTTGCGCGGCGGGATCACGCTGTCGCGCTGCACGGCGGCCGGTGCGGGCTTGGGCTCCTTCACCACAGAGGCGGGGGCCTTGCCCCATTCGGGCAATACCACTTCCTCGCCGCCCTTCAGGCGATCGGCCCAAGGCAGGTCCGGGTTGGCTTCCATGATCATCCGGAACAGGTGGCGCGCTCCATAGTGCTCGACCGCCAGGCCCATCGCCGTGTCACCGGCCTCGGCCTTGATCACGCGGCGCGGGAAGTAGTCGCCCGCTGAAGCCGGCGTGCCTTCGCCGTTGCGGGCCTGCTCAACTGCCGCCGCGCCGTCCTTGCCCACGGGCACCTTGAGCACCTGCCCCACCCGGATCTTGCTGGCCGTCTGCGCGTTCAGGCCCGGGTTCAGCGCATAGATGTCCTCCGCCTTGCAGCCGTGACGCGAGGCGATCTTCGAGATCATGTCTCCCGAGGCCACCTTGTACTCGACCACACCGCCCGCGGCCTCCGGCTTGGCCGGCTCGGGCTGGGGCTCAGGCTGCCCCACCGGTTGTACAGCGGGCACCGGCTGCGGCTGCACCTGCGGCGTGGCCAGGGTGTAGCCAAGCGGGTTGGGCAGAGTGGTCTGCTGCACGGGCTCGACCTTGGCGACTTCGGACTCCGGCGTTGTCGCCTCGGCTGGCTCGTCATCAGAGGGCGTGAACAGCGCTGCTGCCAGCAACCCCACCAGGATCAGGCCTGCGGCAGCTACCAGCATGGAAATTCGGCTACGGGTCATCGGGTTCTCCTTGCGTTCTGCTCGTCCGGGGACGTAGGTGATCGGTTCGCGCCGCGACACCGGCGCCGATCCAGCATTCGGCAGGGGCAGCCGAAAGACTTTGCCGAAAATCCGCCGGGGCGCGGATTGCAGGGGTTATCGGACCGACCCGAAACCTGAGGGCCCCCGCAGACGCCACAGCACGCGGCCGCCGATGTGCGCCGCAGCCACACCGCCGAAGTGCCGGCTGTCGCGGCTCTCAGGCGGGTTGTCGCCCAGGAAGAAGTACTGGTCCGTGCCCATGCGGCGGTCCTCGGACAGCAAGTACGTGCTGCTGACCGGCCGCGTCTCGTTCCAGGTGTCCGGGGCTTCGCCCAGGCGGGGGTGCACTTCCTGGCCGTCGGCGAACAACCGCCCATACCGGGCGCTGATGAGCTGGCCGGGCAGCCCCACCAGCCTCTTGATGAGCGGGTTGTGCGCCTCACCGGGCACATTCAACACATGAATGGCCAGCGGGTCCCCGGGAGCTGCAAAGTCATCCACCAGCAGCACGTCGCCCTCCACAAAGGTGGGCAGCATGCTCTCGCCTTCTACTTTGACGGCGCGCAGGCCGATCAGGCCGGCTGCCGCCAGCGTCACCGGCCCCAGCAGCAACGCAATGACCAGGGCCGAGCTTCGCCGCCGGGCCGCCACCGCTGCCAGGGCGCTGGCTACAACCCACGCGGCGAGGGCCGTGGAAAGTGTGGGCGAAGGCGGAAGCGAACCTGCAAGGCGGAAGCCGCCATAGAGCAGCAGCCCGGCCAGCGGCGGCAGCAGCCCCACTCCCACAGCGGCAAGAACAGCCACCAACCTCGCGCGTTTCATGCCGTGATTATGGCCGCAGCGCCGCAGCCCGCCATGCCCAACGCGCCACAGCTAGGGAGGACATGCCCGCGGTGAAAGGCCCCCAGTTGCGGGCAGCGTCCGTTGGAGGCGGTGCAGCAGCAGAATCCTTCAACCGGCTGCTGTTGGTTGCGGGGCCGTGGGTGCGCGGGTACATTCCCGCCCCATGGCAATGGACGAAACCACTGTGCGGCATGTGGCCACCCTGGCGCGCCTGAAGCTGAGCGACGCCGAGATTGCGCGTATGGCCCAGGACCTGACGCGGATCACTGATTACATCACCCAGCTCTCCCGCGCCAACGTCGAGGCCGTCACCCCCACCGTGCACCCCGTGGCGGCCCACGACCTGTGGCGGGCCGACCAGGTGCGCCCCAGCCTGCCCCGCGAGACCGCCACGGCCAACGCGCCCGAGAGCGAACAGAGCTTCTTCAAGGTGCTGCCGGTCATCGAGTAACCCATGCACGAGCTGCTCCAACTGGATGCGTCTGAAGCTGCCCGCCGCGTGCGAGACGGCTCCGTGCCGGCCGAGCACCTTGCCCAGGCTGCCCTGGCGCACGCCCGCGCCACTGAGCCCAGGGTGAATGCGTTCCTGGACCAGGACGAAGCCTTTGTGCTGGAGCAGGCCCGCGCCGTAGACCGCGACCGCGCGGCTGGCAAGGCGCTGGGGCTGCTGGCCGGCGTGCCGGTGGCCATCAAGGACAACATCCACGTGCTGGGCCGGCCCACCACCTGTGCCAGCCACATGCTGCGCGGCTTTGTGGCGCCCTACGACGCCACGGTCACCGCGCGACTCAAGGCCGCGGGTGCCGTGATTGTGGGCAAGGTAAACCTGGACGAGTTCGCCATGGGCAGCAGTTGCGAGAACAGCGCCCTGAAGCAGACCCGTAACCCCTGGGATGCCTCGCGCGTGCCAGGCGGAAGCTCCGGCGGCTCGGCAGCCTGTGTGGCCGCCCGCAGCGCCTTCATCAGCCTGGGCAGCGACACCGGCGGCAGCATCCGCCTGCCCGCCAGCTTCTGCGGCGTGGTGGGCTACAAGCCCTCCTACGGCCGCGTTTCGCGCTATGGGCTGGTGGCCTTTGCCAGCAGCCTGGACCAGGTGGGCCCCTTTGCCCGCAGCGTGCGCGACATCGCCCTGGCCATGAAGGTGATGGCCGGCCGCGACGAGATGGACAGCACCACCGTATCAAACCCGGGGCCTGACTACCCGGCGGCGCTGGCCGAAGACCTGAAGGGTAAACGCGTGGGCGTGGTGCGCGAGTACTTCGACCGCGTGCCGGACCGCAGCGTGGCGGCCGTGTGCGAGGCCGCGGTGCAGCGCCTGAAGGCCCTGGGCGCCGCGGTGGTCGAGATTGAGCTGCCCCACGCCGACTTTGGCCTGCACGTCTACTACATCGTGGCCAGCGCCGAGGCGAGCAGCAACCTGGCGCGCTTCGACGGCGTGCGCTATGGCCTGCGAGCGGCCGCCGAAAACGGCATCGCGACCTACGTCAACTCGCGCGGGGAGGGCTTCGGCCCTGAGGTCAAGCGCCGCATCATGCTGGGAACCTACGCGCTTTCCGCCGGCCATTACGACCAGTTCTATGGCCGGGCCGGACGTGTGCGCACCTTGATCTGCCGCGACTTCGCCGCCGCCTTTGCGCGCTGCGACCTGATTGCCAGCCCTTGCGCGCCCTTTGCTGCATTTGCCGCGGGCGCCAAGGCAGACCCGCTGTCCATGTACCTCTGCGACGTCTACACCATTCCCTCCAGCCTGGCCGGCCTGGCAGCCATGTCGCTGCCCGCGGGCTTTGACGCCCAGGGGCTGCCCGTGGGCCTGCACCTGGCTGCAGCACCCATGGCGGATGACCTGCTGCTGGCAAGCGCCCACGCGCTGGAGCAGGACCTGCTGGCGGATCGTACGCTGAACCTGAACCGACTGCCCCGCGGCCTGCAGGGCTAACCTGCTGCGCTGAACTTGCCGGGCGTGCCGACCCCATCCGCGGCTAGGCCTTGTCCTTGCCCTTCTCTTTCGCTGCCAGCAGGGTGCCGATCATCTTGAAGCTCTGGCGCGCGAACCAGCCCACACCCTTGCCGCTGGCCTTGGCCACCTTCCACAGCACCTTGCCGGCCGCCAGGCCCTCTTTGGCAGTCTCGCGCAGTTCCGCCACCTTGTCCGGCTGGGCGGGGCCGTTCTTGTCCGGGTTGGGGGTCACGGGTTTCACCACCTCTGCGTCAATCACGCGCGGCGCCTGCGCGCGGGGCTTGGGCATGTACTCGGCGGCGGGGCCGACTTCCTCGGCGGCCTGCTCGCCCAGCCGCGCCACGCGGCGCTTCTCGGCCCACCCATAGTAGATGCCCATGGCTGAAGCCAGCAGCACAACTACTTGATACATCACCAGCACAGTGGCGCTGCTCTGCACCGGGTTGGTGCTGGTCAGCGCCTGGAAGCGCGGCAACACGGTCAAGAGGATGACCGAAACCCCGGCCATGATCAGCCACAGGCCGTGGCTCAGGCTCACCGCGCGGGCCGTGCCTTCTACAATGCCGCGGCGTCGCGCCAGCCACGCCCGCACCGCGCGCGCGCCATCGGCGGGCCAGCCAGGCGTCAGGTTGCCCAGGGCCATCACGGCGTTCAGGATGCTCAGCCAGGCCAGGAAGCCGAAACCCGTGGCCATGCCCGACATGCTCAGCAGGGGAGGGGCGCCACGCTCGGCAATGGCAAGGCCGACAAACGGCGACAGTGCCAACGCGATGCCCGCATTCACCATGGGGCCGGCCAGCGCGATCCAGAATTCGTCGCTGGGGCGCGCCTTCTTGGCCTCAAAGAACGTCAGGCCCACAAACGACAGCAGGATCATGGTCGGCCTGTGCCCGCGCAGCCGCGCCGCCAACGCGTGCCCGGCCTCGTGGAACATCATGCATACCAGCATGGCAACCAGCAGCACCAGGTGTGCGACAGCGGCCCATGCTCCGCCGGCTGGTGCCCCCTGCGCCGAGGCTTCACTGAGGCTGGAGAGAAACAGAAGTGCAATCAGCGCGACGACATAGCCGTCCAGGCGCAGTTCAATGCCGAAGGGACGGCCAAGGAAGATAGTAGGGCGCCAGCGCACGGAACCTCCGCGCGCAAGTGTAGCGACGAAACCGGCTCGCGGCATGGCTTAGCAGGCGGCTTCACAAGAAGCCAAAATGCACGATGAGACCAAACGCGCAAGACACGCCGAGCACCGTGACCGAGCGGTCAACGCCGCAAGATTTCGGCGTTTGGCCGCCCTGCATGACACCAGTCATCTTGCCGTGGCTTCAGCCCATGTGCTATATATCGCGTCATGTGACAGCACCATGACTCAAATGTACACATTCCGCAGAGTCATGACATTTCTTTTCGTAATGGACCCTTGCGACCCCCCGCAGTCAGCTTTTATCCTGTTCTTCTCAAGTTTGCATTCACACAACATATGGGCCGCATTCGCGTACAAGAGCACGAGCTTCTCGGGTTGGCGAGCTTCCTCGCCGCCGTCTATCGCGCTCGCACGCTGCCCGAGATTACCGAGCTGGTCGTCAGCCACGTTCGCGACGCACTTCCGCCCGCTGCCCGTGAACCCGTGTATTTCACCTCTCTGCGTGAGCGCCTCGACAGTACCCTTCACGAAGTAAGCCACTCGCACCCACCCGTCAGTGACGCAAACGCCGAATACCTGCGCGCCAGCACAGGCTGGTCGTCACAGGCGCACGAGCACCTTCGCGACGTGCTGTTGCAGTGCGCGCTGCATGTTCAGGACAACGACGGGACGCCGTGGCTGGTGGCGGTTCTGCGCACTGTGCCGGAAGCCATGGCAGAAGCGGCAGCCTGCATCGCCGAGCGAGCGTCTGACGCGCTGGCCATTGAGCTGGCCCGTGACCTGGAGAACCTGGGGGCGCCGCCTGCCATGCTGTTTGGCGCCGGGGGTAACATGTTGTGGCTGAACAGCGCCCTGCGACAACTGCTGCTGCGCCGGCGCCAGGCGCCCGAGCGCGTGCGGCAGCATGGTTTGCTGATGGCGACTCCGCTTTTGCTTGCACTGCGCCAGGGCAAGGCCCACAACGAGGCCGACGCAGCCGCCCTGGGCGCGTCGCGCCGCATTGAGGAGATCGGCCTGCTGCTGCGCGCCCGTCCCGTCACGCGCGGCAGCGTACCGCTGGGCTTCGTGCAGGTGGAAGTGTCCGAGGCCAAGCGCGCGGTAGAGCTTTCTCCGCGCGAGCTGCAGGTGGCACTGGCCCTGGCACAGCAGGGCCGCTACCGCGACGTGGCAGAGCGCGTGGGGGTGAAGCTGGACAGCGTGCGCACCTATATACGCCGCGTCTACCGCAAGCTGGGCGTCAACAGCCACTCCCAACTTCTGGCCCGCATGGTGCGCGACGGCATGATGCCCGCCCCCGGCGATTCCAACCGTAGCAACTAATAACACTTCGTTGTCGCGCAGGCGGGGTCCCGCCCTTCGCGACGCTCGCACTCACCCCTGCCGCGCTGGACGTAGAATTGCGTCAAACTGTGACTGCGACGGCCAGGGGGCCACTTAAGGGACACGCGATCCGAACCATCGTAGACACCTGATGCTGCGCCAATCAAATTCTCCTGAGCCTCAGGAGAAACGATGAACGTGCTCATGCGCGTGGCGGCTTTGGCAACACCCGCCTTGCTTGCCCTGATTTGCCATGTACCCCCGGCCCGGGCGCAGGGCAAGCTCACCCCTGCCCAAGAGGCCTGGCTCAGCTTGCTGCAGAGCGCCCCCTTCACCGATCCGGCCCGGGCCAACGGTTGCAGGATCAGCGCGCTCAACGCGGCCGTGTTCAGCGAACATCTGTTGCCCGTCCTGGCAAACGCGTCCTCCCTCTCTGCCGAGCAGCGATCCCGCCTGGAAGCCATCGTGCGTATCGAGGTGGATGCGCCGGGCTG
>JADLBZ010000017.1 GCA_020847415.1 Planctomycetota bacterium
CAGGGCCGGGGCGAGCAGCTCGATGTTCGCGCGGCCCTCCTCGTCGGCGTGTTCGACGCCCTCCACACGAAAGCCGTCGTCTTCGCGCTGGGTGGCGTAGTTCATGGCTGCCAAGGCCAACGGGCGGGACTCTGTGCGGCGCTGCTCGGGGCCGGTGGCGCGCAGGGTATCAGTGCGGGCGCTCCAGGTGTTGGTGGTACAGGCGGGCACGCACAGCAGAATGGCCAGGGGCAACAGCGCAGCAGTCAGGCGGGTGGAGGGCATGGTCCGAGTCTAGCTGCGCGGCGATTCCAGGCGAGCCCGCGATTGCCCCCGCTATCTCGCGCGCCGCCGCGCGCTTTTGCGCGCGGGTCTGGTTGTACGAGCGTGGGCCGGTGCAGCGGGTCGCATGCGCTTCAGTGCGGCGGCAATGCGGTGGGGGTGCTGCTCGGCGGGATCCACGCGCCACAGCAGGGTCAGCAGCAGCTCGTCGTTCTCGCCGCGCAGCAGCGTCAAGGTGACGGGGTTGCCGCGGGCCGTGGTGCCGCTCAGGGCCACCACGCCCTCGTCGTCGGGAGTCAGGTTCATGGTGTAAGCGCCGCTGATCGCGGACCACATGCCGGCCGCGGGGCCCTGGGCCGGCGCAAAGGGCACGATGCAAAGGGCCGCCAGCACCATCTCGCAGGTGTGCGCATCCAGCACCTCAAGCTGCAGCCGCTGCAACTCGCCCATGCATAGCGTGCCTATGCCCAGGCGAACGATCATGTCCGCGCGTTCGCTGGTTTCCGCCTTGCCCAGCCAGTCTCCTTCGATTCCGCTGCGAAACAAAGAAAGCACGCTCATGACCGCGCCTTCCCGGTTCGCGCCGGTGTCAGCCTTGTGGCGGCGCTCACCCGGCGCAGGCGGCCCACGCTGCGGTCTTCCTCGCGGGCCCGAGCCCCGCGCTCCGCCACGGCCGACGAAATCACGAGATGATCGTCCTCAAGGGCGATGCTGCCGGTGAAGACCATGTTGCCGGGCAGGTTGCCCGTGATCACCAGCGTTTCGGCATCGGACTCGCGAGCTTCCACCACGCACAGGCCCATGGCTGTGCCGTATTGCAGTCCGTTCAAGCCCCCGCCGCCGGCTGGCGCAAACCACGTGCAGCCGCCGACCAGGTACTTGCTGTCGTGGCTGAACAAGTTGGTCTCGAGTTCGTGAACAACGCCGCCAAAGACAGGGCGGCACGTCAGTTCCAGGATGCCGGTAACGCCAAGGCGGGAACGCAGCTCGCCTCGCCAGTGCCCGGTGCAGCGAGCAACCGCCAACATAGTGGAGTCCGGCATGTGATGGATGTTACAGCCGGAGCCGATTTGGGCAACGGCGCTGCCTCACTTAGTATTGGCCGGAGATCCGCCGGGCAACGCGCCAGGGGCTTCTTCCAGGTCCTTGTCAGGCGCCGTGTAGTCGAATTCGCCGGTTACACCGTTCAGGCGCACTTTGTAGCACTTGCAGTCCAGCGGCGGGGTGGCGATGAACCAGCCTTGGGTGAGCTTGCCCTTGTCGTCGAACTTGAGGCTGTGGCTCACAAACAAGTAGCCGATATCGGCGTAGTTCTCGTCCTTCTCCAGATCAGACGGGCCGGCCTTGAACTCGCTCAGGTCATCCACCGTGGCTGGGGCCTTCTGGTACTTGCCGTAATAGGCGACCACACCGTCGCGAATGCGCACCAGGTTGCGTTCGGCCACCGAGGCCTTCTGCTTCATTTCATCGGGCGTGGCATTGGCGCTGTTCCCCCCGCCGCAGCCGGCGAGAACGAGAAACAGGAAGCAGAGCAGGAAAACCGTTGTTCTCATGGGTGGCCTCACGCGTTGCCAGAGCATATCAGCGGGCCTATGTTCGCCTGTAGCTGAAAACGAGGGCGGCACCCCGGGGGTTCAATGGCGCTGGTGGAAGCAAACCAGGTGTGGCGTGAGTACCGGCTGGGTGGCGAGCTGGTACAGGCCCTGCGCGGCGTGGACCTGGCGATTGACCCGGGCGAGTTTGTGGCGCTGCTGGGGCGCAGCGGCAGCGGCAAGAGCACCTTGCTGAACCTGCTGGGAGGGCTGGACCGGCCCAGCAAGGGCAGCATCCGTGTGGCGGGCCGCGAGCTGGCCGGCCTTTCTTCGAGCGAGCTTTCACTGTACCGCCGCGCCACCGTGGGGTTCATTTTCCAGAGCTTCAACCTGGTGCCCAGCCTGCGCGCCTGGGAAAACGTGGCATTGCCCCTGGTGTTTCAGGGTGTACGGCGCGGGGTGCGCCGCAAGCGCGCGCTGGAACTGCTGGAGCGCGTCGGGCTGGCCCGCCGTGCGGACCACGCGCCCACCCAGCTTTCGGGCGGCGAGCAGCAGCGCGTGGCTATTGCCCGCGCCCTGGTGGGCAGCCCACCCCTGCTGCTCTGCGACGAGCCCACCGGCAACCTGGATACTTCGACCAGCGCCCAGATCATGGCTTTGCTGAACGAGGCCAACACCCAGGGTGCGGCTCTGGTCATGGTGACTCACGACCCGGAACTCGCCCGCACCCATGCCAGGCGCACCCTGCGCATGGCTGACGGCCAGTTTGCCCCGGAGGCTGCATGAGCATTTCCGGCGTGCTGGCAGTGGCACTTGAGGGGCTGGGGCGCAAGAAGGGGCGCAACCTGCTGACCATGTCGGGCGTGCTGATCGGCGTGTTCGCCCTGACCTTGATTGTCTCGCTGGGTGAAGGCCTGGCCCAGGCCGTGACCGGCACCATGTCCGGCACCGATAACCTGCGGCAGATCGGGCTCACGGGCGGCTTCGGCATCGAGCTCTCGGACAAGCCCCAGGACGTTTCCATTGAGGGAGAGATGTCCGACGAGCGCCGCGAGCGGCTGAAGCGGGCAGCCATCAACCGGCGCCAGATCCGCCAGGTGGCGGGCCGGCGCGCTAACAACGTGGACGACGCCACCATCGAGCGGCTCAAGTCGCTGCCGCATGTCGAACGCATCACGCCGGTCATTGTCGAGCGCTACCAGCTTCAGCTTGGCGAGTACGCGGTGCCCGCAACGCTGACCTGCGGTGTGGACACGTCGCGCCGCCGCTACGAAGAACGCCTGATCGCGGGCAGATACTTCTCGGCTCCTGACGCGCCGGAAGTCATCCTGCACGAGTACTTGCTCTACAAGTGGGGGCTGCTCAGCGACGCCGACTACAGCACGGTGCTGGGCAAGACACTGACCCTGAACACCATCCAGACCGATGCAGCCGCGCCGCCGGTGCCGCCGGCCCAGCTCCAGGAGCTGATGAAGGACCTGAACGAAGAGGAGCGCAAGGCGCTGCAAAGCGCTCTGCCCAAAGTGCTGAAGCAGTTCGGCATGCTGCCCGGCGAGCGCAAGGCAGAGCAGCGGCAGTTCAAGGTGGTGGGGGTGCTTCGTGAGTCACTGCCCGGCGACGTGTTCAACGTGATTGAGGACGGCAATAGCGTGCAAGTGGATGTCTTCCTGCCGCAGGAGTCCGCCAGGGACTTCTTTCTCTCCAGCTCGGTGAACCGCGAGCTGGGCTACCCGCGCGCCATCGTCATGGCTGATACCCCCGAGAACGCTCCTGCCCTGGAGCAGGAACTTCGCGACAAGGGCTACACGGCATTCAGTGTGGCCAGCGTACTGGAACAGATCGAGACCATGCTGACGGTGATTACCACCAGCATCGCGTTCTTGACCGGCATTGCCCTGCTGGTGAGCACTCTGGGCATCGTGAACACCATGATCACCAGCGTGCTCGAGCGCACGCGCGAAATCGGCATCATGAAGTCCGTTGGCGCCACAGACAGCCAGGTGATGGGCGTGTTCCTGGCCGAAAGCGCGCTGATTGGCCTGGTGGGCGGGTTGCTGGGACTGGGCTTGGCGGCGTTGGCGATGATCCCGGGCGATGCGATTGCCCTTAAGATGGTGGCGGAACGCGCAGCTATACCGTACTCGGGCGATGTGTTCGTGCTGCCGTTGTGGCTGGCGGTTTCGGGCCCTGCCCTGGGCATGGTGACCGCGGTGGTGGCAGCCATCCTGCCGGCGCGTCGTGCGGCCCGGATTGATCCGGTGAAGGCCCTGCGCCACGACTAGCAGGCCGTTGAAGAAGTCGCCGTTGGCGCCTTCCTCAACGGAAAGCAACTGCCCGGCTCGCGGCGTGAAGCCGCTCGCCGACCGGCCCGTGCAGCCGCGCGGGCCGGGCAGGGCGTTGAAAA
>JADLBZ010000018.1 GCA_020847415.1 Planctomycetota bacterium
ACATTACCGAAGGTGCGGGCACAACCCTGGCCGCCGGTGCAGCCGTGACCAACGGTACCGGCCTGGCCTATCAGGTGACCGCCACCAAGCTCACGGTGACGAAGCAGCCGCCGTCCCCAGCCACGGGCGGCACCGCGTTTGACCTGGTGATCAAGTACACCGACATCAGCGGCAACGTGGACGTGGATGTTACCGACTCGATCAGCGCTATCGCTCGCAGCGACGCAGGCGCCGTCAACGGACCCGGCCTGCCTGCCGCAGCCAGCAGCGGATCGGTCAGCTTCACCGGTGCGGGCGGCGTGGTGTGCGGCTTGCCTGCAGCCACGGGTATTCACCTGGTGATTACGGACGACGCAGGCGGCACCTTGAACGCGGCGAACGTAAACACCAACCCCTTCAACGTGATTGACACGACCCTGCCCACGATCAGCTCCATTGTGCTGGACGTGGCAGGCGATCCCACTGGTAAGACGATCAAGGTGACCTTCAGCGAGCCGCTGGATCCAACAACGGCCGCCACAACCACGAACTACACCTTGCATGTGGCGGCCGCCACCTGGACCCCGGGCAGCGCGACGCTGTCGGGCGGTAACCTGGTGACGCTGACCTTCAGCGACTACGCCGTGGCTGGCACGGACACGCTTGACCTGAGCGGCGTGAAGGACGTTGCCCTGAACACCATGGCTGCAGCCAACGGCCAGGCGGTAACCAGCGCAGACGTAACCGCGCCGACGCTGAGCGGCATTGCCTTCAATGACATGGACGGCAGCGGCACAGTGACAGCGGGCGACGAGTATCGCTTCACGTTCAGCGAGGCCATCAACGACCGCGTCTTCACCGGGGCTACTGCGGCCAACACCCTGCTGAGCCCGGCCGGCCTGAGCTACGGAACGCCCAACAGCATGGCCATGGGCAATGACCTGGGCCTGGCCACGGATTCCCGCATGGTAGTAGTCACGATTGTCAGCGGCACGACGGTGACGGGCACTCAGGCCATCACGCTGGGCGCCATCACAGACGTCTCCGGCAACACCGTGGCAGCCACAGGCCTGACCCTGACGCTGACCGACACCATCGGTCCGCGGCTGTTGAGCACGGCCTTGGACGACCGCGACAACAACGGCAGCGCCTCAGAGGGCGACGTGCTGTACCTGGCCTTCAACGAGGCAATGGCGCCGGCCAGCATGCCGGCCATCAACACGGCTGGTCAGCTTGACACGGCACTGCCACCGAGTGCCGGAAGCTACGGCAGTAACTCCACGGCGGTGCTGGGCGGCAGCGGCAAGGTGCTGGGCATCACGCTGGGCACGAGCGCTGCAGGCATCGTTGGTGCCACGATCAACCCGGCGGCATCGGTGACCGACGTTGGCGGTAATGCCGACACCACGGCGGCTGGTGTTGCCGTGGCCACGGGCAGCAGCGACACCTTCGCACCGACCTTCACCATCGCGTACTCGGCGCCCAACCCCAACGCTGTCGGCGCCGGCAGCCTGACGATTACCGCTACCTTCAGCGACACCCAAGGCACCACGCCCACCATTGCCATTGCTCAGCCGGGCACCAACGATCTGGCGGCAACAGCCATGACAGCCGTGGGCGCCACCGGCCGCGTGTTCAGCTACACCTGGACGGTAAACGTGGCTGACGGTGTGGTGAACGCCGACGGCCTGAACACGGTGACCATTGCCGGCGCGGCAACGGACGGCCAGGGCAACGCGCTGGTGCCTGCCGTGAACAACACGTTCACCACAGACACCACCGGTCCCATCTTCGGCACGGTGTCTGTGAGCGACCCTGACTCTTACTACAAAGTGGGCGATACCATCAGCATTGACGCGGACCTGAACGAGGCCGGCCTCACCGTCCGCGCCAACCTGAACACCGCCGACACGGCCCTGAGCGCCACGGCCGCCTTCACGGACAACAGCAACGGCACCTACAGCCTGACTTCGGGTGCACTGGCCAGCCTGACCATGGTGGAGGGGACGCGCACCATCACGGTCACGGCCACCGATGGCGCCGGCAACAGCGCAACGTGGCCGGTCATCGTGGTCATCGACAAGACGGCGCCTTTTGCCTCGCTGCTGTACAACAAGCCGCGAGCGGCTGTGGGCAGCGGCAGCCTGCTGATCACCCTGAGCCTGACCGAGCCTGCCTCGGCGGTTCCCACCATCGCCATTGCCGGCCTGACCGGCACCTCGGATGTGACCGCGACCTCCATGACGGGCAGCGTGGGCGATGCCACCTTCACCTACACCCTGAATGTCGTGGCAGGTACTACCGGTACAGCCACGGTTACGATTGCCGGCATTGCAGACCTGGCCGGCAACGTGCAGGCCAGTGTGGCCAACAACACCTTCACGACCACCACCAGCGCGTCCGCTGTTACGGCCAACGCGGGGCCGGATCAGTCTCTGCCTGAGCCGCAGCTGGTGAACCTGGATGGCAGCGGCAGCAGCGGCGGCGGGTTGACCTATGCGTGGACGCAGTCAGCGGGCCCGTCGGCTTCGCTGGCCGGAAGCACTACAGCCACGCCGAGCTTCTATGCCGCCACGCCGGGCGTGTACTTGTTCCGGCTGACGGTGACCTCGGGCGCGTCTTCGGCTGATGACACCGTGCAAGTGGAGATTGCCAACTGCGAGCCGGTGGTGGATGCAGGCACTCGCGTGACGCTGGACGAGTCCGAGATCAGCGGCGGCAAGACCGCACTGGGCCTGAGCGGCAGCGCGATGGACTGCAACGGCGAGACACTGTTCGTGGTCTGGACACTGACCAGCCGCCCTGTGGGCGGGAACCTGGTCATCGACAGCCCCAACGCCTTGGCCAGCACCCTGACTGTAGCCGGCGGAGCGAGCACCATCACCGCCGGCGTGTATGTGTTCCAGTTGGACGTCTACGACGCCGCGGGCCTGGCCGGCAGCACGCCCGTCTCCGACGAAGTGCGCTTCGTGGTGATCGGCGCGGGTACGGTGCCCCCGGCGGCCCATGCCGGCATTGACCGGCAGGGAGTGGTGGGCACCAGCCTGCAACTGACCGCCAACGAGTCCAGCGACTCGGACGGCACCATCACGGGCTATGCATGGGAGTTGGCGGATCGCCCGACCGGCAGTGCGGCAGCGCTGGTGGGTACCGCGACAGCCACACCGGCCCTGACGGCCGATGTAGCGGGAACCTATGTGATTCGCCTGCGCGTGACGGACAACGACGGCCTGGAGTCTGACTGGGACTACATGACCGTGACCGCGCACAGCACGGGCGGGGCAGGCAACCGCATCCCCAGAGCCGTCATTGAGGCCAGCCTGGACGACACGAATGCCGACAACGCCCACAACACGGGCGAGGAACTGGCTCTGGACGGCCGCGACAGCCAGGACGCCGACGGCGACACGCTGACCTATCATTGGCGGCAGGTTGCCGGTCCTGTCGCGCTGCGCCTGGACGACCCGACTTCGGGCGACATTGCGGTCACGCCCACGGTGGCTGGTAACTACGCCATCGAACTGGTCGTGAACGACGGAACCAGCGATGGCATCGCCGCAGAACACTGGTTCACGGTGACGACCGCCGGTGCCGCACCGGTTGCCGTGGCGGCAGTCAGCAGCACCGATGACCCGAACGCGGATGGCCGCCTGCTGTTCATCCCCGGTGTGGGTGTGGACAACCTGGTCTCGAACCCCAGCGTGGAACTGGTCTCCACAGGCAGCACCGGCTCGGGCCTGACTTTTGCCTGGCGTCAGGTTGCGGGTCCCACCGTGGCCCTGACCGGGGTGGCGACAGCTACAGCCTCGTTCGTGCCCGAGCTGAGCCGCGTCTACGAGTTTGAGCTGGTCGTGACTGACAGCAACGGCGTCCGCGCCAGCGACGCGGTCTTCGTCATCGTGGACACTTACGACGCCACCGCCAACCCCACCGGCAACGCAGTGCCGCAAGCCAACGCCGGGGCCCCGGTTTCTGCGACGACTGGCGCCCTGATTACCCTGCATGCCGCCGGCACCGACGCCAACACGCCCCAGGCAAGCTGGATCTACTACTGGGTGCAGGTGGGCGGCCCGCCGGTGGTGCTGGACCTGACGGACCCGGCCAACCCCACGTTCACTGCACCTCGCGCCGCGGTGTACACGTTCGAGCTGTACATTGACGACGGGTTTGACATCAGCACGGCTTCGCTGGTCTCTGCTACTGTGGCCAACCCGAGTGGCGATGGCGGCGGTGGTGGTGACGGCGGCGGCTGTGCAGCCGGCAATGGCCTGAGCGGCTTGTGGTTGCTGCTGGCCGGCATCGGGCTGGCGGCATGGCTGCGGAGGCGCAGGCGGGCGGCGTAGAACCAGTAAACGGGGGCGGCGCAGGCCGCCCCCGACTGTTTCATGTGCCGTAGCGGAACTCCGTGTGCAGGCGAAGCGCCTTCAGGGCCGCCCGAACGGCGGCGGGCTTCACGGCGCGAACGGCTTTCAACTGCGCTTCGGGCGCCTGCTTGAAACCGAGCACCGCCTGAAACACCGCGTCGCTGGCCCTGGAGGTGGGGGAGTCCCAGGCCGACTGGCGGCTTTCCACCAGGCTGGCTCGGCAGGCCTCGAACTCATCGCTCGAGAAGCCGTCCTTGGCGAGGCGCTTCAGTTCACTCTGGATCAGTGCCGCGGCTTTTTCGGCCTTGGCCGGGTCCACGGCAGCCTGGGCCATGATGACACCGCGGGCGCGTTGATAGTGGCTCCCGACGGCGTAGGCCAGCCCGTGCTCTTCGCGCACAACCTTAAACAGCCGCGAGAAGCTGAAACCGCCGAAGATGCCGTCCGCGAACAGGGCGGCTGCGTAGTCTGCGTCGCCGTAGCGAGCGCCGCCGGTATACGCGGCGATCAGGTGCGTCTGCTCGGTATTGTCCTTGACGACGTCGCGCACCGGGCGTTGCCGGTGGGGCAGCAGACCGGGCAGAGGCAGCGCGGGGCGTGCAGATGCAGGCAGGCGAAGATGGCGCGCCAGGGCCGCCAGACCGCGCTTTTCGTCCAAGGGGCCGGTTACGAAAGCCAGCACCCGGGCGTTACGGAGCAGTGACTGGTGGCGCTGAAACAGCTGCTCGGCGGAAATACCCGGCAGGTCATCCAGGCTGCCCTGTTCGTGCACGGCCCCGGGCGTGCCGGCGTAAACCCTTTGGGACGCCAGCCATGCGGCCCAGGAGGGCTTCTCGTCTGCCAGGGCCTTCAGCTCAAACTCAAGCTGCTGGCGTTCCTGCTGCAGAACATCGGCACGGAATGCGCTGCCGGAACGGTCGAGGGCAGGCTGGGTCAGCAGTTCGCACAACAGGCCGAGCACGCCATCGAGTTCTTTGGAACCCTTGGGCAGGAAACGCTCGGCAGGGAAGTCGGCGTAGCCGACCAGCGCTTGGGCGTCCGCAAACCGCGTCACCGACGCGCCAATGGCTGCGCCGTAGAGGTTCTCGCAGGCTCGGGCCAGGTCGCGGCGGGTGGGGTGGCTGGCTGTGCCCGCCCGCAGGACGCCCGCGAGCAGCGCCGTCTGGGTGGCTTGCACGGCCTGCAGCGGCTCCAGCAGGTAGATGCGCACGCGGGCAGTTTTGAAGCGGTCGCTG
This sequence comes from Planctomycetota bacterium, assembly GCA_020847415.1. Lineage (GTDB taxonomy): Bacteria > Planctomycetota > UBA8742 > UBA2392 > UBA2392 > JADLBZ01. The sequence continues at coordinate 5,579 of JADLBZ010000018.1, forward strand.
CGCAGGGCCAGCAGCCGGACGCCCGGCTGGAGCAAGCTCGAAGTGAACTCGCGGTAGCGGGAGATCTTCATGGTTGTCGCCATTGGTCGCGGGGAGTCTAGCAGGTGCCCGGACAGAGGGGACGCAAATCGGGGCGAGAACGGGGCTTGGGGCGATTGCCGGAATGCGCGTCAGGAAAGCTGTCACGAGGCCACCACTTAAGTGGACGAACGGAGCGATTCACGAGAGCTTGTCCGGAAACTGGTGCAGACGGAAACCGGAATCTGGAAACTTTCGCCCGACTTGCCCGTTGAATAGGGCAGACGCGGGAGCCCCGCAAAGCAGGCCGCCTGCAGTTCCAGGCCTGCCGGTAACCAGAACGAACAGCCGGATGGCTGCAAGCAGCGCGACTTTGTCGCGTGCAGGAGGAGTGTTGTCATGTCAAGAAACCGGATCGAGCGGATGGCCGTCCCGCAGGCCACAGATGCCAACGACGAGCACGTCGGGCTTGGCGATCGAGTTGTGGACCTGAACAGCGGCACAGAGTGTGTGGTTCTGGACCTTTGCCCCGAACTGGGCCCGGAAAGCGTCTATGTGCAGTTGGTGCACGATGGCGGCCCGAGCATGGACTACTGGGTTGAGCCGGGGCACCTGATGAAGCTGCCGCGTTTTGCCGCATAATCCTGGAATGGGCGACTGTTCGCGGTCGTTCATCCGTATAGGGAATGGCGCGTCGGTCACTGTCCCCCGACAACCGACGCCCACCCGAAGCAGGCGACAGGCCCCCCCAGTCGCCTGCTTTCTTTTTGCCCCGGGAACAGCGACGCCGCGCAAAGTGCGCGGCGTCGGACGTTTTAGACCAGCCGGCTGCTACACCTTCATTACGTCAGCGCTCTTCTTCTCCAGCGCCTCTTCAATGGCCTTGTTGTGCTTGTCGGTGGCCTTCTGGATTTCGTCCTTCAGGCCGCGGTGGTCGTCTTCGGTCAGCACTGTTTCCTTCAACGAAGCATCGGCGTGCTTGATGGCCTCGTGCCGCGCGTTGCGCACGCCCACCTTGGCCTTCTCCGCCATCTCCTTGAGCTGCTTCACCAGGCGCTGGCGGTTCTCCTGCGTCAGCGGAGGGATTCTGCAGATGATGACCTTGCCGTCGTCACTGGGGTTCAAGCCAATGTTCGCGTCGCGGATGGCCTTGGCGATGTTCTTCACCTGGCTCATATCGAAGGGTTTGATGGTGATGGTAGAGGCGTCCGGCGTGTGCACTTGGGCAGCGCCCTTGATGGGCGTGGGGGAACCGTAGTAGTCGAATTTCAGGCTGTCCACCATGGCAGGGTTGGCGCGGCCGGCCGAGATGCCGACAAACTCCTGGCGCAGGTGGGCCACCACCTTCTCCATGGCTTCTTCACACTCCAGCAGAATCGTGTCGTAGTCCTTGGACATGGCCCCTCCTTTTTGGGTGCGCAAACATAAGCAAAGCTGCCGCGTCTTGCCAGTGCTACGCGCCCAGCACGCAGCAACCACTGGTCTTGATGACGGCAAAGGCCTCCTGCCCCGGTTCCAGTCCCAGCTCATCAGCCGCCGCGTGCGTCACATGGCACAGCAGGCTGTGCGGGCCGACAGCCAGTGTCACCAGTGTGTCGGGCCCTGATCCCTGAACGGCGGAAACGACAGCCTTCAATACGTTGCGGGCGGAAAGCCCGCCGGGCCGGCTGCGGGCCAGGATGATCTCGTCGGCGTGGATGGCAACCGCGACGGGGCCCTGCGCCGTGCACTGCGGGCAGGCCAGCACTTGCCCGTCGCCCAGGTCCAGCCAGGTGATGCCCTTCTCCGGCTCGTGACGGGCCACGGGCAAGCGCAGGATGTTGTCCAGGCCCCCGGCAGTGCCGGGCCCGGTCAGCACGGCGCGTGGAGCGCCCTGTGCCGAGACTTTTCCCCCGCGCAGCACGACGCAGTCGTCGGCAAGGGCATGCATCTCGGAGGCGCAATGCGTCACCAGCACCATGGGCACCCGCAGCTCGCGCTTTACGTCCAGCAACAGCGCCATGGCCTCGCGGGCCAGGGCTGCATCCAGCGCGCTCAGGGGTTCGTCCAGCAACAGGAGTTGCGGTTGGGAAAGCAGGGCGCGACCCAGTGCCACGCGTTGCTTCTCGCCGCCCGAGAGACCGGCAGTGTCGCGATCAAGCA
>JADLBZ010000019.1 GCA_020847415.1 Planctomycetota bacterium
CGCAGCGAGGGCCAGCTTGCCGTGAACGACCTGGCGGCACGCTTTGGCGGCGGGGGCCACCTGCGCGCGGCAGGCTGCCATCTGCGCGGCCGGCCTCTGGCCCAAGCCGAGGCCGAGGTGATTGCCGCGACCGAGGCAACACTGGAAGAGACCCTGCGCCGCACAGGCGGCGCCATCATCGCGTGAGGAAACTGCTGTTGCGTTCGGCTTGAAATTGGAGTGTTCTTTCTGCTCCGGAGTTGCGTCAGGCCGCGACGGACGCGCTATTCCCGCGCCCTTCTGGCTTTTGGCGCGGAAACGGCTGCAAGCGTTGACTGGAAGTACCCTGAAGTTCAACTCGAATGGACCACTATGGCCCGGCCCGGCAAAGCAGAACTGGCAAGGCAGCTTCGGGGGCACCTGGAGCTGCTGGCGGCCTCCGGCGTGCGCGAGCTGCCTGTGAAGGCTCGCACAACAAAGGCCGCACCGGTCAAGGCAGCCGCAAAACTCGCGCCCAAGCCTGCTGCCGCGCCCGCCCAGCCCAGGGTTGCGGCCGGCAAGGCGGTGATCGTGCCCTCGGTGGCGCTGGAAGAGCTGAAGGGTTTCGGCAGCCCCCAGGCCCGGGCATTGGAACCCGTGGCCGAGGCAGTGCGCCAGTGTGCCGCCTGCAGCCTGTGCGCCACGCGAACCCAGACCGTGTTCGGCACCGGCGACCCGCGCAGCCCGCTGATGATCATCGGTGAGGCCCCGGGCGGCGACGAAGACGCCCTGGGCAAGCCCTTTGTGGGCCGCGCCGGCAAGCTGCTCACCGACATCATCGAGAAGGGCATGAAGTACCGGCGCGAAGAGGTCTACATCTGCAACGTGCTGAAGTGCCGCCCGCCCGGCAACCGCAACCCCGAGCCCCCGGAGATCGAGGCTTGCCGCGGCTTCCTGTACCGGCAGATCCAGATCATCCAGCCGCGCGTGATCCTGGCCGTGGGGCTGTTCCCGGCCCAATGGCTTACGGATCTGAAGCTGCCCATCGGCAAGCTGCGCGAGCAGGTGTACGAACGCGACGGCCGCAAGGTGGTGTGCACCTATCACCCGGCCTATGTGCTGCGCAACTACACCGTGGAAGTGCGCAAGAAGGTGCACGACGACGTGCTGCGCGTGGTGCAGATACTGGGCCCCGGGCCCCTCGTTAAGGACTGACCGTGGCCACGGAGGTCACCACCCTGTCTATTCCCGGCGCTGACGGCCTGCCCGTGGCGGTTGACCTGTACCCGTCCAGCCGCGCAGAAGGCCCGCTGTTGGTGGGCCTGCACGGCTTCAAGGGCTTCAAAACCTGGGGCTTCTTTCCGTGGCTGGCAACGCGCCTGGCCGGGGCGGGCTTCACCACGGCCCTGATGAACTTCTCGCGCTGTGGCATTGAGGGCGACGACAGTACGTTTTCGCGGCTGGACCTTTTTGAGCAGGACACATGGGGGCGGCGGCTGCAGGACGTCCGCGCCGTGCTGGACGCCGCAACGCGGGGCAAGCTGGGTGGCAACCCCGGCCGGCTGGGGCTTTTCGGCCACTCCATGGGCGGTGGTGCCGCCCTGCTGGTTGCCAGCCGCGACGGGCGCGTGCGCTCGCTGGCGACGCTGGCGGGCGTGGCGCAACCCAACCGCATTCCGGCCGAGATCGTGCAAGCGCACCTGCGGGCGTTCGGCCTGGTCAAGGTGCAGAACCTGCGCACGGGCCAGGAGCTGCCGGTGGGGCGCGAGTTCTTTGACGAGCTGCGCGAGCACCCGGCGCTTGCCGACCTCAGGGCCGCCGCCGCGCGCTGCACAGTGCCCTGGCTGCTCGTGCACGGGGCACAGGATGAAGCGGTGCCCCTGACGGATGCCCACGTTCTGCTGGAAGCCGCAAGCTGCAACGCAGTGGGCGGCGACAACACGCGCCTGCTGGTGCCCGATGCCGGCACGCACACCTTTGGGGCCACGCATCCCTTTCGTGGTCCCACGCCCGAACTCGAGCAACTGGCTGCGGCTGTTGAGGCGCACTTTGCCCGGACGCTTTAGTACAGGCCCCCTGATTGCGCAGCGTGACGCTCGGCGCGATTCGCCTCGAAGGTGCCTGGTTGCGGGCTTGGCGGGCTGTTTGCCGGCACAGAAGGCCGGGCCCGGTCGCCGCGCGGCAACGTGGCGCGCGGTTGGTCCGGGAAGTTGACACATCCACGGGGGATGGGAAGGCGGTGTCAGCGCATGATTTTTCCGGAAACCTAAGGGCCGATGCGCTGAACACTTTGGCCGTTACTGACAGCTTTTCCGGCCTGTCGGGAGTGTGTGGCCAGTTGACCGGACTTTCGGCAAAGTTAATTAGTGCCCTCACGAAACCTTTCGCAAGGCATGGGGGCGGGACAGCAACTTCTGAGGCGGCGTTAGTCCAAGGCAGCCAAGAGGTTCGGCACTTTACCACAGAGTGTGGTAGTGGTGCCTGTTTTGCCCATCCCGTTTCCCATCGCCCTGAGAACGAACAAACAGAAAGCAGGGCGTCAATGTCTGATTTCCCCCGTGACGTCATGAGCCAGTGGCCCGCCATCGAAGAACTGGCCTTGACGCGCTCCCGAGGGTTGCCCATTCACGAGCTGCTGCGCCAGGCTCGTGCCCAGAGCTACGACGCCAAGCGCGACACCTTGAAGTTGCTGGTCCAGGCCGATTCCCTGGACAAGTCCCAGGCCGAGAGCCTTCGCACCTGTGTGGCCAAGGCCTGCTACCAGGTGCTGGGCTTCCAGCCGCAACTTGAGGTGGTGACCTCGGCCACCGCCAGCGCCCCGGTCAAGGTGCACGTGGAGGTGGCGGGTGCGCGTGAGCTTGCCACCAGCACCAGCGCGGGGGCTGCGGCCCCGGCCTTCCTGTTGCCCAACCGTATCCCGGCGGGCATGGACTTCGGCCACTTTGTGGTTGGACCCAGCAACCAGCTCGCGTGTGCAGCCGCCATTGCCGTGGCTGAGAACCCCGGGCGCTCCTACAACCCGCTGTTCATTCACGGCGGCGTGGGCCTGGGCAAGACGCACTTGCTGAATGCCATTGCCCGCAAGCTGCTGCAGGGCCAGCCGCGCATCCGCATGATCTCGTGCGAAGAGTTCGTGAACATGTTCGTGGCGGCGCTGAAGTCCGGCAACCTGGAGAGCATGCGCCACGAGCTGCGCGACTCGGACGCGCTGCTGATTGACGACATCCACTTTCTGGCCGGCAAGGAACAGACCCAGGAGGAGTTCTTTCACACCTTCAACCACCTGTACCAGCAGGGCAAGCAAATCGTGCTGACCAGCGACAGCCTGCCCCGTGACATCCCCAACCTGGAAGACCGGCTGATCAGCCGCTTCCATTGGGGCCTGGCCGTGAAGGTGGAGCCGCCCTGCACCGAGACACGCATGGCCATCGTGCGCAAGAAGTCCGAGATGCGCGATGTGGCGCTGCCCGACGACGTGGTGGCGTTCCTGGCCGAGAACATCGTGACCAACGTGCGCGAGCTGGAGGGTGCGGTGGTGCAACTGGCCGGGCTGGCCAAGATGACCGGGCGGCCCGTCACGCTGCAACTGGCCCATGAGGCCCTGCGCCACCTGGTGAAATCGCGCCCGGCGCCCGCCCGCATCGCCGCCGACGACATCATCGAGCTGGTCTGCGAGCACTACAACGTGCGCATGAACGACCTGCTCAGCCAGCGTCGCACCAAGAACCTGGCCTTCCCGCGCCACGTGGCCATGTACTTGTCCAAGGAACTGACGCAGCTCACGCTGACCGAGATCGGCCAGTTCTTCGGCGGGCGCGACCACAGCACCGTGCTGCACGCCATCAACAAGATCAAGTCCATCCGCCTGAAGGACCCCGAGCTGCGCGGCGAGCTGGAGCGCTTTGAGCTGCAACTGCGCCGCCCGCTGGGCTGATCGGCGAGGCAGGCCTGCGTGAGAGCCTGTTTAAGAAGTCGTTCGCCAGCTACTGCTTGCGGCGGGCATCGCGGGCCGGCGTTCGCCTCACCTCACATGGCTTCCAGCCATGCTCCGGCTCGGCTGCCTTGCCCCGCTTGCCCGGCGCAGCGCATTAGCAAGGCTCAGGCATCTTAAACAGGCTCTGAGCAGCGGCCCCCGGTTCGCCGGGGGCCGTGCCGTTGACAGGGCAGCCGCCACGGCACAAAGTCGGCCGCGCACCGGACCGGGAGCCCGCCATGAAACTGACTGACATCGTAATCACCCACGCCCTGCGCACGCCCATCGGCAAGTTCGGCGGCGCCTTGGCCGGCCAGACCGCCGTGGATATGGGCGCCCACGCGGTGAAGTCCGTGCTGGCGGCCTCGAAAGTGGACCCGGCCCGGGTGGGCGAGCTGTTCTTCGGCCAGGCGCGCCAGGCGGGCTGCGGCCCCAACCCGGCGCGGCAGGTGGCACTGCGGGGTGGCCTTACCCACGCGACCATTTCCACCACGGTGAACCTGGCCTGCGCCAGCGGCCTGCGTGCCACCATGCTGGCTGCTAACGCCATCCTGAACGGCGACACCGAGATCGCGATCGCGGGCGGCATGGAGAGCATGTCCAACGTGCCGCACATCATCAGCGGCCTGCGCGACGGCCTGCGCATGGGACACCAGGAAGTGACCGACCTGATGTACCGCGACGGTTTCTCGTGCCCCCTGGCGAACCAGCTCATGGGCCGCACCGCAGAGACCCTGCGCATGCAGTACAACATCCCGCGCGAAGAGCAGGACGAGTTTGCCGCCCAGAGCCACAACAAGGCTGAGGCCGCCCTCAAGGCCGGGCGCTTCAAGGACGAGATCGCGCCGTACACGATAAAGAGCAAGAAGGGCGACACCGTGCTGGAAAGCGACGAGCCCATCCGCGGCGGCCAGAGTGCCACCGACATGGCCAAGCTGAAGCCCGTGTTCCTGGACGGCGGCACCGTGCACCCCGGCAACGCCAGCGGCATCACCGACGGCGCCACCGCCCTGCTGCTGATGCCAGAGGATGTGGCCCGCAAGCTGGGGCTTGCGCCCCTGGCACGGCTGGAGGGCTTTGCCTTCGCGGGCGTGGACCCGGCCGTGATGGGTATCGGCCCCGTGCCGGCCACCCAGAAGCTGAACGCAAAGCTGGGCCTGAAGATTGCAGACTATGACCTGGTAGAGCTGAACGAGGCCTTTGCCGCCCAGGTGCTGGCCTGTGACCGCGAGCTGAAGATTCCCCGCGAGCGCCTGAACGTGAACGGCGGCGCCATTTCGCTGGGCCACCCCATCGGCAACACAGGCGCGCGCATTGTGGCCACCTTGGCCCACGAGCTGAAGCGCCGGGGCGGCAAGCGGGGCCTGGCGACGTTGTGCGTCTCGGGCGGCTTTGGCGCTTCTCTCAGCATCACGCGTTGATTTCAGGAAGGGTTGACGAACAAGCGCCGTTCTGGCGCAAAACCAGCGGGAGGCGACCATGGCACCAAAACTGGGGCTCGACGAGAAAGACCGCAAGGCAGTCGCCAAAGGGCTTTCGCGCCTGTTGGCCGAAACCTACGTGCTGTACCTGAAGACCCATGCCTTTCACTGGAACGTGACCGGCCCTCACTTCCAGCAACTGCACCTCATGTTCATGGACCAGTACACCGAAATGTGGAACGCCGTGGACGTGCTGGCTGAGCGCATCCGCGCCCTGGGCGAGTTCGCGCCAGGCAGCTACAGCCAGTTTGTCGAGCTGAGCAGCATCAAGGAGACCGGCAAGGTGCCCGGCTGGAAGGGCATGGTGGAGGCCCTGATTGACGGGCACGAGACGCTGATCCGCACCTGCCGCGAGCTGCTGCCCAAGGCCCAGGGCGCCGGTGACGAAAGTAGCGCCACGGTGGTGACCGACCGGCTGGGCGTGCACGAGAAGACAGCCTGGATGCTGCGCTCGCTGCTGGAGTAGCCTGTCAGACAGTTGCGCGATACGAAGGGGGCCCGCAAGGGCCCCCTTTTGCTGCACAGCTACAAGCCACCGTCCGGCTTGTAATGGCTGCCTTGGCCGCCTTTTCGTTCAATGGCTGTACAGAAACGGAGGCAGCCATGAGACCAAGAATGAACCTGAACATGCCGGATGTGGTGGTGGCCTACGTGGGCGGTGAGGTGCACGCCCTGGACCCGCTGAACGGCGCAACGCTGTGGTGCACGGCGCTGCCCAAGGCTTACCGCCAGAGCACAGGTTGCGTGCTGGTGGAAGGCGACGTGGTGCTGGCGGGCGTGGGCGGGCGGCTGTACTGCCTGGATCTTTCTGATGGCCGCATCCTGTGGGTGAACGACTTTCCCGGCCGCGGGCTGGGCATGGTGGCGATGGCTACGCGCCTGCAAAGTACGGGCAGCCAGCCGGCCCAGCACCAGCAACTGATGGCGCAGCGGCAGGCCGCGGCGGGTGCTTCTGCGGCTGCGGCCGCGGCCGCGGTGTAGGGGTTCTGTCAGGGAAGAGCGCCGTTGAACCGGCCACATAGTAATCAAGCGACACAGAACGCAGTCAGCCGGGGACTCGTACAAGTACTTCTCGCTCCCCTCGTCCTCGCGCTGGTGCTGGGTTTGGCATGGCTGGGTAGCCATCTTGCTGGGTGGTTTGGACTTGAACTGGCCGAGGGAAAGCTCGGAATCGCACAAGGTGCCGGCCTCGTGCTGGCAGCCGCGCTTGCACTGGCCGCGCCCTTCTTCCTCTACCGGGTAGTCAGCACAACCCTGCGCAGCATCCGTACCAGGCCGCGCAGGTAGCGGCTCCGGGGCGGCGTTCCTGCAACAAGCAACCGCCTCGCCCCCAGGGGCGAGGCGGTCATATGTACAGGCAGGCTACTTGCCGGCGTTGGCTGCAGTCTTGGCTGAAGACGCGCTGCCCTGGGTGCTGCCGGTCTTGTTCGCGGGCTTGGAGCCGGCCTCGCGGGCCTCCTGCTCGTCCTTGATGTTGGTCAGCCCCATGCGGGCGCGCCAGGCAGCCTTGCGGGCCGCCTGCCGTTCCATCTGGCGTTTCTCGGCGGCGTCCACGTAGCGGCCTTCGCGCACTTCGGGGTCCAGGTAGTTGGCCCCCAGCTCGCGCTTGGAAAGGTCCACACTGAGCTGCGTAGCACCCATGGTGTCCAGGCTGTCCACGGGGTCCTTGGGCCGGCTCACCCAGTCGCTGTTGTAGGTAGTCTTCTGCAGGGTGCCCGGCGCCGGCTGCGGCTGAATGCGCGCAATGCCGGGGCCCGACATGCTGCAACCGCCCAAGACAAGCAGGCCGATGATGGCTGCAATCAAGCGCACGGGTAGGTCCGGACGGGGCACGCGGGGGAACGTGCAGTGTACGGAATGCACAGATTCGCGTCAATTCCTGCTTTGGCGTGGCGGCCCGGGCGGGTATGATCCTTGTTTCCCCGGCATACCCCGCGCTCTAAGCCTATGAACCGCGCCCGCCTGCTGCTAGCTGCCTCGGCCTGCCTGCTGCTTGTCGCCTGTTCCAGTACCGACAACAACGGGCCCTACACCCACAGCCCGTTCAGCGAAGACGGCGAGAGCCCCAAGACGCCGCCCGGCGAGCGCGTGGCCGACCTGCTGCGCGAAGCCAAGCAGCAGTACGACGAGCGCCACTACGAGGCCAGCTTCCGTTACGCCGAGACAGCCGAAGACCTCATTGACGAGCACAAGTTTGACGACGTTGACCGGGCCATGGCCATCACCATCCAGGGCTATTGCCTGCTGCAGCTTGGCCGGGTGCAGGACTACTTCATCAGCACCCACGGTGTGCAGAAGGGTGCCCTGTCCAAGTTTCGCGCCGTGCTGGGCCTGAACCCCGATTACTTCCGCGCCAAGCTGGGCGTGGCACTGGCGCGTTTCCGGCTGCACGGTGACAGCATCCGCAAGGCGGAGTCGCTGGACCAGGGCATGATCTGGATCGCCCAGATCAGCGAAGACGCCCGCCGCGGCCTGGCTGCCCCCGGCACCGACGAGGGGCGCCTGCGCCTTCGCTATGCCCTGCAGAAGCACAAGGTGCTGGCCGACAACCGCGCCAAGATGATTGAGCTGGGCTTTGTCTTTGCCGACCCCGAGACCGCCAAGTTTGACGACAAGGGCCGCCGCGACGGCGCCAAGTGGCTGGCCGGCATGGACGAGGGTGCCGAGCTGAAGGCTCTCAAGGACTGCGGCTACATCCTGGAGGATGCCGCCGCCGGCACCAAGCTGAAAGAAGGCGACCCCAAGCGCCTGGCTGATTCCTTGAAGGCAATCGGCGAAAGCTGGCGCGCCGCGCGCAACTACTGGCGCCGAACGGCGCTGACCGACCTGCAGGCGGCGCGGGACGGCTTCCTGGAGATTCGCAAGATCTCGCCCACCTACTTCTGGGTCGAGCGCGACCTGGTGTACGTGTACCAGAGCCTGGGTGCGTTCTTCCTGGACCTGGGCATGGAGCAGGCCCGCCTGTCAGCCATTGCCGAAGGCAAACTGGACGACGCGCTGGAGGAAACCGCCCGGCGCATCTTTGTGAGCAAGGGCTTCACAAGCAGGGAGAAAGACGAAGCAAAGAAGAACTACGAGGACGCCCTCGAGTTCACGCTCAGCTTTGTTGCCAGGCATGAGGACTTCGAGCGCAAGGGCATTGCCCGGCGCGACCGCGACGAGTTTGACGACATCAACGACAACCCCTTCCTGGTGGACCTGGTGCAGCGCTACCGCGCCACCATGGACGAGTTGCTGGCTGAAGAGCGCGGCATGCGCGCCACCATGCTGCTGGAGGCGGCCTCGCTGTGCATTGATCCCGTGTTCCAGCTCAACGACCACGCCAAGGCCATCAGCATTGCGGCACGCTTGAAGGCCCTGATGCCCAACAACCCGGTACATCACTTTGTGAAGGCCACAGCGTACTTCACCGGCAAGGACTACCAGCCGGCCCTTGATTCGTACCAGGCCTTTATGAAAGAGAGCTCGATCTCGGAGCACACCTTCCAGCGTGGCGTGGCCCGCCAGCGGATCCTGGAGTGCGAGCGCGAGATTGTCGCCGGTCCGGCCAAGCCCGACAGCGAGGATTCCTCGGCTTCACGCTGATCCGGCAAGCTGCACACGCGAAACCGGGGCGACACTTGTGTCGCCCCGGTGAGTTCCAGCAGGCCCCTGTCAGGCCTTCTCTACCTCGGCGGCCAGTTCGCGCAGGTCGCTCTCCGTCAGCGCGTGCGGCACAGCCGGGAAAATGTCGCGCTCTTCCACCAGAATGTGCGAGCGATAGTAGTCCTGCAGCAGCACCGCCAGCTCGCAGAAGCGATCCAGCATGGGGTTGGGCTGGTCTGCCGGCGGCGGGTTGAAGCGCATGCGCACAGCCAGCGCCTCGGATAAACCGGCCAGTTCGGCGTGCATGGCGGCGAACTCGTGGTGGTCCTTGGCGATGTGCTCCAGCAGGTAGGCGAAGTGGCTGGAAGGGTCTTTCAGGAGCTTCTTCATCCGGGGCAGCAGCAGCTCATCTTCAATGCGCGCGTGGCGGGGCACCTCGGTGTGGAAAAAGCCCAGTGCCTGCTGCAGGGCAGCCGCGTTGGTGTCGTCGAGGCGGCCGTTGCGCATGGCATCGGCAGCGTTCACCACGGCCTGCAGGTGGCCTTTCAGGATGCGGTGGTCCTGGATCAGCTTGTTGACGGGCGCAAACAGGGTGTCGTCCATGGCGCAAGTCTGGCAACGCCGGCACGGGCGGCAAGCCCGCGGGCTGCCGAAATTCCGGCACTGCGCGCGAACCGGCCGGTCGCTATCCTGAGCCGTGGAGGCGTGCCATGAAACGAATTGCCCTTGCCCTTCTGGCGGCCCTTCTGCCCGTGCTGGCTGTCGCGGCCCAGGACAACCCCCAGCCGCAGAACCCGCCCGAAGAGAAGCCGCAAGAACAGCCGAAAGACACCCCCAAGGAAGAGCCCAAAGACCCGCCCAAGGCCGAGACCGTGGACGAGTTCCTCAAGCGCATCGAAGACGCCCACAAAGAGCACAAGGACTTCCAGGGCAAGTTCGAGCAGGTCAAATACGTGGCGCTGTTCGGCGACGAGATCAAGTCGAGCGGGCGCTTTGCCTTCAAGAAGCCCGATCACGTGCGCTGGGAGTACACCCAGCCACACAAGTCCGTGCTGGTGGTGACCGGCGACAGCGGCAAGAAGTGGAGCGAGGCCACCGGCCGCGTAGAGGCCTTCAACCTGGGCGATGACCGCGGCCTGGACGCCGTGGTGAAGCAGCTCTTCACCTGGTTCAAGGGCGAGTTCACCAAGCTGAAGGACGACTACGACGTGACCATCCTGGAGGCCAAGCCCGGCAAGCTGAAGCTGACCCCGAAGAAGGACGTCGTGAAGAAGTTCATCGCCGCCATTGAGGTGGCTTTTGCCGAGAAGGGCGACCAGATCACCAGTGTGAAGATCATCGAGCCCATGCAGGAAGGCGACGAAGAGGCGGGCTACACGCTTTACACCTTCAAGGACGCTGAGCTGGACAAGGGCGTGGCAGACAGCGAGTTCGAGCTGGCGCGTTAGCAGGGCGTTGAAAAAGTCCTTTTCAACGCCCTGCCCGGCCCGCGCGGCTGCACGGGCCGGTCGGCGAGCGGC
>JADLBZ010000020.1 GCA_020847415.1 Planctomycetota bacterium
ATGAAGTCTGACGTGCCGCTCCAGGTGCGCCCGCCGGCGATGTAGATGCGGTTGTTGATCATGCCCACCAGGGGAAAACGCCGACCGGTGTAGGCCCCGGCGTCGGACTTGATGTGCCAGGCGCCCGTGGCGGCCGCGCCGTCGGGCAGCTCGAACATCAGCACACTCGTGCTCAGCTCCTTGGTGTAGGTGCCCGAGCCTGCCGTGGTCTCGATCTGCACACGGCCCGCCACCACGTAAATGCGCTCGTCGGCATCCGTGGCTGAGTCCACGGTAACCAGCCCGAATTCCGCCCACCCCTGCACCGCCCGGCCGCCCAGCGTGCTGGGCAACTGCGCCACAGCCTGCCAAGGGCCCGGCGCGGGCAGCGGGTTGCCGCTGCCATCCGAAACCTGCATGCGCTCGACGATACGGGTGTAGTTGCCCGTGGAGGGCGAAGTACTTGAGTACAGCTCGCCACCCACTGCGTAGATATAGCCGCCGTAGGAGTGCTGCACGAAGGCTGCCCCCACATACTGGCGCGGCGTGGACAGGGGCCGGCTGATGTCCTCCAGCTTGTAGTCGCGGTTGGCGTCGGCCTGGTGATCCGTGTGGAACACGTACACGGTGTCAATCGTGTCCGAGCCGCGGCGGCCGCCCAGGGTGTAGATGGCACCTTCCGCGCCATAGGCCGGGTGCGGCGCCACCACCATGCCCTCCATGTAAAGCTGCTGCAGCGTCCCGTTGCCGTTCGCTGCCGCCGAGTCATAGAACCGGTGCTGGCCCAGCCGCTTCCAGTAGTCGCCCTGGCTGCTGTCGTACAGCCGCACGCGCAGCACCCGCGAGGTGGTCAGCGAGTTGGCGCTGACCTGAACGGTGAAGTCAAACAACCCCAACTCGACGGGGTAGCCCGTGAAGGAGCCGCCGCTGCTGAAGGTGACGCCGCCCGGTAGCGCGCCCGTGGCAAGGCTCCAGTTGCCGCCGCCCAGGGCCGCACCCTGCAGGGTCGCGGGCACCTGCTCGTTCATGCTGAAGCTGAGGGCGCGGTCAAACTCGATGAGGTCGGTGTTGATGGTCAACTCGTTGAAGCGCACCCGGAAGCTGTAGCCGTTTTCGTCGTAGCGGCCGCTCTTGGTGTAGGCCGCGATCTTGAGGTAGTAGGTGCCGGCGGGCGCGTCCGGCAGCACCAGCAGGTCATCGTCGGTATTCAGGTCGGGGTTGGCACCCACCAGTTCGTCCACGACCCCGCCATTGTCAACTTGAAGAGAGGGCTTCACCTTGCCGACAAAGGCATCAAAGAACACCTCCACAAGGATCTCGCCCTTGAAGGGCGTCGTGAAGCGGAAGTAGTCCACGGGGTCGGTTGCCGGGTCGGCCGGGTCAGCGCAGACACTGAGGGGCTCGGCCTCAACCAGCGGGGCCGCCATTCCCAGCGCGCCCAGGTTGGTGGCATTGGCCATCGTGTTGTTGCCGGCGCCGCCGTCAAAGCGATCCGGCGCGTGGGCGTAGCCGATGGGCTCGTAGACCACCAGGTCGAGCTTGCGCGTCGCGGTGCACACCGGCACGGTGTCGGTCTCGACCTTCACCTCCAGCTCGAACAAGCCGCCCTCGGTGGGCGTGCCATAAAACGTGCCGTCCGCCTGCAGGGCCAGGCCGGCGGGCAGGGGGTCCGAGCTTGCCGTCAGGCTCCAGGCCAGCGGGTAGGCCCCCACCGAGACAGCCGCCTGCAACTGGCTGGCATAGCCCGCGTTGCGCGTGCCGCGCGGCAGGGCCGCCGTGGAGACCGAGGGCGCGGAGACCACCCACAGGTCGTAGCTGCGCTGGTCAGTCACGGGTACCGGAGACGAATCCTGCACTTCGACGGTGAACGTCAGCAGCAGCTCGGTGGCAGTGCCGGTGTAGGAGCCGCCGATGTGTCCGGCGGCATCCAGCACCAGGTTGGTTGCGCCCAGCTTGAAACCGCCGCTCACGGCAGTACCGCCGCTGGTCACGGAATACGTGTAAGGAGCGAGGCCGCCCGTGGCCAGCACGTCGGCGCTGTAGGTCTGGCTGACCACCGCGGCGGGCAGGTCCGTCGTGGTAATGGCCAGCGCCCCGGCCTGCACAAGCAGGGGCAGTTCCACGTTGGCGACCTTGGGGGGCATGGAGGCGTCAGTTGCCATCAGTTTCAGCGTGTAGCTGCCCGGCCCGGAGGGCGTGCCGGCCAGTACTCCCGTCGAGCTCAAGCTCAGCCACGCGGGCGGCACATAGCCCGCCTGCCAGAAGTAGGACACCGGCTGGGCGCCGCCCTGCACCTGCACGGGGTAAAGGTAGGCGACGTTCTGGGTGGCGTTGGGCAGCGCCGCAGTAAGGAAGCCAAAGGACACCGGCGCGGGGCCGGAAGTGCCGCCGCCATCGCTGCCCGAGGGGCAGCCGGCCAGCAGCAGCAACGGAAGCGCGAACAAGGAAAGGAGAGCGCGGCGCATGGAAGCTCCCGGAATCGGAATCTTAGCCAGCGAATTGGCCCTTTGGGGCCACGTCGGCATTTTGAATCTGCTATTCGGATACGCAAGTCTTTTTTGATGAGTTTCATTGCCCTTGCGATGCAAAACGGCCCCCACTCGGGGGCCGTTTTGTGTCTCACATCACCAGTGCATTCTCAGCGGCGGTTGGCCGGCTCACCGAACCACTCCAGCCAATCCAGCTCCAGCTTCTGGCTGTTGCCGCCCTTGCTGCCCAGTTCCAGCTTGGCAGTCACAGCTCCGGCTGGCAGGCGAATCTCTTCGCGGCGCAGGTCGGACAGCTTGATCGTGACCGTCAGCCAGCGCCCGGCGGGCAACTTCTCCACGACGTGCGTGAATGTGCCCTGGCCTTCGTCGGCGACCACCCGCACCACCAGGTTGCCCGGCGCAGCCAGGCGCACCCGCAGGCGGATGGACTCGCCCTCGCCGGCAACGCGACCATTCAGGCGCAGGCCGATGCCGCCTTCGCGGGCAGCGCCCCCGACGACAACGCCGTTCTCGACCTCGCCCTGCAAGAGGCGTTCGCCCGTCTTGGCCGAGAAATCCTCGCGCCACAGGTTGCAGGCCTTGGCGGCAGCCTGCAGCAGCTTGTGATCACGATCAGCATCGCGCTCGCGCTCGAACCCACGACCCGAAAGCAGCGCCGACTGGCCGGCCGCCAGGCGCGACTCGCCCCAGGCCAGTTCGCCGTCCAGGCAGGTCAGGCGCAGCTTGCGGCCCACTTCTTCGGCCACCAGGGCGGCATCGCGCACCTCCAGCGTCAGGTCGCCGCGCCGCACCACCACCGCGCCCGTGGTCGCCAGGGCATCCACGTAAACGGCCTTATTCTCAACTTCCAGGGTCGGTGCGCCATCAGCCAGGCCCAGCACAATCTCGCCCTCAAACCACACCCGCGCCTCGCCCACCCGCAACAGCACGGCGTGGCGCGCCTTCAGGCCTGTACCTTCCGCGAGGGGGCCCTCTTTCCAGTCCGTGAAGCGCGCCTCGCCGGGCTTGCGCACGGAGAGATCCGCCCCGTCTTCCTCAAACATGACCAACGCCACCTTGGCCGGGTCTACAACGGGGGGCGTGGCAGTTGGATTTGCGGGGCCCTTTTCGGGGCCGGGGCGCCGCTCATTGCCGGGGCCGGGCCCCGGCTTCGGGGCGGGTTCAGGTTCGGGCTGCGGCACCGGCGGCTGATCCACCACCGGGCCCTTTTCAGGATCCTCGTTTGGAGCCTTCTTCGGCCCCTCCTCGGGCACCGGAACAGGATCCGGTTCCGGCTGGGGCGGGCCCACCACCGGGCCTTCTACCGGGCCCTCGACGGGCCCTTTGTCCGGCCCTTCACGCGGCCCTACGACCGGGCCTTCAACCGGCCCCGTGTCCGGCGCTTCGCGCGGCGGCACACCCGGCCCGGGCTGCGGCGAGGGCGACTTCTCCGGCTGGGGTCGTGGTTCCGTATCGGGCACAGCCGGCGGCAGCGCGCCATCGGGGCGCGGCAAGGTGCGTGTCGGCTGCACGGGGGGTGCGTCGGTGTGGTCCGGCTGGGCCAACTGCGGCACGCTGGCAGGCGCCGGGCTGTCCTCCCGCAGCGCCGCATAGATGCCCAGGCCTGCAGCCAGAATCAGCATGGCAGCCGCTGCACCCACCCACCAGAAGCTCGCGGGACGCGCCGACATCACGCCGGCGGGCCGATCCAGCGAGCGCATGATGCGGCTGGAAAGGTCCGGCGGTGCCTCACCGCCGAGGCGCTCTTTCAGCAGCAGGTGAATCAGGCGTTCTCTTCGGCCGGCCACTTGAGTTTTGCCTCCATGCACTGCCGCAGCTTCTCCACCACGCGTCGCACCAGGGTCTTCACGCCTTCAGGCTTCAGCTCCAGCCGCGGGGCAATCTCGGCATAGGAGCGCCCCTGGCGGTAAAACAGGTCCAGTGCTTCCCTGGCGCGCCCCTGCACACCCTGCAGGCAGCGATCCAGCACTTCCATACGGTCGTCCCAGTCGTCGCCCTCGTTGGTCAAGGCAATCCAGTCGGCTTCCACATCCGCCAGCTCGCTTTCGGTAATGCGGCGCTTGCGGGTGCGGACCATCATCAGGAAGCGGCTGCGCGCCACGGTGCGCAGATAGGCCGACGTCGCCGCGGGGCTGATCTGCGTGAATCCCGCCCGCCAGGCCGCCAGGAAGGTCTCCTGAGTCAAGTCATCGGCCTCTGCTGCCGAGGCTCCCAGAAAGCGCAGGTACCGCCACACGCCCTTCTGGTGCGAGTGGACAAGTTGCTCAAACTGCGCTTTGCGGTCCAGCACAGCCACGGCCATCGCCCTTTAGAATGCCATGGTCGGGGGGCGTGGGTCAGGAATTCCGGTGCGTTGGGGGGCTGGCAGGGCGTTGAAAAAGTCCTTTTTAACGCCCTGCTAGGACTTGGCGGGGACTGTTGAAGGGGTTTCTTCGCGGCTGGGGGTGACGCGCGGCTGGGCGCGGTCGTACTCGCCGCGCCGCCAACGGCGCACCACGCGGCGCACGGCCTTGAGCATCTTCATGCCGTCGCGCCACAGCGAGACCTTGCTGCCCGCCTTCTCGGTCCAGTTCACGGGCACTTCAGCGATCTTCAGGCCGCGCTTCTGGGCCAGGAACAGCACCTCGACGTCAAAGGCCCAGCCGTCCTCCTGCGCCTGCAAAAACAGGCCCCAGGCCTGCTCACCCACGAAAAGCTTGAAGCCGCACTGGGTGTCGCGCAGGCCACGCACGCTACCCATGCGCACGGCCCGGTTGAACCAGCGGCCCAGAAAGCGCCGCAGGGGGCTGCACTGCACCAGGGTGCCCTCGCCCTCGCGGCTGCCAATGGCAATGGCGGCCCCGGCCTCAACGGCTCGCTCCAGGGCAGCCAGTTCCGCCATGCCCGTGGCGCCGTCGGCATCGGCAAACAGGCGCAGCCTGGCCCGCGCCGCCGCCATTCCGGTGCGCACGGCAGCGCCCTTGCCGGCGTTCTGCAGGTGCCGCACCAGCCGCAAGCCGGGCTCTCGCGCGGCCCGTTGCAGAACCAGCTCGGCCGTGTTGTCGCGGCTGCCGTCGTCCACGACCAGAATCTCCGCGTTGCGGCGAGCTGCCTGCCGCCAGGCCAGCACGGCATCCAGGAACGCGGGCAGGCGCTCCGCCTCGTTGAAAGCGGGGATTACGATGGACAGCTCGGGCAGGGCGTCGCCGGGCATCGGCGCAACATAAGACGGGCAGGCGAGATTGACGAGGCCGGCACGTGGCAGAAGTCAATCTATCCAGCCGCCGCCGATGACTTCGTCGCCATGCTCAGCGTAGAACACCGCGCACTGGCCGGGTGCCGCCGCCGTGACGGGCTGGTCAAACGCAATGGCAGCCGTGGCGTTCTCGCCCGCCGTCACTTCCGCCGCGCTGCCCTCGTGGCGGTAGCGCACTTTCACCAGGGCACGCAGGCGCGTGCCGGGCGCGGGCGGCTCGCGGTCAATCCAGTTCACGCGGCTCACCGCGACGCGCGACACCTGCAGGTCGGCGGGGTCCCCCACCACCACGGTGTTGGTTTCGGGCTCAAGGCGCACCACGTACAGCGGCTTTGCCGCCGCAATGCCCAGGCCGCGACGCTGGCCGATGGTGAAGCCCGCCACGCCACTGTGCTGCCCCAGCACCTCGCCGGTTGCGTTTACAACGGGCCCCGGCACCAGCGCCTCAGGCTTTTGCCTTGCCACCACGGCGCGGTAGTCGCCCTCGGGCACAAAGCAGATCTCCTGGCTGTCGGGTTTCTCGCTGGTCTTGAGGCCGAACTCGCGGGCCAGCTCGCGCACCTGCTCCTTGCGAAGCTCTCCCACCGGAAACAGCGCGCGGGCAAGCTGGGCCTGGGTCAGGCCCCACAGGTAATAGCTCTGGTCTTTCTCGGGGTCGCGGCCGCGCAGCAGGCGCCAGCGGCTGTCGCGGAACTCAACGCGGGCGTAGTGGCCGGTAGCCACTTTCTCGGCGCCCAGGCTGTCGGCGTAGGCCAGCAGCTTGCCGAACTTAAGGTCGGTGTTGCACACGGCGCAGGGGTTCGGGGTCCGCCCGCGGCGGTACTCGTCCACGAAGTAGTCAATCACGCGCTGGAAGTCGCCCGCAAAGTTCAGCACGTAGAAGCGCAATCCCAGTTGGCCCGCCACAAAGCGGGCGTCGTTGCTGTCGGCCACGCTGCAGCAGCCCTGCTTGTGGCTGCGGGCGTTCTCGCCGGCGGTGGTGCCATTGCGCATGAACAGGCCGACGACGTCGTGACCCTGGCGCTTCAGCAGCGCGGCAGTCACTGACGAGTCCACGCCGCCGGACATGGCAACCAAGGTGGTCATAGGCGCCAGTTCAACGCCGCGCGCGGCGTTTGCCAGTGGGAGTAACGACAAGGGGGCCGCGCCCCATGGCGCGGCCCCCTTTTGCAACCCGATCCTACCGAACGGCCTTCCAGAGCCCGTCTTCCTTGACCAGCTCGAAGGTCTCGCTCTCGTCCTCGGTCTTGCCGTCCTTGGTGGTGATCTTCAGGCGCGCCTTGACCTTGGCCTTGTCGCCCTCCACCTGGATGTCCTCGTCCTTGAACGTCAGCTCGAACTTCATGCCGTCTTCCTTGATCTGCTTCATCTCGGATTCAATCTTCTTCAGCCGGTCTTCCCCTGCAGCCTTGCCATAGCAGGCCTTCATCTTGTCGACATCGAGTGTCGCAAACGCCTCTGCAATGGCCTTCATGGTGGCTGCAGGCGTCGAGTAGTCCGGCCCTGCCGGGGCAGCGCTACCGCCACTGCTGCTGCTGCTGCCGTTCGAGTCATTGCTCCCGCCGCAAGCGGCAACCGCAAGCACCATCACCAATGCCAACACCGAAAGCGCGTTCCGAACCATGTTCGTCTTCCTTTCAGGGCACCGACGCCCGAGCCGTTTCTATAGCGATTTGTGCAATCCAGTGAAGGACCGCGGCGGCAAAACACTCGCGCCGCTACTCGCCGGAAAGCTGCCGCGCGGCCTCGTGCAGGTTACGCCGGCTGTCCTGCAGGGCCCACAGATAGGCGCGCAGCCAGCGCAGCAGGCGGGTGCGCGAGAAGCCCTCTCGGTGCACGGCAGCAGCGACAAAGGGCCCCGCCAGTTCCAGCAGCGCATCGCCGGGACCGCCGCCCCGCCGCGAGAAGTGCCAGCGCATGCGCCCCGCCAGCTCAAACGACAACCCGCGCCAGCCGGCCGCGTGCAGGCGGCCCAGCCAGCGTGCCGATTCCAGTGCGGCGCCCTGGGGCAGCGGCTCGTCAAGCACAGGCGGCTCAATCGCGTCGGGCGACAGGGCGCGCTGCATGGCGGCTGCCCGGACCAGAGTCTCCAGCACCAGGCGGGCGTTCTCGTGGGTGCTGATCAGCGCGCCGCTTTGCGCGACAACCTCCGGCCGGGGTGCGTTGGCCAGTAACAGGGCAGCCCGCTGCGCCAGCTCGGCGGCGTTGCCGCGGCTGGCCAGCAGCCACCCGTTAACGCCGTTGCGCAGGTGCTGGCGCGCGCCGTTCTCGGTGCTGGTGATGACGGGCGTGCCGCAGGCCAGGCATTCCGTAACCGCGTTGGCGCTGGGGTCGTGCATAGTGGGCAGCACGAACACGTCGGCGGCGGCGTACCAGTCCCCCACTGCGTCGGTGTGATCCACAAAGCGAGCACTGCCTTCCAGGCCCGCCTGTCGCAGCAGGGCACGGGCCTCGGCGGTGTCGCCGGGGCCCACGCAGGCAAAGACCGCATCGGGCCGGCTGCGCGCCAGGGCCACAAAGCCGCGCACGGCCTCAGGCAGTCCCTTGCGCCGGAAATCCATGCCGCTGAACAGCACCAGCGGGGCCGCCGGGCTGATGCCCTGCGACGCCCGGGTGACAACGCGCCGCGCCCGGCATTCCAGCGAGAAGCGTCGCGCGTCCACGCCGTTAGGAATGACCACCACGCGATCCGGGTCCACCCCGTACATATGCACGACGGCGCGGCGGATCATGGCGCTGTTGGCCACATAGAGCTGAAAGCGCCCGGGCAGGAACATCTGGCGTTCCAGCTTCAGCAGCTCGCGGTGGCGCGGGTTCAGCAACGCCCGGCGGCGCTGCCCGAGGTCCGGGTAGCGCGCCCCCAGCCAGGCCCGGTGCAGGCCGTCGCCCAGGCGCATCACATGGCCCGGGTAGGCGCGGGCCAGGCACAGCACAGCCTCGGCGCCCACGGACTTGGCGGCGTCACCGGCCCGCGAGGCAAACCACCGGTGCTTGAACGGCCCCAGGATGCCTGGCCGCGACACGGTGACGACCTCCATGCCCTGCGCGTCGGCGGGCTCGTGTTTGGCGCACACCACGGTGATGCGATGGCCCTGTTCCAGCCAGATGCGGGCCAGTGCCACGGCGTAGCGCTCAGCCCCGCCGCGGGCCCGGTTAAACTCCGTGCGCACGATGGCGATGTGCATGGCGTCAGGACCCGCGCCGGTCAGCCAGGTTGCGGACAAACTGCTCCTGCTCGCCGGTCTCAATGCTGCCGGGCCTGCGCGACCGTACCAGGCGGATGGCCTCCTCGGCGGTCAGGCCTTTGTCCACCAGGTAGCAGGCCAGCATGGTGCCGGTGCGGCCCACGCCGGCGCCACAGTGCACGACCACGGCCTTGCCCTCATGGCGGTAGAATCGCGAGCGCGAAAGAAAGATCTCCACCCCAGAGCTGTCAGGTACGCCGAAGTCCGGCACCGGCAGGTGCAGCAAATCCAGGCCGTAACGGGCCAGGGTGTCGGCATCAGGCGCCGTCGAAGTCAGGCTGACAACCAGGCCAATGCCCTGCTGCGCCAGCCAGGGCCAGATGGCCTCAGCCCGCCAGTCCGGGCGCGCCATGCCGGCGATCTCGCTCTCAATGACCCAGGAAAAGCCGTTCACGGAGCCTCCATTTGCACTGTAGCAGGCCCCCCGGCAAGCCGCTAACGCTACTTGCCTCCGCCCTGCAAGTTGCCCGCCCCCGCCACGGGCGCCACCTGCTCGGGCAGCTTCAGGCGCCGTCCCAGCGCCGCCATCATGGCCCCGGCCCCCACCCAGAATGTCGCCACCAGCCCGGCCAGCTTGCGGTGCGCGTCATCCAGCCCCCACACCTGGCCCAGCAGGGCAAACCCCGCGGCGGTCAGGCCCATGCCCACAAACAGCGCGGACCGACGCGCGGCTGCACTCCAACCCAGGACACGCGACAACGCTGCGGCACCACCCATGGCCACGCCGCCCAGCGCGCCGCCGACAGCCCAGATCCAGCCCGGCGGCTGAACCATGGCGTCCCGCAGCCAGGCGGTGAGGGCGGCACCCAGGCCCACCCCCACCAGCAGCGCCGAAAGGTTGCCCATACGGGCCGTGCGCCCCCGCCGGGCACGGATGGCATCGGCCTTCAGGGCGCACTCAGGCAGGGTCAGCTTCTCGCCGCAGGCGCCGCAGCGGAATTCGCGGCGCGCTTCCACGGTAAGGAGGTCCAGTACCGCTTTGCAAAACGGGCAAGGCACATGCAGCGCGTTGGAGAGCATGCGTTCCACGTCAGGGCTGCCTGCGCACGCGCCAGGCGCTTTCGTTGGCCGGGTTCAGCAACAGGGCGCGTCCCGCGCACGCCATGGCCTCGTCGCGGCGGCCGGCCTGCAGCAGCGCGGCCGCCAGGGCCGCGTGGGCCTCGGCATCCAGGGGCTCCAGCGCCGCCCGCACACGCAGGTCGGCAAGCTGAGGCGTTGCCATGGCCAGTGCCCGGCTGTAGGTGTCCAGGTGCACCAGCTCGGCTTCTTCCAGCACGCGCACGATGTCGAGGTAGGTCTGGGCGGCGGCGGCGTCGCCCGCGGCCACGCGCGCCTGCGCGCCCAATAGGCCTGCTTCCAGCGTCTCCGCACCGTGCAGGGCAGCGAAGTCCGGCACACTCACCGTGCCCGCGGCGGCCGCCATGTACACCAGCCGGCGCAGCGCTGCAGAACCCAGCCGTCCGCTGTCGGCCAGCTCGGCGACGCGGCGCGAGGCATCAGCGGGCAGGTTGGGCATGCGCTGGATGCGGGCCTCTTCGGCTTGCGCGTCTTCCACGCAACCCACGGCCACCAGCCAGGCGACCAGGGCAAGCTGGTCGTCGGCGGCCTGGTTGTTCTTCAGCAGGTTGCGCACTGTCACGGCAGCCAGCATGTCCAGGCGCAGGGTCACACGGGCACTCGAGGTCTGCACATCGAATTCGCGCGCGGTCACGGAGACGACCCGGCCGTCATAACGCAGGATCTTCTCGCTGCGGCGGCCGTTGGCGTCCACGCTCTCGTGCACGCGGAACTCGCCGGACTGGTTGCCGGTGCGGTACTTGCGCAGGGCAGCCTCCACGGCAATGACGGCCTTCTCGGCGGCGGTCACGTCCTCACGCCAGGCGCGCAACTGGTTCTCCACCTCGTGGGTGTCGGCCAGTTGCCGCGCGATGGCAGCCGGGGCGCCTGCGGCCAGCTTGCGGCGCTCCTCGGCCAGCCACGAAAGGCGCGCGTCCAGGGCCTTCCGGGCGCCCTCAAAGTCGCGCCGCAACGCCAGGTCGGCGGCCACCGTGGTCTCCTGGGCCGCGGCCAAGGCCCAGGCGCCGCGCACCGGCCCGCAGTAACGCCGCCATTCGCCGGGCGCCAGCAGGGCATCCTGGTTGTGTTTCTCCAGCAGCTTGCGCAGGGCGGCCAGCCGCTTGTTCACCTTGGCTTGCGTGCCGGAGGTCCGGCCGGGCAGGAAGGCCTCCAGAAGTTCGCGCTCGCGCAGCAGGTTGCCCGCCACGCGCAGGCGCTCGGACTCGGGGCGACTCGCCGCATTTTCCTGGTCTTCCCGGAATGCCTCGCGCAGTTCCTCGGCTTGCTCCAGCACGCGGGCCAGGTCGCCGGACTCGGCGGCCTCGACCCGCTGGCGCAGCGTGTCCAGCAACAGCACGGCGTCTACTTCTTCATCGGGCCACAGGGGCGCCAGCAACTCGGCCGGGAAACGGCCCAGGGCGGCCTCGGCGTCCACCATGCGCTTCTCTTTCAGGGCCAGGTCCACGGCATCGCGGCACTTCTCGTACTCCTGCGTGCGCAGCTCGCTTACTCTGCGCTGCAAGGCGTTCTGGCGCCCCCGTGCTTCATCGGCGCGCCGCGAGTTCGGGTAGCTCTGGGCAAACGCCGTCCAGCAATCCCAGGCCTTGGCGTACTCGCCGCGCGAAGCCGCCAGCCGCGCATCCAGCTCGGCGGCGTTAAAGGCCTCGTCCTCGGGCAGAAAGGCGGGCTTGTCCGGCGGCTGCGGCACGTTACCGGGCGGCGGCGTGACGACGGCCCGGTTGTCGCGCGGCGACTGGGTGTTGGCCGGGGGCAGGTTGGCTGCCACGTTGGTCGCCGGCGCTTCGCCCTGCAGCAGGCCAACCAGCAGCACCGTGCCGGTTGCCGCGGCAGCCAGCACCACGGCAGCAAGCGCCAGCCGCGGGCTCAGGTGCGGGCGCGACTCGCGGGGGCCGGCGGGCTCGCGGGTATCGGTGGGCGAAGTGCTCCCCGTGGGCGTGGTGGCGGTGCCGCCCTGGCCCGAGCCGCCGCGGCGCGGCAGCAACTGCAGGATGTCGGCGAAACTCTCGGGCCGCTTGCCCGCCTCGTACTGCAGGCAGTCGCTGATCAACCGCAACAGCCGCGGGTGCAGGTCCACGCGACGGGCATCCAGCAACTCGACCCCCTGCTTCTGCCGCAGCAGTATCTCCTGCGAACCGGCCTGGCCAAAGGGCGGCTCGCCGCAGGCCAGAAAGTACAGCGTGGCGCCGTAGCTGAAGATGTCGCTGCGCTTGTCGGGCACCATGCGCTTGAGCACTTCCGGCGCCGAGTAGGCCGGAGTGCCGAAGTTCAGCGGCCCCTCGTGGCCCTCGGTAATCATGCGCAGGTCGCCGGCCAGGCCGAAGTCCGCCAGCTTGCAGCGGCCCCGGCTGTTCAGGATGAGGTTCTCGGGCTTGATGTCGCGATGCAGGATTCCCTCGCGATGGGCCGAGTAGAGGGCCTCGGCGGTCTGGCGCGCCACCGAAAGCAACTCGTCGGCCTTCAGGGGCCCCTGCTTCTTCACCAGGTTGCGCAGGTTCACGCCCTCGGCGAAGTCCATCACAATGAAGTGAACGCCGCCGTCCTCCAGAATGTCGATGACCTTGATGACGTTCTCGTGCTCGACGCGGGCCAGGCTCTGGGCCTCGGTGCGGAAGCGCTCGATCAGGTCGGTACGGCTGGCCAGCGCCGGGTCCAGCACCTTCAGGGCGACGATCTTGTCGATGTACACGTGCCGGGCGCGATACACCACACCCATGCCCCCGCGGGCCACGCGCTGCAGCACCTCGTAGCTGGCCAGTCGCTTGCCCACCAGGGGGTCCAGCCGCGCGCTGGTTGAGGTTTCGCTCTGTGCCGGTGGCTTGTCGTCGGCCATCGCGCCATCCTAGCAGGCCGTCAAGAGCCTGTCCGGAAACCCGTTCGCGGGCGCTTTCAGACGGCAAGCGCGATTGCCTGCCGCGCGGCGTTTCGGGCCGGATGATACCATGGCACTTGAGCACGCGAGGAACCGGTGACCGAACCCGCCAAACCAGTGCCCGGCGACGACGAGATCGCCGCGATCATCGCCGACGCCGAGCGCGGAAAGGGCGGCAAGCGCAAGCCCGACCCGGACCTGCCCGGCCCGCGCTTGCCGGAGGCGCTGTACTACTACCTGTTCATCCTGGCTGAGATCGCCCTGATGCTGGGCGTGTGGGGATTCATGCAGCGCGGTACCGATGCCGTGCTGCAGGGCCCCGGCCTGGAAGCACCGTTGCTGGAACAGATTCGCTTTCACCTCTGGTCCATTGGCTCGGGCCTTTCTGAGGTTCTGGCCGGCCAGCCCTGGGGGCCGGCCGGGCTGGCAGCACTGGCAGGCGTGGTATTCGTGCCGCGCACGCCCCGGGCCCGGAGGCGCACCTCGTCGCTGATCAGCGGCATCATGGTGGCCCTGCTGATTGTGCTGATCGCCATGCAGTTCAGCGCCGATTTGCAGCAACTGGCGGGTTTTGATTCCCGGCCTGCGGGCAGCTACGATACGACCTGAACGCGGAGCCTCACTTGTCGCCCACCATGATTCTCTTTGGCGTCTTTCGTGCAGCCGCCTTTGCCCTGCAATGGGAAGGTGAGGACGTTCCGCCCGACTTGTACGACCAGGCTGTAATGGTGCCCGAGCCGAGCTTCTCTTTCGGGCAAGTTGTGCTGTGGTTCGTGCTGGGCCTGGCTGCCCAGGTGCTGTTCGGGTTCTGGGGCAAATCCAAGGCCGAAGAGAACGGCGTGAACCCCTGGGTCGGGTTTGCCGCGGGCTTCTTCTTTGCCTATCTGGGCGTGCGCCTGATCCCGATTCTGAAGCCTTCGTGGTGGCAACCGGTGCAGGGGCCCCGCCGCAGGGTGGGCCCGCCCGCCAACGCGCCCCTCATGCACCCGCAGGCGGCCTACCCCCCCCAGGCGCCCTACCCGCAGCAGGCGCCATACCCGGTGCCACAACAGCCCGGGTTCGCTCCTGTTGCCCAGCCGCAACCCTACCCGCCCGCGCAGGCCCCCATGGCCCCTGCGCCGGCTGCCTACCCGCCCATGGCGCAGCCACCCGTGCAGGCGCACACGGTGCGGCTGGACGCCGAAGGGTACTTCCCGTGCCCGGCGTGCGGTGCAAAGGCCAAAGCCGGGCGCAAGACCTGCATGGCGTGCGGGGCGCAGCTACCGCGGTTCTAGCATGCGCCGGGGGGTGCAGCGTCGCCCCAACTGGCAAGGCGGCGCGCCGCTTCGGCTTCGTCGCGCGGGTGGATGATCTCGACGAAGTCCTCCCAGTCCACATGCGCCGGGACGTCCTCGATCTCAAAGGCGGGGCCCTGCTCACCCAGGCGGCGCACTTCAAAGGCCAGGCAGCGATAGTCAGGCTCAGATTCGCCGGGTAGCGGCTGGTGGCGCGGGTGGCCGGCCGGCGGCCGCGAGGTGCTGACCAGGGCGGGCGAGGCGCCCGCCTGCTCCAGCGCGCGGCGCACGGGCGCCTCGCTGCGTAGCGGGACAAGCTGCCGCAGCAGCACCAGCACCCCCCGCGAGCCGGCCCGGAAGCGGTCGCGCAGCATGGCCACAAAGTCCAGCGGCGGCAGCTCGCGCAGGTCGTTCTCGGCGGCGACGCGCAGCAATTCTTCGTCCGGCTGTACGCTAAGCAGGCAGACGCGCTCCGCCGGCGCCAGCCGCAGGGCAATGCCCACCTGGTGGCGCAGCAGGTTCACGCCACCCACACAAAGGCTGCCGGCGCCCAGCAGGGCGCCGTCGCGCAGGCGCAGGTCGCGCGCCACTTCAATGCCCACCCACAGTTCCTGGCTCATCTCCCCGCCTTCAGTGCACAACGCGGCGTGCTACCATGCGCGCGCCGGGCGAGGATAGCGAACCGACATGAAAACCGCACTCGGCAGCGTGGCGTTCATCTCGCTGGGCTGCCCCAAGAACCTCATCGACAGCGAAACCATGCTGGGCGCCATCGCCACCGAGGGCTTCGTGGTGACGCCCGACTACCAGAGTGCCGACGTGGTGGTCGTCAACACCTGCGGTTTCCTGGCAGCCTCGCGGCAGGAGTCGCTGGACTACATCGGCAAGCTGCTGGAACTGAAGGGCAAGGGTCGGGTCAAACGCGTGGTGGTGGCCGGCTGCATGGTGGCCAACTATCGCGAGATGCTGGAGCAGGAAGCCCCCGGCGTGGATGCCCTGGTCAGCGTGAACGACCGCAGCCGCCTGACCGACGTGCTGCGCGGCCTCACGAAGACCGGCGAGTTGACGCGCACGGTGGCGATCTCGGACCCGGACGCCCGGGGCACGGTGTACGACGACCGCGCCCGGCTGCGCATGACGCCGCGGCACTACGCCTACCTGCGCATCTCGGAGGGCTGCGACCACAAGTGCAGCTTCTGCACGATCCCTTCGATCCGCGGTCGTTTTCGCAGCAAAAACCCCGAGCAGGTTCTGGCCGAGGCACGCGAACTGGCCGCAGACGGCGCCCGCGAGTTGATCGTGGTCGCCCAGGACAGCACCTATTACGGCCAGGATACTGACCGCCGGAAAACCCTGCACGAACTGCTGGCCCGCGTGGCGACGCTGCCTGGTGTGGATTGGTTGCGGCTGATGTACGCCTATCCCACGCAGGTCACGGACGACCTGATTGGCCTGCTGGCCAACGAGCCCAAGCTGCTGGGATACCTGGACATGCCCTTGCAGCACATCAGCACACCCGTGCTGCAACGCATGAAGCGCGGCACCACGCGCGATTCCACCATGCGGCTGATCGAGAAACTGCGCAGCCGCGTTCCCGGCCTTACTCTGCGCAGCACCTTTATTGTGGGCTTTCCCGGCGAGACGGACGCCGAGTTCGAGGAACTGCTGGAGTTCCTGAAGCTGGGGCTGATTGACCGGGCCGGGGCCTTTCCGTACAGCGACGAAGACCGCGCCGAGAGCTACATGCTGGATGGCAAGCTGCCCGAGGCCGTGATCGCTGAACGCCACCGGCGCTTCATGGAGGCCAACCGCGAGCTGTTGTTTGCCCGCAACAAGGCGCTGGTCGGCACGCGCATCACGGTGATGGCAGAGGGCGAAAGCCAGGACCCAAAGTACCCAACCCAGGCGCGCAGCAAGGCCGACGCGCCCGAGATTGACTGCGGGGTGCTGCTAAAGGGCCGCCACGCGCCCGGCACTATCTTGTCGGCGAAGGTGGTGCGCTCGCTCGGGTTTGACCTGCTGTGCGAGAGCACCAGTTAGTAGTACCTAACTAACCGGGTTGTTGCGGCACGCGCCTTCGCGGCCTGGACCGCCGCGAAACCAGCCTGTGAAGCGGCCCTGAGGGCTGCGTCGCATTCCGCATCGCGTGGCGCGGCATTTTCGTGGAAAGTGTGTGGATTGATTGACAGCGCCGAAAGATAGGCTATACTAACTTTCGCGCTGCGCGGACCGGCCCGTGTACCCTTACGCCCGCCGGAACCAATACAGTCGCCAACTTCACTTCGGAACCCGGGTGGTGCCTACCCCGGGCGCGATCGCGGCCGAAGCGTGATGAGAGGGTAGAGTTCACGCTCTCCTTTCCGGCCCTCTCCGCGCTTCGGCTTGCTTTTTTCGCCTACTTCTGGGGCAGGATCACGCTGGCTGCCATGCGCGACGGGTTCAGGAAGTTCTGCACGCGTCGGTTGATGTCCTTGGCGGTGATGCCCTCCGCCAGCGCGGGGAAATCAAACAGCTCCGAGCCTTGGCCCAAGGCCGCCAGGTAGGCCGCCGCCGTGGTCTCGGGGTCGTTGAAGTTGCGCAGGTACTGGCCCACGAACTTGCGGCGCTTGCGCTCGACATCTTCACCGGCAATGCCCTGCTTGCGCGCGCGCTTGAGGATGGCTGCCACCTCGGCCTGCAGGGCAGCGGGGTCGCGCGTCTCGCCGCCGATGATGGCATAGCCAAAACCGCTCTCGGCCTGGTAGCCCGCGCCGAAGTCGCCGCTGATCAAGCCGTCCGCGTAGAGGCGCTCATGGTCGGCGCTGTCCTTTCCGAACAGCACGTCCAGGGCAATGCTGGTCACCAGGTCACGGCGCGCCAGCTCGCGCCCCTTGGGCAGATCCAGCTCCTTGAAGCCCAGCAGCAGGCGCGGCCGCGAAACAAACATGCGGCGCTCGGACCGGGCAGCCGCCAGCGCCTCCGGCTCGCGGGGAATCTCCCGCTGCAGACGCGGCGCGGGCGCGCCCATGAAGTGCTTCTGCGTCAGCTCCTCGGCCAGCTTCAGCACCCGGGCGGGTTCCAGGTCGCCGGTAATGATGAGCGTGAGGTTCGTGGGGTGGTAGAACGCCCCGTGGCAGCGGTGCAGCAACTCAGGCGAAATGGCCCGTACCATCTCCTCGGTGCCGGCGATGTCCACCCGCAGGGGGTGCTTGCGGTACAACGACGCCAGCAACTGCTGGTACCCCACCCATCCGGGATGGTCGCGATACTGGTTGATCTCCTGGATGATGATGTCGCGCTCGGTATCCACCAGCTTGCGGTCAAAGTACGGGGTCAGTGCCAGTTCCAGCAGCGTGTCGAGGTTCTCTTCAAAGTTGCGCACACACTCGAAGTAGTAGGCTGTCTGGGTGTGGCTGGTGTGGGCGTTGCAGTAGGCACCGCGGCTGGAGAACACGTCAGTCAGGTCGCCGGCGGCCTTCTTGAAGAGCTGGTGTTCGAGGAAGTGGGCAATGCCGCCCGGCGTCTCGTGGCTGCCGGTCTCGTCCTTCCATTGCAGGTGAATGCTGCCGAAGGAGGCGACCACGTAGGC
>JADLBZ010000021.1 GCA_020847415.1 Planctomycetota bacterium
CACCCCGACCAGCTTCCAGGCCCATTCCGCAAGGAATGGGCCTTACTGCTGAACCCGGCCCCCTCCTTCGCGCCTTGGTCGTCCGAGCCGCCGACGATGGTCTCGTCCACTTCGACGGCGCCAACCAGCGGCTGCTTGTCCCGGTCCGGCAGCACCTTGCGCAACGGCGTCTGGGAAGGCTACTTTGCACTCATGCGATGGTTCCGTGCCTGGATTGCGATCGTGCTGTGTCTTGGTGCCACGTCCTTTTTCGCGTGCGGCAAGCCGCCAGGACTCCCCGCGCCAGCCAATGCGAACAGTGCTGTCACACCGGCCCCAACAAAGAAGCCCCAACCCGCGCCCGCTGCCGCGATGGAAACACCCCTGGTTCGCGCCAAGAAGGGATTCAAGACCAAGCTCATTTCAGAGGGGCCAGCGGCCGGACCACCAGATGTACCGCCGCCCCAGGTCTTTCAACTCGTCAAGTACGACGCGCCCCCCGGACCGTTGGCCGCGTATGTGACACCAGACCCCAAAGATGGAAAGAAGCACCCCGCCATCCTCTGGATCACAGGGGGAGACTGCAACAGCATCGGCGACATCTGGACTGACGAAGACCCGCTGAACGAGCAGAACGCGTCAGCCTATCGCAAGGCAGGCATTGTCATGATGGTGCCGTCATTTCGGGGCGGCAACACGAACCCGGGCAAGCGGGAGGGGTTTCTGGGAGAAGTAGATGACGTGATTGCAGCACACGCCTACCTAGCCTCGCTGCCCTATGTCAATCCAACCCACATCTACCTTGGCGGCCACAGCACCGGCGGCACGTTGGCGCTGCTGGTTGCCGAATCCACGGACATGTTCCGCGCCATCTTCTCGTTCGGCCCCATGAGTAACCCTTACTGGTACTGGGATTACGTCTACTGTGACACGAAGAACGAGAGCGAAATGAAGCTGCGCCGACCGATCGAGTGGCTGGAGGGTATCTCCCGTCCGACGTTCGTCTTTGAAGGCGACGACAAGCCCGGCAACGCTCTGCACCTTCTGTGGCTCAAGGGGCGGAACAAGAACGCCAAAGTGCAGTTTTTCATGGTCAAGAACTGCGACCACTTCACCATCCTGGATCCTGTAAACAGGCTGGTTGCGTCACGGATTCTCAAGGACTCTGGACCGCAATCCACTCTGGCGTTCACCGATGCTGAACTGGCGCGATTGTTCAGCGAGTAGGGCGCTTTAGAGCCTGTTTACGAAGTCGTTCGCCAGCTACTGCTTGCGGCGGGCAAGCAGATGAAGGAGCGCGAACGCACTCGTGTCCAAGGGCCACGGCGAGAGAGGGCGGCGGTCCGCTGCGCAGCCCGACGCCGGCGGAAACCTGCAGACTAACCATCAATAGGCTTTGGCCCCCTTACTTCGCGGCGGCGGCCAAAGCCCGCAGGTCAAACACCCGGCCCCGGGTCACCACCTGCCGCGCGCGGCCCTTCAGCCTCTGCCCCAGCAGGGGCGTGTTCTTCTTGAAGCTGGTCAGCGCCGCAGGCGTCACTTCCCACTCGTCCAGCGGGTCAAACAGGCACAGGTCACCGTCATGGCCCGGCTGGATGGCGCCCTTGCGGCTGTCCAGGCGCAGGACGCGGGCGGGGTGGATGGTCAGGCGCCCGATGGCGTCTACCAGCGAGAGGTCGCCCGTGCGCACCAGGTGCGTCAGCACCACGCCCAGCGTGGTCTCCAGGGAGACCGCCCCAAAGGGCGCCGTACCGAACTCCAGCTCCTTGTCCTGCGGGGCGACACCCCGGTGGCTGCTGCTGATGCAGGTAATTACCCCTTCGCGAAGGCCGCGCTTGAGCCACTCCACGTCATCGCGGGTGCGCAGGGGCGGAAAGAGCTTGAAGTTGGTGTCGTAGGCCTTGCGCACCTCGGCATCCGTGAAGGCCAGATGCAGGGCGCCCGCTTCGGCGGTCACCCGCACGCCCAGGCGCTGGGCGCGCTTGACGGCCCTGACACCGTTGCGCGTGGTCAGCAGGGCCGCGTGATAGTGACAGCCCGTTTCGCGCGCGAACATGCAGGCCCGCGCCACCGCCAGCTCCTCGGCCACCGAGGGAATGCCGGGCAGGCCGGCCAGCATCGCCTCATAGCCCGCGTTCATGGCGCCGCCCGAGAGCGCCGGGTCCTGCGAGAACTCGATCACCGCGCGGTCAAACATGCTGACGTAGGCCATGGCGCGCAGCAGGGTGGCAGGCGCGTCCACGGCGCGTTGCTCGTCGGAGAAGGCCACCGCCCCCGCTTCGACCAGCTGCCCGACTTCGGCCAGCTCCTCGCCCGCGCGGTTGCGCGTCAGGGCACACACCGGGTGCACATCGGCAAAGCCCGCCTGCTCCGATTGCCGCCGCACCAGCAGGGCCGAAGCCACGGTGTCCAGGGCCGGGTCGGTGTCGGGCATCGCTGCCACGGTGGTGAAGCCGCCATGAATGGCCACCTCGGCGGCGTGGGCCACAGTCTCTTCGCTGTCCTTGCCGGGCTCGCCCACATGGCAGCGCAGGTCCACCAGGCCCGGGCAGACCACCAGGTGGCGCGCGTCCACAATCTGCAGGTGGTCCAGGCTGCGGTACTGCCCGCGCACGTCCTGTTCGCCGAACTTGCCCACCGCCGCAATGCGGCCGCCCAGCACCACTACATCGGCTTCGCCGTCGAAGCCCGAGGCGGGATCAATCACCCGCCCGCCCTTGACGAGTATCGCGTCCATCAGCGGCTGTTCCTTTCCGGGTTGGCAGCCAGAAACTCGCGCAGCTCGCGCCGGATCTGCGCGGCACGTCCGGCGTCACTCCAGACATTCAGGTGCCCAGCCCCCGGCAGAGGCAGGAACTTCGCTGGACCGGGCAGCATTCTGTGCAGGCGGCGGCCGTGCTCAAAGGGCACAATCTCGTCCTGGTCGCCGTGAAAGTGAAACACCGGCAGCGCCAGCCGCGGCGCCCGCGCGGCGTTGTCAAACAGCGAGTACGCCATCCAGCCGCCCAGGGGCAGCTTGGGCAGGGCAACCTCGGCCATGTCGGGGATGCTGGTGAAGGCTGCTTCCAGCACCAGCGCGCGGGGCGGGCCGCCCGCCGCAAGGCTCTCGCGGCGCTCGGGCTTCAACAGTTCGTCGGTCAGGTGCGTGGCCACGCCGCCCCCCAGCGAACGCCCCCACACCACCACCTGCGAGGGCCGCCAGCGCAGGGCCTTGATGGCGTGGGCATAAGCGCCGCGGGCATCGCTGTAGAAGCCGCGCTCAGAGGGCGTGCCGGGGCTGTTGGCGAAACTGCGGTAATCAAAGAGCAGGAACTGGGCGTCCAGCTCGGCGGCAGTGTCGGCATAGGACTGAGCCGCCGGGCCGATGTACTCGGCGTTGCCCATGCACTGGATGACCTTGACCGGCGCGTCATCGCGCCCGAGCAGCCAGCCGTAAAGCGGGCTGCCATCGTCGGCGGTCAGCTTCAGTTCGCGCACATCGCCGCGCTCGCGGGCCAGCCGCGGCGCCAGCGCGGCATCCTTGTTCGTGGGCGGGATCACCATGACCCGGTTGATGTAGGCCAGCAGCACCAGCCCAGCCAGCACCAGCGCACACAGCGCCCCCGAGAAGCGCAGCGAAGCGGGCATGGGCTCGGCGGCGGTTTCGTTCACGCACTCTCCCGGGCGTTCTGGGTCAGCACCATGGCGGCCATGCGCACGGCAAGGCCGTTGGCAACCTGCTGCAGGATCACGCTGTTGGGGCCGTCCGCCACGTCGTGGCTGATCTCGACGCCGCGGTTGATGGGCCCGGGGTGCATGATCAGCACGCCGGGCTTCATGCGCTTCAGGCGTCGCAGGTCAATGCCGTACAGGGCGTTGTACTCGCGCACGCTGGGGAACATGCCGCGCCGCTGGCGCTCCAGCTGGATGCGCAGGATGTTGAAGACGTCGTAATGCCCCAGCGCTTCGTCGAGGTGATAGTGCACGTTCACACCCAGCTCGCGCAAAGCGCCCGGCACCAGGGTGCGCGGGCCGATCACGCCCACCTCGGCGCCCAGCTTGCGCAGGGCCCAGATGTTGCTGCGGGCCACGCGGCTGTGGGTGATGTCCCCCACCAGCGCGATCTTGCGTCCGGCCAGCTCACCCAGCTTGTCGCGGATGGTGTACAGGTCCAGCAGGGCCTGGGTGGGGTGCTCGTGGGTGCCGTCGCCGGCGTTGATGACGCTGGCCTTGAGGCTGCGTGCCAGCAGCGCCGGTGCGCCCGCCTGCTGGTGCCGCACCACCACGATATCCACGCCCATGGCCTCCACGTTGCGGGCGGTGTCCACCAGACTCTCGCCCTTCACGCTGCTGCTGGCCTCTTTCACGATGTCTACCAGGTCGGCGGACAGGCGCTGGGCCGCCAGGCTGAAGCTGGTCTTGGTGCGCGTGCTGGGCTCAAAGAAGAGGTTCAGCACCACCTTGCCGCGCAATGCCGGAGCCTTCTTGATGCTGCGGGTGCTGATCTCGGCAAAGCCCCGGGCGGTGTCCAACAGGTGCAGGATCTCGTCCCGCGCGAGTTCTTCCAGCCCCAGCAGGTCCTTGCGCGTCCATGTGCGCGTGGGTGTCTCTAGCATGGCGCCTCCGCCGGCACGGTTGCCCCGCCTACAAAAAAAGCGACGCCGTGCGCGTCGCCTGTGGTCTTGCTGGTTCCGTTTCGCTGCACTGCCGCCCCTCCGCCGGGCCGGCGGGAACTATAGTTCGCCCGCGCCCGCGTGCAATTGTCGATTGCCGGGCTACACTCCGGCCATGCACCCGGCAGTAATCCTGGAGCAGAACCTGCGCGCCGTTCGCGCCCGCATTGCGGGCGCCTGCGAGCGCGCCAGCCGCGAACCGGCCGAGGTCACCCTGGTGGCCGTGACCAAAACCGTGGACGCCGCCACCACCCAGATGCTGATTGACCTTGGCGTGCGTGACCTGGCCGAGAACCGCCAGCAGGCAGCCGCCGAAAAGCTGCCTCACGTGCCCGGCCTTCACGACCCGGGCCGCCCGCGGCTGCACTTCATCGGCCCGCTGCAGCGCAACAAGGTGCGGCGGGTGCTGGAGCAGTTTGACGTGATCCACAGTGTGGACTCGGTGAAACTGGCCGACGAAATCAACAAGCGGGCTATTGAACTGGGCCGCCCCGCCGTGGACATCTTCTTGCAGGTGAACGTCGCTGCCGAGGGCCGGAAGCAGGGCCTTGAGCCCGCCGAGGTCCACGAGGCCCTGCGCGAGCTGGCTGCCGCCTGCCCGCGCCTGCGCGTGCTGGGCCTGATGTGCATGGCCCCCCAGGCCGACCGCGCCGAGGCCGCGCGGCCGCACTTTCGACGCCTGCGCGAACTGGCCCACGTGCCGGTGAACTGCGGCCTCTCGGTGGCGCTGCCTTCTCTTTCCATGGGCATGAGCAACGACTTTGAGGTCGCCATTGAGGAAGGCGCCACCCACGTCCGCATCGGCAGCCTGCTCTTTGAGGGCCTGCCTCCCCTCGTTGACGCGGGGGCCTGACCCCCTACAATCCGCGCGCCACGCCGGAGTTTACGCGACATGCAGATCGAGATGCTGATCGGGAAGCTGCACCAGGCAGCCGTCACCCAAAGCGACCTGAACTACCAGGGCAGCGTCACCATTGACGAGGACCTGATGGAGGCCGCAGGCTTTTTGGCCAACCAGAAAGTGGACGTCTACAACATCAACACCGGCGGCCGCTTTCACACCTACGTGATCCGGGGCAAGCGGGGCAGCCGCGTGATCGGACTGAACGGCGCCGCCGCCAGGCTGGTGCAGGTGGGCGACCGCGTCATCATTGCCGCCTTTGGCCTGTTCGAGACCGCCGAGGCCTCCAAACACCAGCCGCGGGTCATCTTGCTGAACGAGAAGAACCAGATCGTGGGCAAAGGACACTAGAGGCGGCACGAATGAAGGTTGAGCAAGTCAAGAAACTGCTGGCAGCCAGCCCGTTTCGGCCGTTCGCGATTGACCTGCTGACGCAGCGCAGGGTCCAGGTGAGGCACCGCGATTACGCGTGGTTTCAAGATGACGACCGCACGCTCTGGGTTGAAGACGACACCGGCCAAACGATAATCCTTGATGTGATGCTGGTGCAGGCCATCTTCGTTGAACCGCCCAGCCGCCAGACCTGACGCCTTGCAGGCTTGGAGTGCAGCATGACTGCGGACGACATCCGGAGATTTGCCAAGGCGGACCCGTTCCGGCCGTTCATCATACGGCTCTCGGACGGTCGCGAGTTCCTGGTGACTTCGGCACGTTCCATCTGGGTTCCGCCCAGCGGCATGAATTGTGTTGTAGGTGAGTCTGACGGCACCGCTGTGCTGCTGGATGTGGAGTCCATCGCCTCGCTGCAACCGCGAGAGGCTGCCTGATACTACGCCGCGCCCGCGGCTTCCCACAGGAGGCTTATGCCACGTCACGACGGGCGCCCCGGCGACCAGCTGCGCGAAATCCGCTTTACCCGCCGTTTCACCGAGCACGCGCCCGGCAGCGTGCTGGTTGAGTTCGGCCGCACCCGCGTGTTGTGCACCGCCATGTACGAGGACGCCGTGCCGCCCTTTGTGCGGGCCGAGAACGTTCGCAAGCCCGAACCCGAGCGCGCCGGCTGGCTGACCGCCGAGTACGGCATGCTGCCCAGCAGCACCCAGGACCGCAAATCCCGCGACAAGGCCGGCAAGGTGGACGGCCGCAGCGTCGAGATCCAGCGCCTGATCGGCCGCAGCCTGCGCGCTGTCATTGACCTCAAGCAGATCGGCGAACGCACCATCTGGCTGGACTGCGACGTGCTGCAGGCCGACGGCGGCACCCGCACGGCAAGCATCACCGGCGCCTACGTGGCCCTCTGGGACTGCTGCCTGCGCCTGAAAGACGAAAGCAAGCTGCGTTACTGGCCCCTGATTGACAGCGTGGCTGCAGTCAGCGTCGGCATCGTGGACGGACAGCCGGTGCTGGACCTGGATTACCACGAGGACTTCGGCGCCGAGACCGACATGAACGTGGTGATGACCGGCAAAGGCGAGTTCATTGAGGTGCAGGGAACCGCCGAGGAACGGAGCTTTCCCCGCGCGCAACTGAACGCCCTGCTGGACCTGGCCACCAGCGGCATCCAGCGCCTCACCGCCATGCAGAAGGCCCTGCTCGACGAGTAGCTCACCTGCACTTTGCTATGCAGCCGCGTGCCGTTGCCGTTAGTGGCGTGGGCGTCCTCGCCCGCGTAGCCGTTGCCGTTAGTGGCGTGGGCGTCCTCGCCCGCGCGCCGTTGCCTTTAGTGGCGTGGGCGTCCTCGCCCGCGTGCCGTTGCCGTTAGTGGCGTGGGCGTCCTCGCCCGCGCGCCGTTGCCTTTAGTGGCGTGGGCGTCCTCGCCCGCGTAGCCGTTGTCGCTAGTGGCGTGGGCGTCCTCGCCCGCGTAGCCGTTCGTGATGCGGGGCTGCGCAGCAGCGCTCCGGGGCAGGCACCGCCTGACCCGGAATCGCCCCGCCCAACTCCTACGGGCCTTGCGGCTGGGCGACCGCGGCAGCGAGTTCAGCGGGCGCGCGCAACTCCTCGGGCGGTTCAAACGGCCCGTTGCCGCTGAGGTGCTCGGCGATCAGCTCGCCCGCCACTCGCGCGCAATCTTCTTCCAGCAGCTCAATCATGGTCATCAGCTTCATGAGCTCGCGCTGGCAGCGCAGAGCCTCTCCGGGCTTGACCCGCCACTTGAACTTCTCCGGGTTCTCGTCGCGTTTGGCGCGCGCCAGGTCCTGCTCGTACA
>JADLBZ010000022.1 GCA_020847415.1 Planctomycetota bacterium
AGCCTGTTTCGCGGTTTGGGCGCGGCTGCTAGCGTGCTCCCCGGCATGGGCCGATGTTTCGCGCTGCTTGGGCTGCTGCTCGTTCTCGCCGCGGCGGGCGCGGGCCTGCACGCCCAGGCTGGGCGCCTTCCCGGCGAAATCGAGATCCAGTTCGTCGTCGAGGAAGACCAGCAGACCTACTGGGAGATCTGGCGTGAGGGCGACAACGGGCCCTTCGTGCTGGCCCTGCCCTATGCCGTGCGCCTGGAGTACCGCGAGCTGACCCCCGGCCGCCAGGGCCTTGCCCCCGTCGAGAAGAGCCTCGAGCTGCTGGCCGACCGCGCCCTGATCTGGTTTGAGCCCAACCCCGGCGAGACCGCCGACACCCGCGCCGACATCGAAAGCGACCCCTTCCTGGCCCTTTCGCGCGGCGCCGCCAAGTTCCAGTTCTATGGCGAAGGCAACGTCTGGCTGCGCTACGCCGTGGACGGCGAGAGCATCACCATGCGCGCCGACCGCACCTATCTGGACTTCGCCAGCAGCCGCATCGTCACCATGGACGACAAGGGCAAGCAACGCGAAAGCCAGCAGCTCAACCTGCGCGGTCGCCTCGACAACGTGAAGGCCCACTCGGGCGCCGGCCGCCCCCTGGTGAAACCCACCGATGAAGGCGTGCCCATGAAGGCCGGCGTCGGCGTGGGCGGCTCCGGCGACGAAGCCGCCGAGGAGAAACGCGAAGACCGCGTCGGCGCGGCCCCCTCTGACGACGGC
Organism: Planctomycetota bacterium; assembly: GCA_020847415.1. Taxonomy (GTDB): domain Bacteria; phylum Planctomycetota; class UBA8742; order UBA2392; family UBA2392; genus JADLBZ01. The sequence goes on from JADLBZ010000022.1 coordinate 751, forward strand.
GTGCCCGTGCCCGCCGGCACGCCGCGCTCGCTGCCGCAGGAGCAGGGCGTGCGGCTGTTCATGCGGGCGCGGGAGCTGCGGCTGATCGGCCTGACCCCCGAAGAGCAGGAAGTCGAGTTGCTGGACGGCAGCATCTCCAGCAGCAGCCTGGCGGTGGCCAGCTACTCGCTGGCGGCCGACGTGCTGACCGTGCGCCTGACGCGCGTGCGCCAGACGGTGTACCTGACGCGGCCCGCGGTGCGGCTGCTGGATTTTCCGCTGCTGGTGCTGCCGCTGCAGGACTATGCCTACGACCTGGACAGCGAGCCGCCGATACGGCAGCTCGACCTGGGCCACAGCAGCCAGTACGGCTACTGGTTCCGCACCTATGTGGACGCCATCGCAACCTATGACTTCTTTGCCGATCCCGAGCCGGTCTTCAAGCCTTTGCAACTGGGACCGCAGCTTGATTACTTCAGCCGCCGCGGCTTTGGCAGCGGCCTGAACCTGGACTGGGGCGGCCTGCGCGCCTTTGAGCCCTTCGGCCGCGCGGGCATGCGCAGCTATTACATCAACGATCCCGGCGACAAACGCGGCCGCGCCGGCGAACTGGGCTGGTATCCCGTCGAGAAGCACAGCCGCGGCCGCTTTCTTTCGATGTACTCGCAGAACTTCGGGGCCAACTGGCAGCTGGACAGCATTTTCAGCTACGACAGCGACCGCAACTTCCGCCGCGAGTTCTACCAGCGCGAGCACGACAACAACGAGCCACGCGACAGCTTCATCCTGCTCAGCAAGCGCGAGCACGACCTCGCCTACTATCTGCTGCTGGCACCCAAGGTGCACCCCTGGCAGAGCCGCACCGAGTACCTGCCCACCCTGGGCTTTGACGCCAGCCACGTCGCCATCGCGGACTTCGGCCTGCGCATCAACAGCCACACCGAGGCCTCGATCCTGAACTTCCGGCCCGGCGACGGCGACACGCGGCAACAGGTGTACACGGGCCGCGCCGACAGCAGCACCTGGTTCAACCTGCCGCTGGACCTGGGCGTGCTGGCCTTGGACCCCTATGCCGGCGCGCGCGTCACGGTGGCGCGCGACCACATCAAGATGCCCGAGGACATGAGCCGGCCCGGCCTGTCGCCCGACGGGACCTTCCCCGGCCTGGCGCCCGGCCAGCAGATCCAGGGCGGGTTGCTTTATCGGGTGCTGCCGTTTTTCGGCGTGAATGCCCAGACCTTCATCACCGGCACCTTCCCCGATTGCCGCGTGCCCGCCCTGGGCATAGACGGCCTGCGGCATGTGTTTGCACCCTTCGTGCGTTACCGGAATATCGCTTACAACAGCCTGGACGACGTGCCCGGCCGGGCCTTTATCCCTTTTGATGACGTGGACGTGCTGGACGAGTACCACGAGGTGCGCGTGGGCTTCCGCAACCGGCTGCAAACCCGGCAGGGTAGCGGCCGCGAACGCCGTACCGTGGACTACTTCGAGGTGATGGTAGAGCTGCCCATCTTTCCTAACCGGCGCCGCGACAACAACGACCGCTGGGCCGGCGACCTGGAGGTGGCCGCCCTGTGGCGCCCCGCGCCGGGCTTTGCGCTGTCCGGCCAGATGTTCCTGGACCCGCTGTCCGGCAACTTCAACCGGGCATCGGCCAGTTTCCGCTTCGATATCCTGAACCTGGGCCAGGCCAACGTGTACTACCGCCTGCTGAAGGGCCAGCACCAGGTGGTGGGCGTGCAACTGGACCTGGCGCTATCTGAGCTCTATCGCGTGGGCGCCAAGCAGGAATACGACATGCAGAACGGCGAGTTCCGCGACACGCGCATCGAGCTGACCCGCCGCGTGCTGGAGATCTTTGACCTCGGGATGGTCTTCACGTATGACGCGGTCGAGAACAACTTCGGCTTCTATGTCAGCTTCGGTGCAGCCTTCCAGGCACCCAAGGGCAGCAGCGGCCTGCTGCGCTAAGCCGTTGCCGTTCGTGGCGTGGGCGTCCTCGCCCGCGTTGCCGTTGCAGTTCGTGGCGTGGCCGTCTCGGCCGCGCGCCGTTGCCGTTCGTGACGTGGCCGTCTCGGCCGCGCGCCGTTGCCGTTCGTGGCGTGGCCGTCTCGGCCGCGCGCCGTTGCAGTTCGTGGCGTGGCCGTCTCGGCCGCGTGCCGTTCTGAACTGCTTGCTCTCGCAGAGCCGCAGAGAACAGCAACTGCATGCGGGCCAGAGGCCCACTCCACAACT
>JADLBZ010000023.1 GCA_020847415.1 Planctomycetota bacterium
CCCGGAGGGCGCGTGTCGCGAGCGCCCGTCGCGGCCTGACGCGACAGCGGGACGGAACCGACACCCCAAAATTCAATAATGTGGATGCAACACTAGCAGGCCGTTGAAGAAGTCGCCTTTGGCGCCTTCCTCAACGGTAAGCAACTGCCCGGCTCGCGGCGTAAAGCCGCTCGCCGGCCGGCCCGTGCAGTCGCGCGGGCCGGGCAGGGCGCTGAAACAGACTATTTCAACGCCCTGCTAGATTCCCGCCGGTCGCAGGGGGTGACTGGCAAAAAAACGCGCTACCGCCGCCTGCAGCCGGTCCGCACCCGCCGGGTGCGGGGCCAAGTCGCCTGAATCGCCCACAAATGCCAGCCGGGGGGTGGGGTCAGCCAGATCATCGGCCTGCCAGTGGCCTCCCGCGGCTGCAAACTCCTCGGTCAGCCGCGAGAGCAGGGGCGACCAGTCCACCCTCGTTCGCTTGGGCTGGGCCACCAATTCGAACCACGACAACGTGGTCAGCCGCAACTCGGCTGTCACGCCCCCTTGGGGGTGGGACGTCAGCGTCAGCACGCGGTCGGTGCCAGCCGCAGTGTTGACTGCGGTGCGATGCAGCGGCTGATCGGCGCGGACCACGGACAGGTCCAGCGCGTCAAAGCGCTCCACGTGATGCAGGTCTTCGCGCAGGGCGCGCAGGTCGCGCTGGATGGTCCAGTACTCGCGGGCAAACCAGTCGGCGTGCAGGTCCGGGTTGGCCAGCAGGCTGGGCAGCAAGGCCAGGCCGTGGTCGTACTGCGCCTGCCTGCGGGCGCGTTCGTCGGTGAATCGGTCACTGTGCACCGAGCTGGCCGGGTGCTGGGTCAGGGCGGTCAACGTGAGGTCGATCTTCACGCCCTCGGGCGTGGTAAAGAGCTCAAAATCGCCTGCCAGTGCGGCTGCAATCAGGTGATGGCCCTGCACCAGGGCTACCCCCGGCTGGATCAGGGCAAAGGCGCTGCAGCAGCCGTCGGTATCCCAGTGGTTGTTGGTCACGGTAGTGAAGCCGCGCAGCACGTCGCGGTCCTTCTCTTGCAGCAGCTTCAGGCAGGCGCCCGTGGAAAGATCGTGCTTGAAGCGTGACGGGGTCCGGTTGCCGGGCCAGTGCGAGAGGTTCAGTCGGCCGGGCGCGTTGCCGTCCACGCTGATGCAGGCATCGGGGTCAAGTTCGGGCGAGTAATGGCGATAGCGCAAGGTCATGCAAGCCAGAATAGTACGCGGAAGAAAATTCTTCCCGGTTGGAAGCGCCGGCAGACCAAAACTTCCGTAGGTCCGGTGTTTTCGGGGCCCGGGACGTGGTGGCACGGGCCTTGCAATCAGGCCCGGGCCATGACTACGCCCTTCGGCACCATGTTCAACAAAGGCGCAGCTCCCGTGCTGGAGCGCGCGTTGAGCTTTGCCGAGCAGCGCCACAAGCTGATCGCCCACAACATCGCCAACGTCGAGACACCGCACTACAAGCCCGTGGACCTGCCGGCGGAGACGTTTCAGGACGTGCTGCGGCGCAGCATGAAGGCCCGCGACGCCAAACCGGTACGCACGTTCAGCCTGCGCCCCCGGGGCGACGTGTGGGAAACCGGCCCGGGCACCGGCAGCAACCTGCCCGCGCCCTATGCGGGCGAAGACCACGGTGCCGAGGGCGTGTGGGAGGATCAGCGCAGTGGCCTGCATTTCTCCGTGCGTCGCAGCGACGCCCAGGGCGTACTGCGCCACGGAGAAAACCGCGTGGACATTGACGCCGAGATGGCACGCCTGGCGGAGAACGGCCTGCAATACCGCATGGTGGGCACCCTGCTGAAGAAGCAGTACCAGTTGCTGCGCGACACCATTACCGAACGCCCGTAGCGGAGGCAGCGGAACATGTTCTCTACCTTTGATACCAGTGTCAGCGGCATGCGCTCCGAGCGCATCCGGCTGAACCTGATCGCCAACAACATTGCCAACGTGAACAGCACGCGCGACGAGTTCGGCAACCGTGGCGCCTACCGGCGCCGGCTGGCTGTGTTTGAGCCCGGCGACGCCCGCAACCGCGACCCGCGTTACGGCGTGAACGTAACCGAGATCGTGGACAGCGAAGAAGCGCCGCGGCTGGTCTACGACCCCGGCCACCCCGATGCGATCACCTTGGCCGACTACTACCAAGTGGATGCCACGGCCCGCAGCGGCGGGCGCCGCCCCGAGTTCGCTGAGCTGGACGAAGCCGCCTTCAAGGCCATGGTGGACCAGCACGTGGGCTACGTGGAATACCCCAACGTGGACCCGGCCCGCGAAATGGCCGACGCCGTGCTGGCCAGCCGCGCCTACGAGGCCAACGCGACGGTGCTGGGGGTAACCAAGACGATGATTGCGCAAAGCCTGAGGATCGTGGCTTGAGTTTTTACAATTCGCGGTTTTGTTGTATTTGCGTTTTTGCGGTAATTGTTTATACTCTCCCCCGGTGAGAGATCTGCCATGGAGCAGCGCAGCATAGGCGATGGTCATGCCCTGTCCCGGCCTGTCAAGCCGGTGGGGGGGCCGTCTCAGCCCCATCTGCTGAAGGACCTGGGCACAGAGGCGCCCGGCGCGGACAAGTCCTTCCGCCAGATCCTGGGCGAGACGATCCAGGAGGTTAACGCCCGCCAGACCGAGGCTGACCAGGCCATAGAGGCGCTGGTCACGGGCGAGACCGACAATATGGCTGAGGTGATGACCGCCGTGGAAAAGGCCGACCTGGCCTTCCGCACGCTGATGCAGATGCGCAACAAGCTGGTCCAGGCCTACGAAGAGATCTCCCGCCTGCGGATCTAGGGGCATTGGCCCCGGACCGTCCCGCGGGCTTGCCCCGCGCGAGAGAGGGGTCGTGAACGCAGCCGGAACGGATTCCGGCTTCGGCCACGGCCGCGCAACCGGGGGAGCCGGCGATGGCACTGCTTGACCAGCTGACAGAACTCAAGGCCAAGGTTGTCGAGACGTTCAAGAAGTTCTCGCCGCGCCAGCGATGGATCATCGCTGGCGTGGGCGCCGGCGTGTTTGCGCTGGTGTTCAGCCTGGTGGCTTTTGCCGGCGGCGAGGGCGGCATGGCGGCGATCCAGAGCCCCATCAAGGACGTCCAGGCGGCCCAAGCCGAGCTCGGCAAATACGGCATCGAAAGCCAGTTCAGCACCGACAAGTCCGACCTGATGGTGCCCCGCGACAAGCGCGACCGCGCCCTGATTATCCTGAACGCCGCGCGGCTGTTGCCCGACGGCCTTAACAACTACGAGTTCCTGGGCCAGGCCGACTTCACCAGCACCGAGCCCCAGCGCTACGAGCGCATCCGCGTGCAGATTGAAGACCTGCTGCGCCACACCATCCAGGCCATGGAGGGCGTGCGCCAGGCCAGTGTGCGCATCACTCCCGCCAGCCGCGAAGTGCTGTTCAAGCCTGAGGCGGGAAAGAACAAGGCCAGCGTCACCGTGGAGCTGTCCGGGCAGGACCGGCTGGTCCAGCCGCAGGTGGTCAGCATTGCCAACCTGGTGGCCAGCAGCTACCCGGGCCTGGCGGCCGAAGACGTCTTCATCATGGACACGACCGGCCGGCCCTACGCGTTTCACGACGACGCGCAGATGTCGGCGGACCGCTACCAGCTGCGGCAACAGGTGGAGCGCAACGTAGAGGAGAAGGCCAACAGCGTGCTGGCCCCCTTCGGCGCCACGGTAGCAGCCACGGTGGACGTGCGCCTGCTGGACGAAGTGAAGGAGAGCCACACGGACTACCAGCCCGACGGGGCCGAGCCCATTGTGGGCTACCGCGAAACCAGCAAGGAAAAGCGCACCACCCGCAGCGAGAAGGGCACCGCCGGCCTGCGTGCCGAGAGCCAGAACAGCAACCGCACCGATGCCGCCGGGGGTGCTTTGGCCGGCAACGAGGAGCGCGCGGAATCGCTGGAGCGCAACGTGCTGGACGAGGCCGTGAAGTCGCAGCTTGAGCGCATGAAGCTGGTCATCAACTACGACCAGAGCAGCCTCGCCATCAGCATCCCGGAGGAACTGGCCGCCGACGATGCAGCGCAGGGCGCCATGCGCAGCAAGGTGCAAAACCTGGCTGCGGGGGCCACCGGCCTGTCGGCAGCCAAGATCGCCGTTGAGTTCGTGCCCCGCCTGCCGGCCGCGCAAGGAGAGGGGCTGATGAGCACCTTCTTCGGCACGGGCGGCATGCTGGAGCGCTACAGCCACCTGCTGGGCTACGGCGTGCTGCTGGTGCTGATCCTGGGTGCCTTCTGGATCCTGAACAGCATGGTCAAGAAGAGTGCTCCCAAGCCGATTCCCAGCCTCTCCGAGCCCACCCTGGCCGAGGCGGAAGCCGCGGCCGAGCTGGCCCTGCCCACGCTGCCGGGGGCGCCGAACAAGCTGGAGGCCAACCTGATTTACGAGAAGGTCAACCAGATCATCGAAGAGAACCCCCGCGCCGCGGCCAACCTGCTGAAGCGCTGGCTGATCTTCAACGAATAGGGTGCTGCTGCCATGGCCGAAGACAAGAAACAGCCGGTTTCGGGCAGCCGCAAGGCGGCGATGTTCCTGATCAGCCTGCCGCCCGAGCGCGCCAGCAAGCTGCTGGCCGAGCTGCCCCGCGCCGAGGTGGAGGCCATTGCCACGGAGATCGCGAAGATCGAGACCGTGGACACCGACATGCGCGACAAGGTGGTGCGCGAGTTCTACAACCTGAACGTCGCGCAGAAGTTTATCAACGAGGGCGGCATCGAGCATGCCCGCAAGCTGCTGAACGCCACGCTGCCCACCGAGCAGGCCAAGGCCGCCATTGCGACACTGGAAGCCAGCATCCGCCCGGCCCCCTTCAAGGTCCTCGAGAAGGCCGAGATGGACAACCTGCTCACCTTCATCCAGGACGAGCACCCGCAGACCATTGCCTTGATCATGGCCCACCTGAAGGCCGAGCAGGCCGCCAGCCTGCTGTCCGGCATGCCCAAGGGCCGCAAGCAGGTCGAGGTGATCACGCGCCTGGCGCGGCTGGACCAGATCAACCCCGAAGTGATCCACAGTGTCGAAGAGGCATTGCGGCAGAAACTGTCGGACGTGATCACGCAGCAGTACAGCAAGTCGGGCGGCGTGAACATGGCCGCCAAGGTGCTGACGCAGGTTAAGAGCCAGATCGAGAAGGGCATCATGGAGGTCATTGAGGAGGATGACCCCGAGCTGGCCAAGCAGATCCAGGACAACATGTTTGTGTTCGAGGACCTGCTGCGCATCGACGAACGCGGTATCCAGACCCTGCTGCGCGAGATCAGCAACGACGACCTGGCGCTTGCCCTGCGCACCGCCAGCGAGGAACTGAAGGCCCACATCTTCAAGAACATGTCGGCCCGCGCCGCCGACATGATTGCCCAGGACATGGAGTACGCGGGCCCGGTGCGCGTCTCCGATGTGGAAGCCGCCCAGCACAACATCATCGAGGTGGTGCGCCGCCTGCAGAGCGACGGCACGATCGCCATCTCGGGCCGCGGCGGCGAAGAGGACATGATGGTGTAGCCCATGGCCGACGGCACGATCATCAAGGCATCCGAGGCCCGGGCGACCGCCCTGACCGCCTTCAATTTCGCCAGCCTGGAAGACCAGGCCCGCGAGATCATTGACGCGGCCCGCCGCCAGGCCGACGAGATGCTGAACCGCGCCCGCACCGAGATCGCCCGCATGCGCGACGAAGAGCGCAAGCAGATTGCCGCCTCGGCCTACGAGGACGGCTACCAGCGAGGCCTGACCGAGGGGCGGGTCAAGGGCGACGACGAAGGCCGGCGCGAGGGGCGCGAGCAGGCGTTGCGCGAGTTCAAGGCCCAGGCCGAGCCTGCCGCAAAGGCGCTGGCAGACCTGCTGGCCCGGTTCGAGACTGCCCGGGGCTCGCTGCTGCAACAGGCTGAATCCGACCTGCTGGGGCTGGCCCTCAAGATCGGCGAGAAGCTGGCCCGGCGCAGCTTTGCCGCCGGGCCTGAGGCGGCTGTCACGCTGGCGCAACGGCTGATCGAGCTGACCGCCGATCGCAGCCTGGTGGACCTGTACCTGGCACCCTCCGACCTGCTGGTGGTGCGCGACCACCTGCCCGCCCTGCACAAGGCCTTTGCCGACCTGCGCGAATTGCGCCTGCACGGCGACGAGAACCTGCAACCGGGCAGCGCGCGGGCAATGTCGCGCCACGGCTCGGTGTCTTTTGACCTTGAGGCTGCGCTTGCGGAGATCACCACCGCCCTGCTGGGGTCCGGGGGCGCCCCATGAGCCTGTTTCTAGAGGCCGCCCACAAGGTGGAAGGCATGATGCTGGCCCAGGTGGCGGGCACCGTCTCGCAGGTGGTGGGCCTGACCATCGAGGCCGACGACTTCGCCGTGCCGGTGGGGGCCCTGGCCCGTATCCGCCTTCGCCACAGCCGCCGCGACGTGGAAGCCGAAGTGGTGGGATTTCACCACGACCACGCCCTGCTGATGCCCTTGGGCGAGGCGCGCGGCATCAGCCGCGGCGACCCCATCGAACTTGTGCACGCCCGCGCGCAGATCGGCGTGGGCGATGCCTTGCTGGGCCGCGTGCTGGACGCCCTGGGCAACCCCCTGGACGGCAAGCCGGCCCCGCGCACCCAGGCCATGGCCGAGGTGTTTGCCTCGCCGCCGGATGCCATGAAGCGCCCGCCCATCCGGCAGGCACTGACCACGGGCGTGCGCGCCATGGACGGCCTGTTTACCTGCGGGCGCGGGCAGCGCGTGGGCCTGTTCGCGGGCTCGGGCGTGGGCAAGTCCAGCCTGCTGGGGATGATCACCCGCAACACCGACGCCGACGTGATCGTGCTGGCACTGGTGGGCGAGCGCGGCCGCGAGTTGCGTGACTTCATCGAGAACGACCTGGGCGAGGAGGGCCTCCGGCGCGCCGTGGTGCTGTGCGCCACCAGCGACCAGCCGCCCCTGCTGCGTGTGCGCGCGGCCTTTGCCGCCCACGCCGTGGCCGAGTACTTCCGCGACCGCGGCCGCAACGTGGTGCTGCTGCTGGACTCGGTGACGCGCCTGGCCCTGGCCCAGCGCGAGATCGGCCTGTCAGCGGGCGAGCCGCCTACCACCAAGGGCTACCCCCCCAGTGTGTTCACCATGATGCCGCGCCTCATGGAACGCGCCGGCACCAACGAGCGCGGCAGCATTACCGCCTTCTACACCGTGCTGGTGGAAGGCGACGACACCAACGAGCCCATTGCCGACACCGTGCGCGGCATTCTGGATGGCCACATCTGGCTGGACCGCAACCTGGCCAACCGGGGGCACTTCCCGGCCATTCGTATTGACGACTCGATCAGCCGCCTGATGAGTGCGGTGGCCGAGAAAGAACACAAAGAACTGGCTGCGCGGCTGAGGCGTGTCTACACGACCTACCGCCAGAGCGAAGACCTGATCAACATCGGCGCCTACCAGCGCGGCAGCAACCCCGAGATTGATGAAGCCATTGCCCTGATGCCGCAGATTGAGGCCTTTCTGCGCCAGGGGCTGGGCGAGCACGTGGACATGGCTGCCACGCGGCAGGCGCTGGGCAAAGCCTTGAACGCGGCAGGCGGTGCGCCCCTGGGCCCGGCGGCGGGGGCTCGGCGGCCCCTGCCGGCAGCCAAGCCCGCGGCGCAGCGGGTGCGCAAGCCGGCGGCGCCGGGGCCTGCACCCGCGCCACGCAAATAGGAACTGACGTATGGCCCGCAAGTTCCGCTTCCGGTTGCAGAGCCTGCTTCGCTTGCGCGAGCAGGCCCAGCAGTTCCGCGAGCGGCGGCTGGCCGACACGGTGCGCCAGAAAGAAAGCATCGAGGGCGAGCTGCGCGGCCTGGCCGAGCAGGAAAACAGCGCCGTGCGCGACATGCACGACGCCAAGACCGGTGCCCTGGACATGGCGCGGCTGCGCTGGCTGAACCGCCACATCGGCGGGCTGCACCTGGCCCGGCGCCAGCGCGAAATGGATGCGCGCGCCCTGGAGGGCGAGTTGGCCCGGCGGCGCGAAGAACTGGTCAAGGCCACCCAGGAGAAGAAGGTGGTCGAGAAACTGAAGGTGCGCAGGCAGGGCGAGCACCAGCGCGTCCTGGCCCGCGAAGAGCAGGCGGCGCTGGATGAGGCAGCCCAGACGCAATCCCGCCGCGCGCAGGACAGCGACACGGAGGAGCCATGCACAAGGCAATCATGATCGCGGGCATCCTCAGCATGGTGACCTTGGCTGCGGCGGGCGGGGCGCTGATCTGGTGGACCCGCGCCCACGCCGAAGACGCAGGGTTTGTGCGTGACTACCTGGTGCGCCTGAACGACGACGAGAAGGGCCAACTGCGCGGCTTCCTGGCCCACGCGGCCCAGTCCGGCGAGATCACCGACAAGGCGCTGAAGGACTTCCTGGTGGACGAGGAACTCAAGGCCCGTATTGCGCGCATCAAGGACAGCGAGGCACTCGAGCACGTGCTGCTGGCCAACATTGCCAGCCAGCGCGAGGACCGCGAGCGCAAGATGGAGCAGAGCCAGGCCATGATTGACCGCATGGCTGCGCGCAGCCAGGGGTATGACGCGCTAAGGCAGGAAACGGAGTCCCAGCGCAAGGAAGCCGCCGAGGTGCAGGAGCGCTCGGAGAAAGCCCTGCGCGAGTGGAACGAGAAAATGCGCAGCGAGCGCCTGAACCAGCTGGTGGCGGACCTGGACAAGTCCCGCGAGCCGGAGGAACTGCTGCCGCAGTTGCAGTATCTGCCGACCTCGGACCTGTTCTATGTGCTGACCAGGGCGCGCAACCAGGGCAACCGGGCGTCGGTTTTCGGCGCACTGCCCCCCGAGACCCAGCGGGCTCTGGCCCAGATGGGCGCCAACCCCGCGGGCATTGCCACGGACACGCCCGGCGCGGGATAGAGCGTGTTCCGGCTCATGCCTGTCTTCGGTGGATTCGGCGAAGCGCTGCGTTCCACCGGGGCAGATCATCTCGCCGAGGCGCCAAAGGCCGGAGCCAAGCGGCTGCCACCAGCCGCGCGCAGCTCGTGGCTTTCGTGACACTGCCGTCCCGCAAAGGCGTTTGAACGCGAACTGCCGGCAGCAACTACAACTGCACGCGGGCCGGGACGGCGACCCCACAAACGGCAACTGCGTTTCGCGCCAGGGCGCAAGGGCGGCAAGCCGCGCAGGGCTCATGCGAAGCGGCCGGTTACAGCGTCACGACGCGCACGTCGCCGCGGCTGTAGTCCGGCTGGAGGCGCAAGGGGCCCCGTACTGATTCCGTGAAGACGCGGCGACAGCCGTCAATGCCCACGTCGGCGCCCGCGTGCAGCATGCCGTTTACGATGATTTCTTCGTGCATGTGCATGGCGTAGCGCGCCAGTGCCGCGTCACGGGCCCGCACCGTCTGCTGCATGCGGGTGCGGTACTGGCCGGCCTGTTCCAGCAGGGCCAGCACCGCGGCCTGTTTGTCGGGGGCCAGGGCCTCGACCAGCGCGTGGTCTTCAATGAACGGCCCCAGTCGTGTCTCAATGCGGTTCAGGGCGCCTTCCAGCTCGGCAATCTGCAGGGTCAGCGCGCGCGTTTCTTCGGTCTCAAAGGTGTCGGCCGAGACACGCACGATGGTGCGGGTTCCGGCCTCGGCACCCAGGTGGCGCACCACGATGCCGCCAAGCGCGGTTACCGACCCGCCCACAATCTGGCCGTGCTCGCAGTGGATGCGCCCGCCCGCCGAGATGCGGCAGTTCACGATCTGCGACTGCACCCAGACCGCGTCCGCCACGTCGGCGCGCACGTTTACCAAGTGCCGCGCGAACAGCCGCCCGCCCACGCGCAGCCGGCCTGCATCGCGGAAGGTGATGCCGCCGCCGACCTCGATGTCGCCGCCTGCCACCAGTACCGAATCCAGCACCAGCCCTTCCACCAGGATGTGCTCGCGCGCGCGCAGGGTGAAGCCGTCGCCCACGTCGCGGTGGCAGTGGATGGTGCCGGCGACGTCCAGGTTGCCCACGCCCAAATCCACGTGGCCGCGCACGTGATAAACGGGCTCAACGCACAGTGCCACGCCGCGCAGAAAGACATGCCCGTCAATGCGCGCGCGGAAGGTGCCCGCGGCGTCCACCTCGACGTTGGGGCCGGCCCCCAGGGGGGCGCGGCGGCCGCTCTTGGCGGGCAGGGGGCGCCCGAAGATCGTGCGGCCCGGCTTGCCCTGGGTGGGCTCGATGACCCGGGCCAGCGCCTGGCCGGTGTTCACGTTGGCGACGCGGCCCAGCTCGCGAAAGTCCACACGACCGCGATCGTCTTCGGTCAGCGATATCTCGTGCTCGCCGGGCACGCGCAGGGCCCACTCCACGCGGCCGTCGTCGCCTGGCAACGATGGCTGGCCCTGGGCCAGCAGAAACGGCTCGCAGGCGCGGCCGGGAGACGACGAGCCGGTGGCAAACTCGCGCCCGATGTGCAGCCGCGCGGCCTGCGCGCGCTCGGGCTCCACCGGCACGCCCGAGTCGCGCACGACCTGTTCGACTTCGCCGGGGCCCAGCATGGCGGAGCCGGTAACCTCAAGCGTCAGCCAGGCGGCGGTTTCGTCCTGCAGTGCGTAAACCAGCAGGCGCTTTCCTCCGCTGACCAGCTGGCGCAGCAGCTTGTGGCTGCCGGGGTCATAGCGCGGCGCGGCGGGCGCAGAAACGGCAACGGGATCAGCCACGGTGTCACCGTGTCCGACCCCATCGTCCCCAAGTTCAGTTTAGGGCCGGGCGGGCGCGCCGCCAGTGCCTGCTTGGCCCGCGCGGCTGCAAGGGCTGGCCTGCGAGCGGCTTCACGCCGCAAGCCGAGCAGTCGGTTTCCTGTTGAAGTGGACGCCGGAGGCGACTTCCTCTGCGGCGGGCTACGACACGGGCAGGAAGGTGTCGCCTTGCGGGCGGCGGCGCACAAAACCCAGCCAGCCCACCATGATGGCCAGCATGGCCCCGAACAGCGCGTAGCGCAGGGGCACGCTGGCTTCACTTTGCCGGAAGATGCCCTCAATCAGGCCGGCCGTGAACAACAGCGGCACGCAGCCCAGGGCGGTCAGGCTGGCAGCCCCGGCTGTCTCACGCAGGGCCACGGCACGCGGCTTGCCGCCGGGGTTAAGCAGGCGATGTCCGATGGCCATACCGGCGCCGCCGCACAGGATGATGGCGCCGATCTCCGGCACGCCGTGGGGCAGAATCCAGGCGAAGTACTCCAGGGACAGCCCCTTGCTGACAAACAGGGCGGTGAAGGCGCCCAGCATCAGCCCGTTCACGCAAAGCAGGTACATGGTGGGCAGACCCGCCATGATGCCCAGCGAGAAGCACAGGAACGCAACCTGGGTGTTGTGTGTGAACAGGAACTGCGAGAAGAACACGCTTTCGTCCATGGTGCTGGGCTGCGGGCCCAGGGTCTGGGCAAGGGTGTCCGCGCTGGCGCTGGGATCACGGCCCCCGGCCAGACCGCGATCCACGAACAGGTAGTAGGTCTCGGGCGCGATCCAAACCGCCAGGAATGCGATCAGGGCCGTCACCATGGTGATGGCAAACGACAGCGCGTGATAGGCCCACAGGCGGCGCACCAGGGCCGGGAACTCAAACAGCGCCCCGCGCACGACCGCCGCGAACTTCGTGCGCGGCTTGCGGTACACGGCAAAGTGCGCCGTGGCCACCGCCTGCTCGATGTACTCGGCCATGCGCTTGTCCGGCGAAAACGCGCGCACTCGGGCAAGCTCGGTGGCGGCCTGCCGGTAGGCTGATGTAAACTGCTCGACCTGTGCCAGGGTCTTGGGGCGCTGGCGCGACCAGCGCAGCCCCTCATGGGCCAGATAACGCCAGCGCTCAAAGGCGCGGAACTGCGGCGGCTGGGGCGGGTGGTGCGGTTGGCGGCGGGTCGGGAACATTGGGGCTCTCGTGTACGACGTATCCTATCGGGTCGGCTTCACCGACGCCACACGGCCGGAACTCGACGTGGCCCGCAGCGGCAGTCTTTCGGCTGAACACCGCGTGAAGCTGCCCGAAGATGTCGAGGCGGCCTTTGAGATCGCCAGCCCCTTTTCGCGGGTGTTCGCTATCGCCATTGACCTGGCCGTCATCACAGGCCTGTTCCTGGCGCTGCTGGTGGTCGGCCTGATCCTGGCCTTCATGCTGGAGGCGGTAGTACCGCCTTCGTTGTCGGCGGCCCTGCGGCTGGTGGCGGTCACCGGCGTGAACCTGGGGTACTTCCTGGTGCTGGAGGGCTTCTTTGGCGGCCGCACACCAGGCAAGGCCGCCATGCGCCTGCGCGTGGTGCGCGAGGACGGCGAGGAGATCGGCCCCCGTGAAGGCGTGATCCGCGCCTTCATGCGCATGGCGGTGATCGGCCCCATGCCCGCGCTGCTGGTGGCGGGCGTGTTCTCCACGGAAGTGCTGATGATGGTGGCGCCCTTTGCGTCGCTGGGCATTGTCATGTTCATAGACCGCAAGACCCGCAGCCTGGGCGACTTGGCGGCGGGCACGGTGGTGGTGCTGCACCGCCCGCCGGCCCTGGCTGCGGCGCGGCCCTATGTGCCCGGGTACTTCCAGCTGCCGCAGCACTACTTCCAGCTCAACC
>JADLBZ010000024.1 GCA_020847415.1 Planctomycetota bacterium
GATGTCCGTCACCAGCGTGCTCTTGCCGCTGCCGCTAACGCCCGTGACGCACACCAGCCCGCCCAGCGGAAAGGCCACGTCCACGCCCTTCAGGTTGTTCTCGTTACAGCCGCGCACCACCAGGGCGTTGGCTTTACTCACGGCACGCGTCTCGGCCGGGGCCACAACGCGCTTGCGGCCGGCAAGGTAGTCGGCGGTCAGCGTGTCCGAGCGCGCCAGCTCGGCGCCGGGGCCGCTGAAGACCACGCGGCCGCCGTGGGCGCCCGCACCCGGCCCCAGGTCCACCACCCAGTCGGCCTGTCGGATGGTGTCCTCGTCGTGCTCGACCACGATGACCGTGTTGCCGATGTCGCGCAGGTGCTTCAGGGTGCGCAACAGCATGTCGTTGTCGCGCTGGTGCAGGCCGATGCTGGGCTCGTCCAGCACATAGGCCACCCCCACCAGGCCGCTGCCCACCTGGGTGGCCAGCCGGATGCGCTGGGCCTCGCCGCCGGAAAGCGTGCCCGATTTGCGGTCCAGGGTCAGGTAGCCGATGCCCACGTCTTCCATGAAGCCCAGCCGCGCGCTGACCTCCTTCAGCGCCGCGGCGGCAATCAGCTTGGCCTCGGGCGTCAGCTTCAGTTCGCGCGCCCACACCCGGGCGTCGCGCACGTTCATGCGCGCCAGGTCGTGGATGCGCTTGCCCCCCACCGTCACGGCTGACGCAAAGGGGTTCAGCCGTGTGCCCTTGCAGGCCGGGCATTCCTTCTCGGTCATGAAGCCCATCACCCACTGCTTGACGGTGTCGGACTCGGAATTGGCAAAGCGCGTCTGCAGGTCCGGGATCACGCCGGGCCAAGGTCCCTTGCCGCGCCAGCTCCAGCGCCCTTTGGCTTCCGGCTGGCCGTGCAGGATGAACTCGCGGGTGGCGGCGGGCAGCTTGCGCCAGGGGGTGGCGGTGGAGAAGCCCTTGGCCGCCGCGAGGCGCTTGATCTGGCGGCGGTACCAGCCGGCCTCGCCGGGGCGGTTCCAGCCTGCAATGGCGCCCTCCTGCAGCGACTTGTCCTGGTCCGGCACCAGGGCATCCACCGACAGCTCGGTGTGGATGCCCAGACCGTGGCAGGTCTGGCAGGCGCCCCAGGGGCTGTTGAACGAGAACAGCCGCGGCTCCAGCTCGCCCATCTGGGCTTCGGGGTGGTCCGGGCAGAACATCCTGGCGCTGAACTGGCGGTCGTCCCAGCCGCTGTCCGTCTGGCGCGCCACAATGCACAGGCCATCGGCCAGCTTCAGGGCCACTTCGACGGCCTCGTTCAGGCGCGAGCGCTCGGCGGCGGCCAGCACGATGCGGTCCACCACCACGTCAATGTCGTGCTTCTTGTTCTTGTCGGCGGCCTGGGTGCGCGGGCCTACTTCGACCACTTCGCCGTCCAGCCGCGCGCGCACAAAGCCGTCGCGCATGACCTTGGCGAACACTTCGCGATGCTCGCCTTTGCGGCCGCGCACCAAGGGCGCCAGCACCATCAGCTTGCTGCCCTGGGGCCAGGTAAGCACCGTGTCCACCATTTGCTCGGCGCTCTGGCGGCTGACCTCGCGGTCGCACACGGGGCAGTGCGGCACGCCGATGCGCGCGTACAGCAGGCGCAAATAGTCGTAGATCTCGGTGGTGGTGGCCACGGTCGAGCGCGGGTTGTGGCCTGCCTGGCGCTGCTCAATGGCAATCGTGGGCGGCAAGCCCTCGATACGTTCGACGTCGGGCTTCTGCATCTGGCCCAGAAACTGGCGCGCGTAAGCCGAGAGGCTCTCCACGTAGCGGCGCTGGCCCTCGGCGTAGATGGTGTCAAAGGCCAGCGAGCTCTTGCCGCTGCCGGACAGGCCGGTGATGACGATCAGCCGGTCGCGGGGCAGCTCGAGGCTGACGTCCTTGAGGTTGTGCTCGCGCGCGCCGGAAATGGAGATGTGCGTCAGTGCCATGAGTGTCCCCGCGCCCGCTGGGTCTGCCCGCAGGGGTTCTAGCACGGGCCGCGACACGGGGCGACGGTGGTTTCAGCGTGGGCGTCCTCGCCCGCGCTGCCATGCGTGGCGTGGGCGTCCTCGCCCGCGCTGCCGTTGCTCTTGCCGTGTGTGACACGGCAGTCCCGGCCGCTTGCAGTTGCTGTGCAACTGCAAGCTCTCGCAGAGCCGCAGAGCTCGCAAAGAAAGGCAACGGCACGCCACCGAGGATTGCCAAACCGGCACAGCCCAAACGTCTTCACTCCCGGCAGTTCCGCGGGGCCAACGGCCACTACGTGACTCTGTTGATGTTCTTCGCGCTTCCTGCTCCTACTCGCTCACGGCAAGCGTCAGCTCGCCCTGCAGCAGCCGCGTTCCGTCGGGGGTGCGGCCCACGAACCGGATCAGCGCCGTGCCCTTCTCGCTGGGCACCCAGGCAAACTCCCGGCCCATGGCGTCCTCTACCGCGTCTTCGGAGTCGCCCACAAACCACAACAGCCGTACCTCGTCCTCGGGCAGGTCCTCGGGCAGGCGCCCCTCCAGGCTCAGGCGCACCACCTCGCCCACGCGACGCGGACCTTCCCACGCCCGCAGGGTCAGTCCCGGCACAGGCTCAGGCTTGCCCTCGCGCAGGCGCGCCACGCCGGCCTCGCCCGGTGTCGCGGGCGCGGCAGCCTGGAACTGCCCCAGTGCATAAACTCCGGGCTGGCGACCCTGCACGCGATAGCTCACCCCGGTTTGCGGCGCCGCTTCGCCATCCAGCCGCAACCACTGCTTGCCGTCCAGGCGCGCAACGGCGGCGTCCTTGGGCGCGTCTTTGCTGAAATTGAGGGTGAAGTCATGGCTGAACGAGCGGGCGGGGTCTTTCAGCCGCACTTCGTAAACCTGGGTGCAGGCAAAGGCCGGATCCGCGCCCTCGGGCGGGCCGGGCAACTCACGAAACTCGATGTCGTCGAGGGCCAGGGCTTCCTGGGCATGAATCTGCATGGGTTTGGGCACTCGGGCCACGCCCGTTACGCCCCGAAACGCCAGCGCGACCGCCAGTATGGCGCAACCCGCAAGCCCCAGCCACAACAGGGGTTTCAGCACGCGCCACTCGCGCGCCAGGATGCTGCGCGGTGTTTCCGCGGCCTTGGCCATGGACCAATGCTAGCGCTGAGCACCCTCGCCGCCAGCCACCACGGCGCCACGTGCCGGAAATCCGGCGCTGCAAAGGGGGCACGACGTTGGCACAATGTTCTGTGACTGTCCGGGAACTCGGGGCAACACTGGTGCAGAGTGCCGGGCCGGCTCTCACGGGAGGGACCGAAATGAGGATGAAAGCCGTTGCTTCGCTGTTGGCGCTGGCTGTGCTGGCGCTTGCCCTTGGCCGCCCGGCGGAAGCGGGCGACAAGCCGGACCCGCGCGCCCTGCGCGAAGCCTGGGGCCCCTGCGAGCGAATGCTGAGCGACCCCAAAACACCCGTTGACGAAGTCGTGAAGCAGGTGGAGCTTCTGAACGGCCTGGTGGACTACAAGACCGCCAAGGCGCTGCTGGCGTACTTCGACGCTTGCAACGAGGCCTGGGACAGCAAGGCCGTGGACCGCGTGGGACGCCAGAAAGAAGGCGACCGCCCCTTTGAGTCGTACAAGATTGCCAAGGCCATCGTCGAGGTGGTGCGCTCGATGAAGTACCCCGACGAGGCCCTGGAGTTTGAGAAGGACATCCAGAACACCAAGGAGTACTCCCTGCGCGTTCGCATGGCCATGCTGGACGCCGTTGCGAACTGCACCGGCGACGAGCGCTGCGTGAAGCTGCTGGTGGACCTGGCCAAGAGCCCCGCCGCCGACGCCGACATGCGCGTGCTGGCCCTGGGTCTGCTCAAGAAACACGCTTCAGCGCCCCCGGTGGTAGATGCCTTGCTGGAAGCCCTGCGCGACCGCAGCTGGCGCATCCGCGACGCGTCCATTGAGGCGCTGCTGGAGGCGCCCACCGCCGAGAAAGACCGCATCATCATGGCCATGATCAACGCCCTGGCCGCGGAAACCGGCAAGCTGCGCAAGACCCTGGCGGACGCACTTCGGACGCTGACGGGTGCGGACCTGGGCACGGATGCCGATGCGTGGATTGACTGGTTCAAGGAGAAGAAGCGCGAAGAGCAGGGCCTGCCCCCCAAGAGCGGCAAGGGCGACAAGGGCACCCGCGTGCGCGTGTTCGAGACCGAGACGTTCTCGGATCGGTACGTGTTCCTGATTGACTGCTCGATCTCGATGACCAAGAAGATCACCGACGAAGACAAGGCCAAACTGCAGAAGTCCATCACCAGCGGCCCCGGCGACGACAAGGACAAGCGCCGCCCGCTGGACTGGAGCAAGATCAACTGCAAGCTCGACCTCGCCCGCGAGGAGATGATCCGCAGCCTTGAAGTGATGGACCCGGAGCGCACGCGCTTCACGATCGTCTCGTTTGCCGATGTGATGACCGTGTGGAAGCAGGAGCTGGTGCCCACCGATGCCAAGAACATCGAAGATGCCGCCGGCTGGCTGCGCGCCCTGAAGGGCACCAACCGCACCAACGTGTACGGCGCGCTGGATGCCACCTTTGACCTGTGCGAGAAACTGGCCGGCGTCGAGGTGGACAAGCGCAAGGGCGACAAGCCCAAGGACGGCAAGGTGGTGACCGGGCCCCACAAAGACGACTCGCTGCCCGATACGATCTTCATGTACACGGACGGTTTTGCCACCACCGGCAAGTACGGCGGCGACGACAAGGGCTGGGCCAAGTACTCGCAGGAAGAGAAAACCCGGATGTACACGGCGATCATGGCCCACATGCTGGATGAGGTGGTCGAGCGCAATCGCGTCTCGCGCCTCACCGTGAACACCGTGGGCGTGGGTAACCCCCAGGACAACACCAACCTGGGCGCTTTGGCCCGGCGCTGCGGCGGCAAGTACGTCTCCATCGGCCGCTAGGCACCTCATGCGGGGCGGCAACAGCCGCCCCGCTGCTTCTTCCCGAAAGCTGTCTCGATGGACTCCAGACAGAAGCTGCTGCTGCGCAACATCATTGGCGGAGTGGGCCTGCTGATCCTGCTGGCTTTTGTGCTGGCCTACTGCGGCGTCTTTGAAGGCGGCAAAAGCGACGAGGCCCAGATCCGCGAGCTGATGGAGAACCTGAAGGTCGAGCTTTCCGACCACGACTGGGACGACGCCCTGCGACTGTGCGACCTGGAACCCGACGAACGGGACGCCTGGAAAGAAGCCATCCCCCGCCAGGCCGAGCTGGTCAAGATTGTCGCCATCACCCCAGCCGGGTTCATCTCGGTGCCGCCGGGCGCGAGCGAGTTCCAGCTTGAGGTCACGGTGTTTGCCCGCCTGGAAGCGCCCATTGCGGGTAACCTGCGGGCCGACACCACCAAGGGCACGCTGCACTTTGTGCGCCGCAACGGCATGTGGCTGATTGACCTGGATCGTTCCGCCCCGACTTTTCCATACCTGCCCGCGCCGCCCACAAAGAAGTAGCCGAGCGCATCATGGACGAACTCCTGCTGGAGCTGAGTGCCCGCTACTGCGAGCCGCACCGGGCATATCACAACTTGCGCCACATCGCCGAGATGCTGCTGCAGGGCCGCGCATTTCCGCTTTCGGCCGAGCAAGTCATGGCTGTGTGGTTTCATGACGCGATCTACGACCCCAAGAGCCGCACCAACGAAGCAGACAGCGCCGAGCTCGCCCGCAGGGCGCTAACCCGCCTCGGCTGGAACTCCGCTCGCATCGAGTTGGTTGCGGCCATCGTACTGGACTCGGCAAGCCATGAACCGAAGCGCCCGGAAAGCGAGCCCGTGCTGGACCTGGACCTCGCTGTGCTGGCCGGCAAGCCGGACGCCTACGCGTCATACGTAGCCGCAGTGCGCTGCGAATACGCCTTCGTTGCAGAGCCGGACTGGCGCAAGGGCCGCCGCGAGTGGGCCCAACGCATGCTGGCCAGGGAGAGGCTGTTCCTCACCGAGTGGGGCCGCGGGCTCGAGCCCGCCGCGCGCCGCAACCTGGCGGGCGAATCAACGGCTTGATTCCTGCCCGCAAAGCGCGCGTCTGAAACGCTCTCCGTCATGGCTCTAATGCGCGGCCGGGGGCCGCGCAAGTACAGCCTCAATCTTGCGGGCAAGGTCCGCGATCAGGTAGGGCTTGCTGATGTAATCCAGAATGCCGTCCTTCAGGGCCGCTTCCACCTGACCCTCCGGTCCGAACCCCGACGATATCAGCGCCCGCACGCCCGGCTGGATGCGCTTCATGGCCTTGAACACCTCGCGCCCGCCCATGCCGGGCATCATCAGGTCCAGAATCACTACGTCCACCTCGTTCCAACTCGAGCCGAAATACTCCACCGCCTCACGCCCGCCGGCAAATGCCTTGACCCGGTAACCCAGGCTGTGCAGAGCCTCCTGGACCATCTCGCGCACGGCTTCTTCGTCTTCCACCAGCAGGATCCGCGCGCCGATACCGGTAACCTGCAGGCGCGGCTGCTCCACAGGCGCGGCACTGCTGTCGGCAACCGGAAGGCACATGGAAATCCGCGTGCCTTCGCCGACTTCGCTCTCCACATGGATGTGCCCACCGTGGCTTTGCACGGTGCCGTACACGCTGGCCAGCCCCATGCCTGTGCCCTTGCCGGGCGCCTTGGTGGTGAAGAACGGCTCAAACAGGTGCTGCCGAACGTCTTCGGTCATGCCGCAGCCGCTGTCACTCACCACAAGCCGCAGGCAGCCCGTGTCGCGCAGGGGACAATCGGCTTCGTTGCAGTTCTTCGGTGTGCAGGCAACCGATTCCGTCGAGATCACCAGCTTGCCGCCGCCCGGCATGGCATCGCGGCTGTTGAGGGCCAGGTTGAGAATGGCGTTCTGCAGCAGCGTGGGGTCGCCGATCACCACCGGGTGGGTGGCGCGCAGCTCGGCATGCACGGTGATGCTCTTGTCCACCGACCGTTGCAGCAGGGCCGTCACCTCCTGCACCAGCCGGTTCATGTCCACGGGCGTCGAGACCTTCTTTCCCTTGCGGCTGAAAGTGAGCAACTGGCGGGTCAGCTCGGCGGAACGCTGGGCCGACATGACGATGGAGTCCGCGTGTTTCAAGTGCGGCGTGTCTTGGAGCGCGCGAGCCAGCAGGTCGGCGCAGCCCATGACCACGGTGAGCTGGTTGTTGAAGTCGTGGGCCACCCCGCCGGCCAGACGCCCAATGGCGGCGAGCTTCTCGCTGTGCATCAGGCGGTGCTGCAGTTCGCGGCGCTCAGAGACATCCACGCCCACCCCAATCAGGCAAGGCTTGCCTTCAAAGGCAATGCGCGTGCCGGTGAAGTAGTACGGTGCCGCGCGGCCGTCCTTGGAAACGAAATCCGCCTCGGCGTCTGCGACGCCCTCGCTGAATACGCGGGCAATGCGCGACGCGACAAGCTCGCGGTCCGGGCCGCGGAACAGGTCCAGCGGGTGCAACCGGCCCATCTCGGCGCTGTTGTAGCCCGTCACCGTTTCGAAGTTCCGGTTCCAGCGCAGGAAGTGCCCCTGCTCGTCAAACAGGTAGAATACCCCCGGCAAGCCCGCCAGGATGGCGTCCGCAAAACGGCGCTCCTGGTCCACCTCGGCGGCGGCTTCTTTGAGTTCCGTGAACAGCCGCGCATTGTGAACGCTGGAGGCCACGGAGGCCGCCAGCGTCTCCAGGAACTTGTCCTGGGTTGCGAACTCGCGCAAAGACACCGACGCCAACCCCATCACGCCGATCACTTCGGTGTCGGCCTTCAGGGGCAGCGCCGCAAACGACCGGAAACCGGCCTGCTTGCACTCTTCCCAGGTGCAGCGCATGTCGTGGTAGATGTCGCGCGAATACACCGGCCGCGCCATGCGGCCAGCCAGGCCGCACAGGCACTCGCCCACGCGATGTTCCGGAATCTGGCCCATGCGCCGGCGGCCGCTCTCGGGTTCCGCGCCTTTCAGGATCAGGCGGTGTCCCTCGCGCAGGAACAGGAAGACCAGGTCGGCGCCCGTAGCACGCTGCATGCCACGGATGGCTGAAGCGATGACCGTGTCCAGCGCCAGCGACGAGCTTACTTCGCGACCCAGGGCATCCAGGGCAGCCAGCTCCTCGGTGCGAAGGCGATACTCGCGCGCCAACTCGTCGGCCTGCACGGAAGTCACCTTGTGCTCGGTGGCGTCGCGGATCACCAGCGCCACGGCGCGCGCGCTCTCTTTCCCGTCCCGCACTGCAAACGCGCGCACCTCCACAGGCAGCACGTGGCCGTCGCGGCGCAGCAACTCCTGGGCGTATGTTTCGAATCTGCCCGCCTCCACCGCCGCCGCAATCGCCGCACCCATGCGCCCATGTGATTCAGCCGGGGCCAGCTCGCGCCACGAGCAGCCGACCAGCCCGGTCTCCCCACACCCCAGCAGCGCGTGGCATGCCGGGTTGGCTGCCAACACGCTCCCGGTTTCGGCGTCAAGCAACAGAAGCCCTTCCGCCGCTTCCTCAAAGAGTGTGTTAAGCCATGCGTGAAAAACGCCCGTGTTGCGCCCCACATCATTCATGTCAGCCTCTGCCCATGTGAATCGTGTGCAAGATGTCGCCTCGCACCGCCAATGCACACTCCGCGCGCTTGCTCGCGGGTTGCCCTGTGCAAATCGTGCGCTTTTCTGTGATGTTAGGCATCCCACGCTCGCTTGTGAAGTGCTCTTCTCAAGTGCATTTCTTCAATGCGAGCCGCTGCCCAGCCGTTGGCATTGCCCATCTTGCGGAAGGCCCCGATTTGCGATTTCCGCGCATTTCGCGTGAAATGACCCATCTTCCTTCGTGATTCCTGTGTGAGCGGGGCATTGGTACCGGAAAGCCAGGCGGGTTGGGACTTCGCGCGGCTGGTGCAGGAGTACTTCTCCCGCGCGGTGCGTTTCTGTGCCCGCATGCTTGGGGATATCGGCGAGGGCGAAGAGGTTGCCCAGCAGGCCTTTGTGCAGTTGCTGGAGAAGGGGCACCGCCCCTGGGAGAAAGGCGACCCGCTGCCGTACCTGTTTGCCGTGCTGCGCAATGCCTGCGTGGATCACGTTCGCAAACGAAAACGGCGCAGTGCGGAAGGCGACGCCAACGAAGTGGCGGCACCAGGGCGGGATCTTTCCAACGCCGAAGCGCACGAGATTCGCCATGCGCTGCTGGAAGCGGTGGCCAAACTGGAGCAAGCGCAGCGCGAGGTGATACTGCTGCGGTTCTTTGAGGGGATGGAACTGGCCGACGTGGCAACCACCACCGGCCGCACGCTGGGCGCCACAGCCATGCTGATCACGCGGGCCAAGGCGAAGCTGAAAGAGATGTTGGGCAGGCTGCCGGCTTTCCGGGACGAACCATGAACGCGGCACAGGCACGAGCGATGTTCAGGCAGGCCCTGCGGGACGAACTGAGTCCCGCCGATGCCGCCATGTTCGAAGCCGCCCTGCAGCGTGACCCGGGGCTGGCAACCGAGTTTGAGGCCTTTGCCGACCGCCACAGCGGCGAAGACCTGCAGGACGTGACCGGCTGGCTGACCCGCGCCGGCAAAGCCACCCGCGCCGAGCGCACCGCCGTTGCCCCCGAGCTGCAGGCCGATCTGCTGAGCCGCGCTGCCCAACCGCGCCGCGGTCGCCTGTTGCGGATGGTGGGCGCGGTCAGCGCCTTTGCCGCGGCGGCCGCCGTGACCATCGTGCTGCTGCTGCCCAACGGCGAGACGCCGGTTGCGCCGGTGGATGTTGCTGCCAACTGGCCGGCCAACCAGCCGGGCGTGGCGCTGCTGGACGACGGCGCCCGCTACATTGAGGGCGAGGCGCAGGTGTTTTCTCCCGCGCCGGGAGTGGTGCTGGAAGCCCAGACCGACGCACTGGTGCTGCCTGAAGCTGCGGGCGCTCGCCTGCAGCAGGGCGGCCTGAAGGTGAAGCTGGACAAAGACGCGAAGTTTTCTGTGCGGGTCGGCGATCACCAGGTTTCAGCCACGGGCCCGGCTGAGTTCCTGGTCAGCGCCAACGCGCGCCTTGACCCTGAAGTGACTGTTTCCGTGGAAAGGTATCGAACGATGAAGCCAAGAATGCTCTCCAGGTTCGGCGCGGCTGGTTTTGCCCTGAGCCTGAGCGTGATTGCCGGGGCTGCCACTGTGGAAGCCCAAGGTGTTTCTAACGTGGTGGTGCCGGGCGCGATCTTCCAGGCCCAGGCCGGGCCGGGCCCTGGCCCGGGCGGTCCGCCGCCGGCGCCCCCCACGGCCGACGACGTGTTCAAGCACCTCGACCGCAACAACGACGGCAAACTGGACAACGTCGAAGTTGACCAGCAGATGATCAATGACTTCGACGACGACAAGAACGGCACCGTGGACCTGACTGAGTTCAAGGCTCACTTCAAGCCGCCGCTGCCGCCGAACCCCGATGACGCCTTCAAGCACCTGGACAAGAACGGCGACGGCAAGCTCGACAGCACCGAGATTCCGCAGCAGGCCGTGACCGACATGGACGACAACAAGGACGGCGAGGTGGACCTGACCGAGTTCAAGGCCCACCACAAGCCGCCCATGCACCCCAACCCCGACGACGAGTTCAAGCGCCTGGACAAGAACAACGACGGCAAGCTCGACAACACCGAGATTCCGCAGCAGGCTGTGACCGACTGGGACGACAACAAGGACGGCACCGTGGACCTGACCGAGTTCAAGGCCCACCACAAGCCGCCCACAGCCGACGACGAGTTCAAGCGTCTGGACAAGAACAACGACGGCAAGCTGGACAAGAACGAAGTTGACCAGCGCATGATCAAGGACTTCGACGACAACAAGGACGGCGAGGTGGACTTGGCTGAGTTCAAGGCCCACTTCAAGCCGCCCATGGGCCCCCCGCCCCGTCGCGGTCCCGGTCGCGGCCCTGGCCCCGGTCCCGGACCCGGTGGACCCGGCGGCGGCCCCGGCCCTGGTCCCGGCCCTGGTCCCGGCCCTGGCCCCGGCCCTGGCCCCAAGCCTCCGAAGCCCCCCAAGAAGCCGTAGTTCAGCGAGTCACGCTCGGCGAGAATCACCAAGGGCTGCCCATGCGGGCAGCCCTTGGTCGTAGACGGGTGCATGACGGTTCAGCGCTGCACGACGGCATCCGGGGCGGCGCGCTGGGGTGCCGTTTCGGCCACTGGTTGCGGCTGGTCGCCGCTTGCAGGGGCCTTCAGCAGCAGGGGCAGCAGGGCCAGGGCCGCCAGGGCCAGAACCATGCCCGCCCGGGTGAAGCGCGAGGTCACTCGTGTTTCGTGCCACCCGCCAAACTGAAAGTGATGATGCAGCGGCGCACAGCGCAGAATGCGCTTGCCCTTGGTTGCCTTGAAATACCCCACCTGCAGCATCACCGAGGCGGCCTCGGCCACGAACACACCGCCCGCTACCGCCAGCACCATCTCGAGCCGCGCCAGCACCGCGATGTATCCCAGCAGGCTGCCCAGGGCCAGGCTGCCCGTGTCACCCATGAACACCTTGGCGGGGTGGCGGTTCCAGTACAGGAAGCCCAGCAGGGCGCCGGCCGCGCCAATGCCGAGAACGCCGGCAGACCATGCACCATCGCCGCCCGCACCGAACAGCGCCGCCAGCACGGCAGCACCGCCCAGCGCGTAAAACGCCAGCGTGCCCGTGCCGCCCGCCAGACCGTCCAGCCCGTCAGTCAGGTTGTAGGCGTTGCTGGAGCCCACCATGACGAACATGCCCAGCGGCACCATCCACCAGCCAATGTGAATCGTCGCGAACGGAAGGTGCAGCACGCGCCCGTCGTCACCCACCAGCCAGGCCGCGCCGGCGCACGCCGCGAGCGCAACCAGGGTCTGCACTGCCAGCTTTGCCTTGCCCGAAATGCCGTCACGGCCGCGCTTGGTCAGCTTCGTGTAGTCATCCACCAGCCCCAGCCCGGCGCTTGCACCCAGCACCAGTGCGCCCAGGCCCAGCGCTCCGCCGATGCGGGCGCCGTCGCCGCCCAGCAGCCACAGGCCCAGGCCGCCGAAGGCCGCCGCCAGCAGCACAGCCGGCACCAGAAACGCCCCGCCCATGGTGGGCGTGTTCTTCTTGGTGCCCTGAAGCAGGTTCAGGTACTCGCTGGCCTTGCGGGGCTCGCCGTCGTTCAGCTTCTTCTTCACCAGCCACGGGATGAGCAGCCGTCCGCCCGCGGCGGCAAGTGCTGCTGCCAGCGCGCACAGGCCAAGAGCAGCACCCAGCAACAACAGGGCGCCTTGCCAGTTCAGGGTTGCGTGTTCAGGCAGCATGGTTGCGCTCAGGCAGCGGGGTGAGAGAGGGCCGAAAGCAGCACGGCCGGAAGAGGGTCGCCCACCGGGCGTTCCCGCAGGGTGGGCCGGCATACCGGGCCTTCAGGCGCGCCATGGGCCTCGCGCAAAGCTGCAATTACGCGCTCCATGCGCATTCCATGGCTGCCCTTCACCAGTACCGTGTCACCGGGTTGGGCTTCAGCCAGCAGCGCCGCGGCGGCTGTGTCGGCATCTGCCACGCGCCAGACGGTGCCGTGGCCGCGCTGGTAGAAGTGCTCTTCCAGGGCCTCTGCCGCGTGCGCCATCAGGGGCCCCACGGCAAGCACCAGGTCCAGGTTCAGTACCGAGGCCGCCGCAGCTACCTCGCGGTGCAGCGCCTCGGCGTGAGCGCCCAGCTCCAGCATGTCGCCCAGCACAGCGATGCGCTGTCCCGCGCACTCAAAGGCACTCAGCGTACGAAGCGCTCCCACCATGCTGGCCGGGTTGGCGTTGTAGCTGTCATCCAGAACGCCGATGCCTGCGCAATCCACGAACTCCAGGCGGTGCGGTACGGGCAGCACCCGGCGCAGGGCCACCTGCATCTCGCCCACCTCGATGCCGCTCACCCAACCCGTGGCAATGGCCGCCAGCGCGTTGTTCACGTTGTGCAGGCCGTGCAGGGGCAGACGGAACTCGTGGCGCTCGTTCAGGCGAAAGTGCGTGCCGTGGCGGTTGGTGCGGATGTCCTCGGCGCGGATCTCGCAGCGCCTGTCCGTACCGTACGAGACGACCCGGCAGCGCGCGCGCTGGGCGGCCTTCACGCAGCGCGGGTCGTCGAAGTTCACGATCGCGATGCCGTCCTGGGGCAGCGCAGCCAGCAGGTCGGATTCCTCTTTGAGTACGCCGTCCAGGTTGCCAAGCCCCTCCAGGTGCTCCTCCGAGATGCTGGTCAGGATGGCGCAATTGGGGCCGGCAACAGCACCCAGGGCGGCGATCTCGCCGGGCTCGCTGGTGCCGACTTCAATGACCGCAAAGTCGTGCAGGGCATTCATGCGCAGCAGGGTCTGCGGCACACCCACCCGGTTGTTTTCGTTGGCCTCGTTCTGCAGCACCTGGAAGCGGCTGCGCAGCACAGCCGCAGTCAGCTCGCGCGTGGTGGTCTTGCCATTGCTGCCGCCCACGGCAACCACGCAACCCTTCTGGCGGTCGCGGTGCGCGCGGGCAAGGCGCCCCAACGCCACCAGGGCGTCCGGCACCACGATGACCGGCACACGGGGCTGAAAGCCCTCAGGCACGGAAGCAGTCACCAGCGCGCACGCACCGGCGTCCTGGGCCTGCTGCAGAAAGGCCGAGCCATCGAATCGGGCACCCTTGAGGGCCACAAACATGTCGCCGGGAACCAGCCGCCGCGTGTCGGTGCAGACGGCGCCATATTTGACCGGCAGCGAGCGGGCGCTGTCGCTGGATTCGTGGCCGGCGTCATCATCAGGACGGCGCAACCACTCACCCCCCACAGCAAGACGCGCGTCCCGGATAGTCATCTCGTGCATGGCACTCTCCGCTCAAGTCTGCGCGTTTGCGCGGCGACCGCTGCCTTTAAAACCCCAGTATTCGGCCAGGGCGGCGCGGGCCTCTTCTCTGTCGTCAAAGTGCAAGGTGCGGTCGGAGAAAATCTGGTAGTCCTCGTGGCCCTTGCCCAGGATGGCAACGACCTCGCCGGGCCTGGCGTCGCGAATGGCCTGACGGATGGCCTCGCGCCGGTCCACACAGGTCTCGACGGGGCGCCGCTGCGGGGCGATTCCACCCAGGATTTCGTCCAGGATGGCAGCCGGGTTCTCGCTGCGCGGGTTGTCGCTGGTGATGATGGGCCGGTCCGACAGCTCCGCCGCAATGGCGCCCATCTTGGGGCGCTTGGTCCGGTCGCGGTCTCCGCCGCAGCCGAACACGCAGGTCAGCGTGCGGCCCGCACACACCTGGCGCAGGGTGGTCAGCACGTTCTCCATGGCGTCAGGGGTGTGGGCGTAGTCCACGAACACCGCCGGGCCCTCAGCGTTCGGGTTTACGCGTTCCAGCCGCCCGGGTGCCCCGCCAAAGCCCATGATGGCTGCCCGCACCCTGGCAAGCGGCAGCCCCAGCTCGTTCGACAGCGCAACCACGCCGGCAATGTTCTGCACGTTGTAGCGGCCGGTCATGGGGCTGTGAAAGCGCGTCGCCCCGCCCTTGCCGCGCAACGAAAACGCCATGCCGCTGACCGAAAGATTGAACTCCTCAACCTGATAGTCTGCCGCGCCCTTGAGGCTGAAGCCGACTTTGCGGCCTGCCGCACGCGCCAGCATGGCGGTGCCGTACTCGTCGTCGAGGTTCGCCACGGCCGGCACGTCGGGCCCGAGGCACTCAAACAGCTTGGCCTTGGCGGCGAAGTAGTTCTCGAAAGTCCTGTGATAGTCGAGGTGGTCGCGCGTCAGGTTCGTGAAAATGGCGCCGCCGAAGCGGATGCCTGCGGCCCGGCCCTGGTCCAGGGCATGGCTGGAACCTTCCATGGCACAGGCCTGTTGCCCGCGCGCCCGCATCTCGGCCAGCAACTGCTGCAGCTTGAGGGGCGAGGGCGTGGTCATTTCGGCCTCGCGCCGCTCGCCGCCGACAATGTTCCACACCGTGCCGATCAGCCCGCACGAGATGCCGCACTTCTCAAGTACCTCACGCAGCAGGAACGCGCTGGTGGTCTTGCCGTTGGTGCCGGTCACGCCCAGCACCAGCATGTGGCGGCTGGGGTCGCCGTAGAGCAGCGAAGCCAGCAGGGCCAGGGTACGGCGCGGCTCGGGCGAGACAATCTGGGGCACCAGCTTCCACTCGCGCAGCGGGCGCGGAACCAGCAGCGCAGAGGCGCCGCGGTTCAAGGCGTCGCGCACAAAGGCGGTGCCATCGGCCTTGTTGCCGGGGATGGCGGCGAACAAGTTGCCGGGCAGCACATTGCGGCTGTCGTCGGCCAGGCCGGTGATGCGCAGGTGCTGGTGGTTGATCGTGCTGATGCCCGGGTCGCGCGCCCGCAGGGCGTGGACAAGCGAATCAAAGCGCATGGCGTTCCTCTACACAGGAGACCGCGGCCGCAGGGGCCGCCGCGTCTCTATCGGCAGTTCGGCGATTACTTGCCCACGGTTTCCGGGAGCGGGGCATCTTCGGGCACGCCCAGGTGCTTCAGGGCACGCAACGTGATGCGGGACATGGCGGGTGCCGCGACCGTGCCGCCATAGTGGCGGATGGGGTAGCCCCACTTGTTGAGCACCTTGCCGCGGGCCTCGTTGACCACCACGATGACGCTGATCACCGGGTTGTCGGCAGGCGCATAGCCCACGAAGCTGCAAATCTTGTCGCTGCTGTACTGGCCGTTCTTCACCTTGTGGGCGGTGCCGGTCTTGCCGGCAATGCGGTACTCCTTCAGGGCGCCGGAGCCTGCCGTTCCCTCGCCGCTGACCACGCGCTTCAGGGTCTCGTTCATCTGCACGCGGGTTACTTCATGGCTCAGGCCCGTGTCCAGCAGCACAGTGGGCTGAGCCTCGTACAGCACTTTCCCGTCAGCCGCGGTAACGCGGTTCACGGCATAGGGCTTCATCACGCGGCCGCCGTTGGCGATGGCATTGAAGCAGTTCAGCATCTGCATGGGCGTGACCTGTACTTCATAGCCGATGCTGACGGACGGGATCGAGTTGGGGACCGTCCAGTCGGCCAGGGGCCGCACCCGGCCGGCGCTTTCTCCGAAGGATGGCCCGCCCAGGTCAAAGCCTGTGCGGCGCCCGAAGCCGAAGCCGGTGATGCTGTTGTAGAGGTTCTCGCAGCCCAGCATCAGGCCGATGCGAGTCATCACCGTGTTGCTGGATTTCACCAGTGCCGCGGACGTGCTGACGCAGTTGCGGCCCATGTAGAGGGTCAACTGGTCCGCGGGGATCTCGTGGCCGTGGTCACTGACACGCTTCTTGCGGCCGGGCACCGAGAGCTCCGGTGTGTACTCGACCATGCTCTCCGGCGTCAGGATGCCGCGCTGGTACGCACTGCACACAATCAGCGGCTTGAACATGCTGCGCGGCTCGATGGGATCGGTGATGGCGATGTTCGTGCGGGCAGCGGCATCGGTGCCGGGCTTGTTGGGGTCGAAGCTGGGGTAGTTGGCCATGCCCAGGATGGCGCCGGTCTGGGTCTCCATGACGATCACGGTGACCGTGACCGGGTCCCAATTGTCCACGCATTCGCGCAGCTCGTCCTCCACAATGGCCTGGATACCGGCGTTGATGGTCAGCTCAACGTTGGCGCCGTCGCAGGCGGCCTGCACGGTGTCGTCTACGCCCTGCACGGGCCGACCCAGGGCATCCACCGTGATGAGGCGCTTGCCCGGCTTGGCCGCGAGGAATTTCTCCAGGGCACGCTCGGCGCCTTCCTGTCCGTACATATCGCTGCCGACGAAACCGACCAGGTGGGCCGCGAAGTCGCCCAGCGGGTACTCGCGCGTCTCAATGGCCCGCAGCTCCACGCCCGGCAGCTCGCCCCCGGCCATGGCAGCACGGAACGCCGCCTCGTGGGCCTGCGGAACCTCGCGCATCACGGCGTAAAAGAACTTGTCGCGCCGCAGGTACAGCTCGCGCTCCAGCTCAGCCGCAAAGGCCGCGTCTCTCTCCAGCAACTGCGCAAGCCGCCCCGCCACTGCCGCGCGCTCGTCGGCCGGGATGGCCCGCGGATTCACGACCAGCGACGCGCCCGAGAAGGTGGTCTGGGCCAGGGTCACGCCGTCCTCGCTGACAATGCGGCCCCGCGTGCCGGGCAGCGTCACCGCGCGAGTGCTGTTGCTGTTGCGCCGTTCAAGGTACCGCTCGTGCTGCACCACCTGCAGGTCGTACAGCCGCCCGCACAGGCCCGCGATCACCACGGCAATCACACCCAAGCCCCACACGGCCGACCTGCGCGGCGATGACGAGGCCGGGCGATCCGCGAAAAGCCACAGGAGTAGCTTGCTCATTTACCCGCTCCGGCGGCTGTTGCGCGCCTTGGCTGCATCGGCTTCGGCTTTGGCCTTGGCGGCGGCCTCGGCGGCCGCCTGCTCGTCTGTAATCTCGGGAGGCAACAGGTTCAGGCCGGCTGCGCGCACGCGTTCCATCATGGCGGAGGGGTCGCGTTTGCGGGCCAACTCGACCTGCAGCACGCGGCGTTCCTCCTGAACGATACGCATTTCCTTGTCCAGCTTGCCGGCCTCAAAGCCCACCGAGCGCACCTGCAGGCGCTGCCCCACCACGACGGCGCCCAGGGCGACGCAGAACAGGATGACGATGACGCCGGTCTGCAGGTTCATTCTTCCTCCCGGCTGGGCCGGTACTTGCCTGCTTTGCTGCGACGCGCCACGCCCCACTCCAGCAGACGCAACTTGGCGCTGCGCGAGCGGGGGTTCAGCCCGCGCTCGCCTTCATCGGCCACAATGGGCGCCGGCTTGAGGATTCTCGCCAGCCCGGCGCGCTCCCAATCGCGGAAGGTGTGCTTGACGATCCGGTCTTCCAGCGAGTGAAAGCTGATCACCGCCACCATCGCGGGCGTAGTCAGGCCGTCCGGCACCGCGGCCAGCGCGCGCCGCAACTCGCCCAGTTCGTCGTTCACATGGATGCGCAGGGCCTGAAACGTGCGCGTAGCGGGGTCAATGCGCTGGTGCCCCCGGGGATAGGCCCGGCGGCAGACCTCGGCGAGGTCCAGGGTGTCCCGCAGCCGGCCCTCGGCCAGCGCGCGCTTGATGCCCGAGGCGATGCGCCGCGAAAGGCGCTCTTCGCCATACTCGTAGATGACGCGGGCGATCTCGGCGTCCGGGGCGTCACGCAGGAAATCCAGCACGGGCTCGCCCTGCTCGGCGTCCATGCGCATGTCCAGCGGGCCGGCCGCGCGGAAGCTGAAGCCCCGTCCCGCCTCATCCAGCTGCATGCTGCTGACACCAAGGTCCAGGATCAGACCTGCAGCGCGCTCCACACCCAGGCTGCGCAGGTGCTGCAGCCAATCGCCGAAACATCCGTGAACGAGAGCGGCACGGTCTCCAAATCGGGCGAGACGCTCAGCAGCAATCCCCAGCGCGCGGCTGTCGCGGTCAAGGCAGACGAGGCGAAGTCCCTCGTGCCGCTGCAGCAGGGCACTGCTGTGCCCGCCGAGCCCGCAGGTGCCGTCCACGACAGGCGCGCCAGGAAGGGGGCGCCCGAAGGCGCCGACCACGGCTTCAACAAGGACGGGTAGGTGTTCGGCCACGTGCGGATCACGCTACCTCCGCCAGGCGCGCGCTTTCCCACTTGTCGGCAATCTTCAGCACGCGCATCACATAGGGGCTGAACTCGATGTCCGGGGTGAACCGCCGCACGCGATTGAACAGCGCGCGCACGCGCGTGATCTCGGGCAGCAGGTCGCGCACGCGCTCCTCGAAGTTGTCGTCGGTGCCGGTCGCCAGCAGGTCATTCAGGGCCGCCAGGCCGTGCGGGTCATCTTCCTGCCGAGTACGAAGAATGTCGTGCATCGCCCCCTCCGGAGTTTCTGTTCGGGCACACGCCACGGCGCAGCGCCAGCCGCGCAGCAGGGTGCCGTTCATGGTTGACAACGTGGTGGCGCCCTTGCGCCGGGCACCTGGCGGCCGGGGATGACGCCCCCGGCGGCGCCGGCCACATGGGCCGGAGGCGGCCAGCGCTATTGCTGCTGCGCGGGCCGGCTGTTCGCTTTGTCAAAGATGGCGGCCACCTTGGCGGGGTCCAGGTCGGCGACGCTTACCGGTGCAAACCCGGCGGCTTCCTGTGCGTCGTAGACCTTGATGTGGCTTCCCGCGCCGCTGACTACCACCTCGCCCTTCAACTTCGCGAACTGGATATGCTCGGCGGGCAACAGCAGGCGCCCCTGGGCATCCAGCTCGACTTCCTCTACATGGGCCAGCATCACCTCGCGCTGCCGTTCATCCACTCCGGGCAACCCGTTCCCCACCGTGAGGCGCTCCACCCGCTGCTCGCCGTTCACCTGGTCGAACAACTCCAGGTGGCGGAAGCCGGCACCGGGCATGACCAGCAAAACAAACTTGCCGTCAGAGCCGGCGGGCAACTTGCTGCGGAACTTGGCTGGGATGGTGATGCGGTTCTTGCTGTCGAGGGTGGTACGGGCGAGTCCGAGAAATCTGGGTGCACTCGCCATTCCCGCCTCCGACGGTGGGAAGATACCCCACTTTGCCCCACTTGTCCAACCGCTCAAACCCCTTTTCGTAGTTTTTTTCGGCCCATGGATTCCACAGCCAGTTCATGTCACACACCATATATACAGCGCTTCTTGCTGCCACATCGCCGCTTGCACCATATGCATAGTAGCTTGCGCCAGGCCCTGCCCATCCAACTCGATCGCCTCATTTCTGTCGCGACCCCACCGGCAGACCGCCCTCCGCCAAAGGTCCGATCAACCACATCCCCCCACCCTTCTCGCCCCTTTCCCTTGCCTGGGCCACCCCGCACAATCCGGCTGGAGGACCTTGTGACCCACTTTGCTGATCGGCTGCACGCCGCCATCCAGGCCAAAGGCGCGCCCGTGTGCGCCGGGCTGGACCCGCGGCCGGACTGGATTCCCCGTTCGTTCTTTGACGCCGCCTTTGCCCGCCACGGGCGCACGCCCGCAGCGGTACGCGAAGCCGTGCGGGCCTTCTGCCTGGAGGTGCTGGACCTGGTGGCGCCCTTCGTGCCGGCCATCAAGCCGCAAGTGGCGTTCTTTGAGGCCCTGGGGCCGGAGGGCCTCTCGGACTTCGCCGCCATCTGCCGGCGTGGGCGCGAACTGGGCCTGCTGGTGATTGCCGACGTCAAGCGCGGCGACATCGGCAGCACAGCCGAGGCCTATGCGCAGTCCCTGTGGGGCAGCACGCAGGTGGCCGGGGTCACCATCGAGGGCTGCGGCGCCGACGCCGCCACCGTCAATCCCTACCTGGGCGAGGACGGCGTTCGGCCGTTCTTTGCCCGCGCCCGCGAGCACGGCGGCGGCATTTACGTTCTGGCACGCACCTCAAACCCCGGCAGCGCCGAATTCCAGCAGTTGGAGCTTGCCCGGGGCGGCGCCGTTGTTGATGAAGTAGCCCGCAAGATCAGCACCTGGGGCGCTGAGTCCGTTGGCACCTGCGGGTACAGCGACGTGGGCGCCGTGGTGGGCGCAACCCACCCCGAGGCGGCCCTGCGCCTGCGTGCCCTGATGCCGCGCACGCCCTTTCTGGTGCCCGGCTGGGGCGCCCAGGGCGGCGACGCAGCCGCAGTGAAGGCCTGCTTTGACGCAAAGGGCGGCGGGGCACTGGTCAACTCCAGCCGCGGCGTGATGCACGCCTATGCCAGTGGGCCACTGAAGTCATACGGGGAAGCCCGCTGGAAAGAGGCGGTAGCGCAGGCAGCGCGCACGTTCCGCGACGAGATTGCCCGGCTTTCGGTTCCGGCCGCTTGAAGTCGTGGCGGACGTCATGCGCCTGACGCGGCTGCGTGACGACCTGGACGGCCCGGTTTCCGTGGGCATGCGGCAATTGCGCGCGAACCAAAGGCCTGAGTGGCCGTTACCAGTTGTTGGGGCATCTTGTCTTGGGGCAGGCGTTCAGGCACACTCGCCTCCTCGCTGAAGACCCGGAGGCTGAAACGTGAAGCGCATCGCTCTGGTAGCATTTGCGGCTGTCGGCTTTGCCGGCGGCCTGTTTGCCGACGTGATCGTGTTCTGGAAGGGCTCGGGCTCCAGCCGCCAGTCTGATGCGGCTCGCGACGTGTCGGTCACGGCCTGGAACGCCAAGTCGGTTTCCTACAAGGCAGGCGACAAGACCGGGTCGGTCGCGGTCGCGGACCTCATCTCGCTGGACCGCTCCGGCGGCACCAAGAGCCAGGACCTTGCCGACGCGCTGGACCTGCTGGGAAGCGACCCGGCTGCCGGCATGGATGCCCTGGCAGGCATTGTGGCCAAGGGCAACGAGCTGGACAAAGAGGAAGCGCAGTACTTGCGCGCGCAGACGTGCTTCAACGCGGCCGCGGACCAGTCCAACATGCTGGCCCAGGCCATTGCCGAGCACGATGCCTACGTCAAGAAGTACAAGGCCGGCTACTTTGCCCGCGACATGTACACCCAGCTTGCAGACCTGCAGTACCGCGCCCGCAAGGACGCTGACGCCCGCGCCACACTGAAGGCCATGGCCGGGGCTGACCCGGTGCTGGCCCGCTTGGGCCACCAGAAACTGGGCGAGCTGGAGTGCCGTGCCGGGCAGTGGAAAGCCGCCATTCCCGCCTTCAAGAGCGCCAATAGCGCCGCGGGCGACGACAAGACCGGCAAGTACGTCGCCATGGCCTGGGAAGGCATGGCCACCATGAAGGCGGGCGACGCAGCCGCGGCCAAGACCCTGCTGGAGCTGGTGACCAGCGACGAGGGCTTTGACGACGAAAGCACCACAGAGGACGAAGCGGCGCTGGCAGTGGCTTACCCCGCGCTGGGTGATGCCCACTTCGCGAGCGGCAACTTCCAGAAGGCCTACGACTCGTTTGTGCTGGCCGGGTATTACCAGTGGTGGAACGGCGGCAACCAGGAGGGCTACTGCCTGGCCCAGGCCTACCTGTGCGCCAAGAAGCTGGAATCCACCGACGAGAAGTGGAAGCAGCGCGCCGACAAGCTGCAGCAGATCCTGGCGGCGGGCTACCCCCGCGAGCTGCAGCGCGTGTCGCAGGCCGGCAGCCAGCCGAAGGATCCACCGAAGGATCCGCCGAAGAAGCCCGACGATCAGCCGGGCGGCGCCACCCAGGACCCCAATAAGAAGTAGGGCGCGAGAGAAGCTGCGCTCTCTATGCACACTGAGGCCGCCGACACCGGCGGCCTCGCTGTTTGTTTCCACTTCAGGTCAGTTGGTCGGGCTGGCAGACGCAATCTGTGGCCGTTCCGGCCGCGCGCAGTTCGTGATGTGGGGCTGCGCAGCAGCGCTCCGGGGCAGGCACCGCCTGACCCGGAATCGCCCGCAGAAGCCGTTGCCGCCGTGAACTGCATTCTCTCGCAAAGACGCAGAGATGCGGAGAAAGGCAACTGCGGTTGTCCACGGATCAACACAGATTCACACAGATAACAGCAA
>JADLBZ010000025.1 GCA_020847415.1 Planctomycetota bacterium
ATGAAGGCCTCGTCGGCGAGCAAGTCGCCCGGGCTCATGGCCTGCACTTCGGGCGCAGGCCTGTCACCGGCACAGGCCGCAGGCTCCGCCACAGCGTCCAGGCTGGCGCCATCGGGGCGGCGGCGGGCCCGGCGGTAGCGCGTCACGTGAAGGTTGAACATCAGCCGCCCCAGCCATGCCCGGAGGTTGGTCCCCGGCTGAAACAGGTGCGCCTTGCGCAGGGCAAGCTCAAACGTGTCCTGCACCAGGTCGTCGGCATCAGAGCGGTTGCGAGTAAGGATCAGTGCCCTTAGCCGCAGTGCGGCGGCATGGTCACATAGCCCTGCGGCGACAGGATTAGACATGTTGTGCCCTATGCCACCCATAGATGCCTGCCCCATAACCTGCCTACCTTACACGGCACTGACCGTCCGGTCATTAGGGAACTAACTTACCATCCAGTTAGTCCAAGGTCAATCTTTCTTGAAATAACTCACACGAAGTTTCACGTCGTCCGC
Organism: Planctomycetota bacterium; assembly: GCA_020847415.1. Classification (GTDB taxonomy): domain Bacteria; phylum Planctomycetota; class UBA8742; order UBA2392; family UBA2392; genus JADLBZ01. The sequence goes on from JADLBZ010000025.1 coordinate 498, forward strand.
CCCTGTCCCGTGACCCCAAATTTGGCAGCTTGGCTGTCCAGCCGCTGCTACAGTGACCGGCGACCCGAGACCAGAGGAAACAACATGCGCAACGCGATCATCTGCGAGGCTGTGCGGACTCCCACCGGCAAGTTTCAGGGCACACTCAGCCCGTTCACGGCGCCGCAACTCGGCGCGGCAGCGATCAAGGGCCTGCTGAAGCGCACAGGCCTTGATCCCGCCAAGATTGACGAAGTCATCATGGGCAACGTGCTGCAAGCCGGCGTGGGCCAGAACCCCGCCCGCCAGGCAGCCATCTTTGGCGGCGTTCCCGACAAGGTATCGGCTTTCACCATCAACAAGGTCTGCGGCAGCGGCCTGAAGGCCGTGGCACTGGCTGCCCAGGCGATTCGCGCCGGTGATGCCGAAGTGATTCTGGCTGGCGGCATGGAGAGCATGACAAACACGCCTTACGCACTGCCCGCTGCCCGCGCCGGCGCGCGTCTAGGGCATGTGCAGGCGGTGGACCTGATGATCCATGACGGCCTGTGGGACAAGTACAACGACTTCCACATGGGCATGACCGGCGAGCTGGTCGCCGACGAGTACAAAGTGACCCGCAAGGATCAGGACGAGTTTGCCTGCAGCAGCCACTTGAAGGCCGCGGCGGCGCAGAAATCTGGTGCCTTCAAGGACGAGATCGTCCCGGTCGAGATCAAGGGTAGAAAGGGCGAGGTTACGCTCTTTGATGCCGACGAGACCATTCGCGCTGACACGACAGTGGACGCGCTGGGCAAGCTCAAGCCGGCCTTCAAGGAAGGCGGCACGGTGACCGCGGGCAACGCCCCCAGCGTCAACGACGGCGCCAGCGCCGTGCTGGTCGTGGCGGAGGACAAGGTGGCAGCGCTGGGCCTGAAGCCGCTCGCTCGCATCACCGGCTATGCCACCGGCGGCGTCGAGCCCAAGTGGGTGATGATGGCGCCGCTGGAAGCCGTGAAGAACCTCGAGAAGCGCACCGGCATCAACGTGAGCGCCTACGACCTGGTCGAGTTCAACGAGGCCTTCTCGGTGGCTGCGGTGGCTCTGACCCGCACCCTGAAGCTGGACCCCGCCAAGGTGAACGTGAACGGCGGCGCGGTGGCCCTTGGACACGCCATTGGCAGCAGCGGCAGCCGCATCCTGACCACCCTGCTGTATGCCCTGCGCAAGCGCAACCTGAAGAAGGGTCTTGCCGGCCTCTGCCTTGGCGGCGGCAACGCGGTGGCCCTGTCGGTGGAACTCCTGTAACCGGAACCTGGGTTACAGAATGCGGTGGGGCGAGGTAGCGGCCTCGCCCCGCTTGCTTTCACGCCACCGGGTGCCTGGGCTCGCGGCTGTTCAGTACGTCGGCCACGGCCTGCGCGCACATGCGGCCCATTTCGTCGCGCGTCTCGACTGTTGCGCTGCCAATGTGGGGCAGCAGCACGGCGTTGGGCAGATCCTTCAACCCGTCCGCCAGAGCCGGTTCACGCTCGTAGACATCAAAGCCGGCGGCCAACAGGCGCCCCGCCCGCAGGGCTGCCACCAGGGCTGCTTCGTCCACCACCGGGCCGCGCCCGGTGTTGACCAGCACCGCCGTGGGTTTGAGCAACGCCAGCCGTTGCGCGTTGAGCAAATGGCGCGTCTCGGGTGTCAGCGGGCAGTGGATGCTCACGAAGTCCGACTGGCGCAACAGGTCGTCCAGCGGAACCTGCCGGGCGCCCAGCTCGCTCTCCCAGTCCGCGTGCAGGCTGCGCGAGGCGTACAGAACCGGACAGCCGAAGCCGTGGTGCATGGAAGCCGCCACGCGCTTGCCGATCCGCCCCGCGCCCAGGATGCCCACCGTCTTGCCATAGACCCCGCGCCCCAGGTGCAGCAGCGGCGCCCAGCCGTGAAACCGGCCCGCGCGGGTCATGGCGTCGCCTTCGACCATGCGCCGGGCACAGGCCAGCATCAGGCCCACGGCAATCTCGGCTGTGGCGTCAGTCAGAACGCCGGGCGTGTTGGCAACGCGGATGTTCAGCTCGCGGGCAGCTTCCAGGTCAATGTTGTTAGTACCCACGGCATAGGTGGCGACCACCCGCAGGGCAGGAGACAGCCCCTGCAGTAGCGCCCGATCTACGGGGTCGGCCAGCGTGCAGATCAGGCCGGAGGCTCCGCGCGCCGCAGCCAGTATCTCGTCCCGCGACAGGTTGCGGTCCTGCTGGTTCACCACCACCTGGCAGCCGGGCAGCTCCGCCTGCAGCAACTCCAGCGTCGGCGCCGGAACAGCCCGCGTCACGAAAATGAAGTGCCTCATGAGCCGCACGTTAACACGGGGACGGGCCGGCGGCAGTTAGAGCCAGTCTGGAAACTCTGAGCGTAGGCGATCTCGGTGCGCCGAACGAGCGCGACAAGGCTGCCGAGCCGAGGTGTGGCAAGCTGCCACATGCGGTGAGGCAGCCGCCGCAACGCAAAGTTCGGCGCCCAAGCGCGCCAGCAAACGGGGTTCCGGACAGGCTCTGAGCTCGACTTTTGCACTTTTTGTGGTCATGCGGCCAGTGCCAAGTGGCTTAGCAATGGGTTCAGCAGCGCCCGTGGGATGTTTTGCAACACGGGCCTGTAGAGCGGGGCGTTGAGAATCGTGTG
>JADLBZ010000026.1 GCA_020847415.1 Planctomycetota bacterium
GACTGGTTGCCCTCCAGCGGATTGGCGCCGCTTTCCAGGCTGGTTCCCGTGCCGTTCAGGGTGTTCACCAGGAAGTCGAACAGGATGGAGGCGCCCTCGCCGCCGAAGTTCATGCCGGCTGCCTCGGCCTGCGCCGCCAGGGTATCAGCCGTGGCCGCGGAGTAGCCAGCCGCCTGCAGGTCGGCACTGAACTGGATGCCCCCCGGCGTGGTGGGTGACGGCGCCGGCTGGCCGGAGTTGGCCACGGCAATGCCGATCAGCGCCTCCCAGGTAGCGCCGGATTCGTCCGCCAGCCGGTAGCCGCGCAGGCTGTCCAGGTCCACTACCGCGGTGGCTGCACCCAGGCCGAAGCCGGCCATGCTGAAGCCGAACGCGTCGCGCGGCAGGATCACATTGGCCAGCCGCGCCGAGAGACCCGCCGCGGTGGCTGCGTACATGCCGTCGCCATTCAGGCTGTCGAGCTGGTCCAGGGCGTCAAACACCTCAAATGCGAACTGGATGTCCTCAAAGGTGAGGCTGTTGCTGGCTGTGTTGAAGGCGCCGTCCTGGAAGCGGTCGTACAGGTCGTTGGCTTTCTCCACGGTGTCGAAGATGTAGCGGAAGCTGTCGCCGTGGATGCCCGCCGTGGCGCCGGCGGGGATGTCAAACTCGATGGTGAAGATGCTCTCGTCCACCCAGGGGCGCCGGCTCAGGTTGGCGGGGTTGTAGTAGCCGCCCCCGGCGCCGCGCCCCAGGGCGGCCCCGGCTCCGCCCGATCCGGCGAACGGCGCGCCAAAATCAATCCACTCCTCGGCCTGCAGTGAGGCAGCGCCCGCCAGCAGAGAAGCCAGCAAGGCGGCATTCAGGGTCTTGCCCATGCGTTGCTCCAGGGGAAGCGGCTACATCCGCTCTTCGAACAAGGGGTGAAGAACGCGCTCTTCGTCTACCAGCAGGTCCACGGTGCCGCCAACCAGCAACGCCACGGCATCAGAGGGCCGGGCGTCCACGCGCACTTCGCCGTCGGCGGTCTGGATGACCAGGTTGGCGAAGTAGGTCTGGTCGCGCAGGTCGGCAATCTCGACGCATTTCAGGGTGCCGCCCATGCCGGCAATGACGTTATCCAGCAGGTCGTGAGTCAGGGGCCGGGGGTGGAAGCGCTTCATGGAGCGCCGGTAAATGGCCACGGCCTCGTTCTCGCCAATCTCGATAGGGAAGTGCCGCGTCCCGCCAATCTCGCGCAGGATGATGCGTTGGGCCTGCTCGGCATCCGAGAGGACGATGCGGGCCAGCGCAAATGGAACCATGGGCATCGCGAACTTCCCCGGACCAGCCGCCTATGTTAGCGCGCCACCGGCCTTTGTGCACAGCCGGGGGCTGACAGGCCAGTGGCATTGCGGATGTAGTCCACGTGGTACAGGTTCAAGCGGCGCGCACATTGTCACACGTTGCTCAACATCGTGCCCGCATTCCACTTCCGTTGCGCTGCGTCTTGCATCACTTATGAAAAGGCAGTTGAGAGGAGCTTGGGTTTTTGTAGTCTTTCGATTCTTGGCTCTTTTTAGTTCACGGTGAACCCATGAAACGACTCTGCTCACTTCTTCTTGCCGCCTCGTTTGTCGCGCTTGCACACGTTCCCGCGCAAGCCGACCCCGGCGTCTCCGCCACGGAGATCGTCGTCGGCCAGTCCGCCGCGCTCTCGGGGCCCGCCATGGCCCTGGGCACGGGCATGCGCACAGGCATCGAAGCATACTTCAACGAGGTTAATGCCGCGGGCGGCATCAACGGCCGCAAGATTCGATTCGTTGCCCGTGACGACGGCTACGAGCCGGAAAAGGCCATTGCCGCCACCAAGGCCCTGCTCGAAGAAGACAAGGTCTTCGCGCTGGTGGGCGAAGTGGGCACTCCCACCTCCAAGGCTGCCGTTCCCATTGCCGAGGCCGCGAAGGCGCCGTTCATCGGCCCCTTTACGGGCGCCGAGTTCCTGCGCAATCCCTACAACCCCTACGTCGTCAACGTGCGCGCCAGCTATTACCAGGAAACCGAGCGCATGGCGCAGTACCTGGTAGACGTCAAGAAGCTCACCAAGATCGCCTGCTTCTACCAGAACGACGGCTACGGCGAGGCCGGGCTGGCCGGCATCAAGCAGGCCCTGGAGCGCCGCAAGATGGAGCTGTGTGCGACCGGCAACTACGAACGCAACACTGTGGCGGTCAAGACCGGCCTGATGGCCATCCGCAAGGGCGAGCCCGAAGCCATTGTCATGATCGGCGCCTACAAGCCCTGCGCCGAGTTCATCAAGCTGGGCCGCAAGTCGGGCCTGGACAAAGCCCTTTACCTGAACGTCTCGTTCGTTGGCACTGCGGCCCTGAAGACCGAGCTGGGCGACGAAGGCGAAGGCGTGATCATCACCCAGGTGGTGCCGCTGCCCACCGACGCCAAGGTCGCCGTGGTGGACGAGTACCAGAAGGCACTGAAGAAGCACTTCCCCTCCGCCGAGCAGGACTTTGTGTCCCTGGAGGGCTTTCTGGCAGCCAAGCTGTTCTGCGAGGTGCTGCGCAAGGTCGAGGGCGAACCCACCCGAGAGAAGCTGCTGGCCACCATTAAGTCCGTGGGCAAGTGGGACCTGGGCGGTGTCACGCTGGTGTTCGGCGAAAACGACCACCAGGGCATGGACGAGGTGTTCCTGACCCACATCAAGAACAAGAGCGTCGTGTCGCTGGAGTAGACGCGAACCGGGCAGAAGGACACGTCCCATGCGCTTCCTGCTGAGCCTGAAGACCAGGCTGTTGGCCACCTTTGTGGTGTGCGCCCTGCTGACCGGCATTGCCGGCGGCATCGGCGTGGTCGCCATGCGCGACTCCGACGCGGCCCTGACTTCGCTGGGCGACGGCATTTCCCGCAACCTGACCGCGCGGGCCGAGGCCGACGCCGACCAGCGCCGCCTGCTGCAGGACACAGCCAGGGTCCTGGCCGGCCGCACGCTTCCGGCGCAGGACCTTGAGAGCCACCCTGCTGAAGCACGTGAGCTGCTGCGCGTCCTTGCGGCCAACGAGGACGCGCGGCGGCGCGAAGAAGCGGCCCTGAAGCAAGCGCAGTCAACGGCCAAGCAGGCACTGGACGGCTCCGACCTGGCGGTGACGGCACTTGCCCTGGAACTGGAGCAGAACCTGCAACAGGCCATCCAGGACGGCATCGCGGCGCTGGAGAAGCAGGGCACCAGTTCCGACGAGGAACTGGGCAAGCAGATCTCCGACCTGGGCGCCGCGTCCAGCCGCGCGCTGGATGCCGTGGTCGCGGCACTGACCCTGCGCGCCCAGGCCGGGGAGCTCGAACTCGTGATCGTTCGCGGGCTGGCCCAGCGCGACGCGGACTCGGCCCTGTACGCCACGCGGGACGTGGAAACCCGCAGCGACAACCTGCTGGCCACCGCCGGCCAGGTATCGTCCGCGGAGGCTCGCGCCGAGCTGGAATCCGGAATCACCGCGGTTCGCGCCACGGCCCTGAAGCTGCTGAATGCGCACATCGCGACGCTGAAGGGCCGGCCGGCGGAGGCAACGGCTGACGGCGGCGCCATGGCCACGCAACTTGCCGCCATCCGCTCTGCCGCTTCGACCCTGGCAGACGACGCACAGTTTGAAGCGCTGCTGGCCATGGAAGACGCCGTGAAGGCCATCTCCACCTACCGCAAGGCCGACCGCAAAGACGTCACTGCCCGCATTGAAGCCATGTCGCGGGGCTTCCTGGAGGCGGTCACCCTGACCAGCGCCGGCATGGCCGTCAAGCACGCCACGGGGCGCATGCGGGGCGCACTGGACGTGGCAGCCGTTGCCCCGGACGACGCGTCGCTGGATGCCGCCGCCGCGTCATTTCGGGCTGCCCGCGAAGAGACCAACGCACTGTTGCCGCTGCTCAGCGGCAGCGAAGCCGGCCAAAGGGCCGCAAAGGCCCTGGCTCCCGCCGCGGGCGCGGCCGACACCGTGGTGGCTGTGCGCCGTGAACTGCTGCTGGCGCAGACGCGACAGGCAGCACAGCGAGGGGCCATTGACGCCCATGTCGTGCAGCGCCAGGAAGCGCTGGCCGGCGAGGGCGAAGCGCTGCTGGCCACTACTGCCGGCGACGTACAGCGGACCTCCGGGGCCAATCGCGGCTGGAGCATCCTGCTGATGGCGGTGTCGGGGGCGGCCCTGCTGCTGGCCCTGGGCATCGGAGTACTGGTGTCGCGTGCGGTGTTCCGGCCGGTGGGTCTGCTGGTTGGCCGCCTGCGCGACATCTCGGAGGGCGAGGGTGACCTGACGCAGCGCGTGCCGGAAGCCGCGCGCAACGAGCTGGGCGAACTGGGCCGCTGCTTCAACCGCTTCGTGGTGCAGATCGAGTCCACCGTGCGCGAGGTTCGCGGCAACGCGGACAGTGTCACCGCCACCTGCGCCGAGGCCGCGGAAAACGCGAGCCGCGTCGCCCATGCCTCCGGAGAGCAGGCGACAGCCGTGGACCAGATCTCGGCCGCCATGGAGCAGATTCGCAGCACCACCGAGCAGACCGCCGCCAATACCCGCAGCGCCGACAAACACTCCAAGGAGGCCATTGAGGTGGTAGAGCGCGCCAACGGCGCCATTGACGAGCTGAACCTGGCCCTCGATCGCATCCTGGAATCCAGCCGGCAGACCCGCGACGTGGTGCAGACCATTCACGAGATCGCCTTCCAGACCAACCTGCTGGCGCTGAATGCCGCCGTTGAATCGGCGCGCGCCGGCGACGCCGGGCGCGGCTTTGCCGTAGTCGCCGCCGAGGTGAGCAACCTCGCCCAGCGCGCGGCGGCAGCCGCTTCGGGCAGCGGGAAACTGATCAGCACCGCCGTGGCGGCCGCCGAAAACGGCAAGTCGCTTTCTGACCGCGTGCGCGACGTGCTGGAAGAGGTCAACCGGACTTCGGGCAGCGTGGACCAGATTGTGCGCGAGATTGCCAACGGCTCCACCGAGCAGATCCGCGGCATACAGCACATTGCCACTGCCATCCAGTCGCTGGAGCAGACCGCCCGCCAGACCGCCGAGGCCGGCGCAAGCGGCAACACCCTGGCCGCTGACATGAACCAGCAGGCAGCCGCCGTGACCGCGCAGCTGGCCAAGTTCCGGGTGGGCGCCGCGCCCGCCCGGCAGCCCCGCGACCCCCGCAAACAAGCCCGCCGCGTGTTGCCGGATCATGAGCCCGAACCGGCCGGGCAGCCGCTGCTGTCGGCCAACTGAACCGTCAGCTCGTCGCGGTCGCCACACCCGGCCGCAAGTGCACGCGAGCGATGCCCCCGGTGGCGGCGGTCAGCACCAGCAGTTCGCCCTGTGCGTGCCAGGTGCCTGTCTCGACGCGCGCCACCCGGCCCCGGCCGCCTGAGACCTCGCCCTCGTAGTCCAGATACGCCGCGCGGTGCGCGGGCAACTCGCGAACGGGGCAACTCTGCCCCGGAGACAGCGGCCAGCAGGCCAGTGCAATGGTGCGCAGGCCCGCCTGGCCGGGCACTTCCAGCATCAGGTCAAAGTGCGGCTCGCCAAAGCCCGTGTGGTGCAGGATGACGTAGCGGCTGCTCATGGCAGGCGCGGGCGGCGCTTGCGAGGCACGGCACCGCGGGGCCGCATAATGCCCGGCAAGGACGGGCCGCTGCCCGTGCGCCGCCGCCGCGGGCCCACCGCCGGCGGGGCATCCAGCCGCGCCAGCACGTCCTTGGCCTCGGCACAGATCTTCTTGGCCGCGTCGTCGGCGCGACGGCCGGAATCCTCAATGGCCTTGCGCAGCCACTCGCGCGCATCCTGCTGGCGCCCGAAGTCAACCAGGCAGCGGGCCAGGGTCAGTTCACCGCCGAACAGGGGCTCCATGCCCAGCTCGCGACGCTCGGTGCAGGCCTCGTTCAGGGTCGTGATGGCGGACTTCAGGGCGCGGCGGTCCTTCTTCTCGAACCACTTGCGGGCGTGCACCTCGCCGATGTTCGAGAGCGTGCCCAGGGCAGTGCGCTTGTCCTCAAGCTCCAGGCACATACGGTAGGCGCGCTCCAGCGACTGCATGGCATCGCGGGCCTCGCCCAGTTCAATGCGGATGGCCGCCATGTTGCCCTCGGCCACGGCCTCGGAACGCTTGGCGCCGATGCTGCGGGCCAGGTCGCGCGAGGCGGTCACGGCCTCCAGCGCTTCCTGCTTGCGGCCCTGCTCGAACAGGATGCGGGCCAGCGAGTTCAGGTGCTGCGCCTCAAGCTGCGTGTTGCCCTGCTCGCGGCTCATGCGCAGGGCGCGCTGCATGGCCTTCTCGGCCTGGTCCTTCTCGCCCTTCATGTGCAGCGAAAGCGCCAGACTGGAAAGCACCATGGACTCCAGCGCACGGTCCTCGTGCATCTGGGCCACGCGCAGGGCCTCGGATTGCAGGCGCTGGGCGTTCTCGTAGTCGGCGTTGCGCTGGGCCAGCCAGCTCATGTTGTACAGGACGCGCCCTTCCATGGCGCTGTCGCCGTACTCACGCGCCACCTGCAAAGCACTCTGGAAGTGCTGCAGCGCTTCCTGCGAGCGACCGGTGTGCCCGAACAGGTTGCCCAGCCGGTCCTGCAGGTTGGCCTTGCGCAGCGGCCCCGCGCCGGGTTGCGCCAGCCCGCGCTCGACCCACTCGATGGCCTCTCTGCTGCGGCCCAGGGCCTGCAGGGCCAGGCTGCGCGTGTTGATGGCCGACAAAAGCTGCGCACCCTCCAGCACCAGGCCCGCCAGCGCCGCCTCGACCTCGGCGGGCTTGGAAGGTGCCAGCAGCGAGGCCTCCTGCAGGATCACCCAGTCCAGCGCCTTGCCCGGCGGCGCGCTGCTCTTGGCCGCGGTCAGCAGCTCCAGTGCCAGCGTGCGTTCGCCGCGGCTGTCCAGGGTGCCCGCCACCATCACGGCCGCCCACGCCCGCACCTCGGCGTCCAGGCCGGTCTGGGCCAGCCACAGCAGGCCGGTGTGCTCCAGCTTCAGGCGCCGGCGGGCCAGGGGCGTGGCGCCCTCCTGCTCCATGAACCACCAGCGCAGCGCGTACTCCACCAGCGCTCGCTGCGTGTGCGCGCGCACGGCTGCGGCACGGCCCGAGGCCTCCAGCATCTTCTGGGCGTAAAGGCGTACCGACTCGAACAGCCGGAAGCGGTGCTCGCCCTCCAGTTCCTGCGCGCGGTCGTAGTGCAGCAGGTTGTGGCGCAGCAGCGAGCGCACCACCTCGGAGGCCTGGCGCGCACTGTGCTTGAGCAGCAGCTCTACCAGTTCCAGCTGGAAGCCCTCGGCGAATTCCGAGCACAGCATCAGCGCCTGGCGCTCGGGTTCGTCCAGCAGTTCCCAGCTTGACGCCAGCGAGCCCTCCAGCGACCGGCCTGCGGCGTCACCCTGGCCCCGGAACAGTTCCAGGCGCTGGTCCAGCCGCTGGGCAAGCTGCGGCAGGTTCAGCAGCCCCACCTGGCCTGCCGCCAGCTCAATGGCCAATGGAATGCCATCGAGCCGGTAGCAGATGTCGGCCACCAGCCGCGTGTTCTCCGGCGTCAGGGCAAAGCGCGGGTCAATCTCGCGCGCCCGCTGGGCAAAGAGCTCAATGGCCGGCGAGTCGGCCAGCACATAGCCGGCCTTCTTCAGGGCATCGGCCGGACGCGGGGCCGAGAGCGGCTTGATGGCCACCGTCTTCTGCGGCTGGGTCTCCAGGGCCAGGCGGCTGGTCACCAGGAAGCGCGCGTTGGGCGCCATGGGCCGCCACTCCTGCACGCAGCGCGTCACGGCCTCGGCGCAAGCCTCAACGTTGTCCAGCACCAGCAGGCAGTTGTTGCTGTAGCTCTTCAGCACCATGCCGATGCGCAAGCCCACCCGCGCTTCATCTCTGCCCATCTTCAGGGCGTCCGCGACGCAGCGGCAGACGTCGGGCACGGCGCGGGCCGAGCGCAGGTCCACATAACGCACACCGCCGGGGAACTGCCCCGCGGCAGCATCGGCAGCCGCTATGGCCACGCGCGTCTTGCCCACGCCGGCGGGGCCCGTCACGGTCACCAAGGGCGAATCCGGCGCCAACAGGGCCTTCTGCACTTCGGCAACTTCAGGAATGCGTCCCAGCAGTGTGTTGCGGTAGCTGGGCAGGCGGCTCTTGGATTGGCCGTCCTCGGCCATCAGGGGGCGCGGGTCCGCGGGCGGCGGCCCGATGCGCAGGGCAAGAATCGTCTCGTCGTCCGAGAGTGCCGCGCCGCGCCGGAAGTTATCCACGTCGCGCTTGAGGCCATCCACCATCTGCGTTGCAGGCAGCGGGCGAAGGCCGTTCAGGATGTGAACGAGTCGCTCTTCCCCGTACATGGCGCGTTGCGGGTTGTTGGCCTCGGTCAGGCCGTCGGTGTAGAAGATCACGCTGTCATCGGGCTGAAGCTGCACCAACTCGTCGTTCAGCTTTTGCTTCAACAGGTGCGAGGGCAGCACGCCGAGCACCGGCGCGTTGGGGTGCGTCCAGGTGTGCTTGACCCGGCCGCCGCGCACCAGCAGCGGCGGGTTGTGGCCGGCGCTGGCAAAGCAGAAGCGCCGGGTGCGGATGTCCAGCACGCCGTAAAGCGCCGAAAGAAACATGCCGCGCGGGATGTCGCCCTGCAGGGCCTCGTTCACGGCCAGCAGCGTTTCGCGCGGCGAGTGCTTGCCCTTGCCGCAGAACTGCAGAGATTTCTTGGCAGCCGCCATGACCAGCGCCGCCGCGGCGCCGTGGCCCGAGACGTCGGCAATCACAAAGCCCAGGCGCCAGGCATCCACGGTGATGAAATCAAAGAAGTCGCCGCCCAGCATGTCACAGGCGCGGTAGCTGGAGGCGATCTCCAACCCCGCAATCTGTGGCGCGTCCGGCAGCATGGAAAGCTGCACGTCCTGCGCCCGCCGCATCTGGGTGCTGCCTTCCGCCATTTCGGCTCGCACACGGACAAAAGGCTACGCCGGCGCGCAACGACGCCGGTCGGCCTTGAAGTGTGTGCGAATCAACGGCTTTCTGCAAGGGCTGACGCCCCGGCCCGGTTCAGCGTGTGAATATCTTTCAGGGTCAGGGGGTCGCACTCGTAGGTCAGCACGTCGCCGGCCTCAATGGCGCCCTCCAGGGGCGGATGGAACAGGGTGTTTGGGCCGCGCCGCTGGCTGATCACCACGAGCTGGAAGCCCCGGACCAGTTCCTCCACTTTCATGCCAGCCAGTTTGCTGCCGGGCTCGACCGTGACGCGAGCCACAACCAGCAGGCGGCCGTCCACATAGAAGGCGTTGATCACGCTGCGGTCGAAGCTGGCCGTGGCAAACAGCGGGGCCGAGAGCATGGCGGTACTGAAGGCCAGCGGGATGTTCATGGTCTCGCGGATCTTCTCGGCCAGTTCCTGGTCATACATGCGCAGCACAACCCGGATGTCCGGGCACAGTTTGCGCGCATCCATTGCCAGCTCCAGGTTGGCCAGGTCGTCGCTGGTGCAGCAGATCACGCTGGCGGCCTGCCGCACGTTCACGTCTTCCAGGATGCCCTCTTCGCGGCCGTTGCCCACGCGCACGGGCACACCGTGGTTGCGGGCATAGGCGAAGTTGGGGCACTGGGGGTCTTTCTCGATCACCACCACCTGCTGCTTCAGGGCCACCAGCTGCTGCAAGATGCGAAAGCCCACCTTGCCCAGCCCGTAAAGAATGACGTGATTCGACATCGTGTTGGCCATGGCACTCACCCACTCCCGGCTCATTTCGTCGCGACGGAACACGTAGTAGCTGAAGCGCACAATGCCATCGAGCACCACCACCAGCCCGAGGATCGGCAGCAGGTAATAGAACACCTCCAGCAGGGGGTTCTCGGGCCAGTCCACGGTGGGCTCGCCCAGGATCAGCCCGAAGGTGACGAACATGGCCTCGGCAAAGCTGAGCTCGCGCTTGTCGTACAGGCCATAAAACGCCACCCCGCCCAGCAGCAGCAACAGCACCAGCCCGCCGAACAGGGGCAGGTACTCGCGGATGGGCCGGCGCAGGTAGATCAGCCAGGCCCGGAAACGACGGCGGCGCGATTGCACGCAAATACGATAGCAACAGGAACAACTGTCGGAATTGACCCGGAAGCGCCCCGTGCTGCTTTCCGGGTCACGGGCTCGCACTAGAATCAGGCCAAGGAGCCCGCCATGACCGCAGCAAAGGCCGACAAACCCGCCTTTCGCGTCAACTTGCGCTTCGTCTGCAACCTGTGCAACGACGTCACCGCCATGAAGAAGTTCTATGGCGACGTGCTGGGCATGGAGGTCGGCTCCTTTGGAGACACACCACAGGGCGGCTGGCTGATCCTGCGCTCCGAGGGCCTGGAACTCGTGTTCTGCCGCGGCGAGGCGCCCCTGACAGCCGCCACCGAGTTTGCCTTTGTGCCGGGCGACGGCGGCGGCAACAGCCCCGCCGGCTCCTGGTCCATCGTGGTGCCGGAAGACGACATGCGCGACACCGTGCAGCGCCTGCGCGAAGCGGGCGCCACCCTGCAAACCCCGGCGCCCACCTGGCGCCAGAACAGCTACTGGGGCATCAACGTGCTGGACCCCATGGGCAACACCCTGGAAGTCGGCTGTTACGTGAAGGCCAAGCCCGCGGACACCACCTGGCGCTAGCAGGGGGTTGAAGAAGTCCTTTTCAACGCCCTGCCCGGCCCGCGCGGCTGCACGGCCCGGCCGGCAAGCGGCTTCACGCCGCAAGCCAGGCAGTTGCTTTCCGGTGAGGAAGGCGCCAACGACGACTTTCTCAACGGCCTGCTAATCCGCGCAGCCGCGGCGGGCCACGCGATCCAGCGTCTCACTCAAATCCTGGTTCAGGGCTACCGCCGGGAAGTCCTCGGTAAACAGCAGCACGCCCGGGATGTGCCGCAGGGCGCGCAGTGCCCCCGCCAGGCGCCCGCTGCCCATGTCGCGCCCCAGGTCGGCAAACGAAACGCGGCGGTCGCTCTGCAGCAGATACATGCACAGCGCCGCCATGGCCTCGGTGTCGGCGTGGCGCAGGTGGGCGGCTGCCACAAGCTGGTCCACGGCATAGCCCGTGAGCCAGGCCGGGAAGACGACGATCTTCCACAGGTCGAGGTGCGCGTCGCCTTCCCCGCTTGCGGGAAGCAGAACCAGCGGCGGCTCCTGCTCGGCGTTCAGGGACACGTCGCCGCCGGGCACCGACACGCGCACAAACTCGCGCCGCCGACGCACCCAATACACCAGGTGGGCCAAGGCCAGCACAGCCACCGGGGCCAGCAAATAGACCGCCGCAACGGTGTCATCGTGCAACGAGACACTGCGGGTGCGGACGTTCAGCACGAGGAAGAAGAGCCCCGCATAGAGCGCCCCGTGGGCAATCACGGCCAGCACGGAAAGCACCAGCACCGAGACCAGGGCGTCCCGGCGCCGGGCGGCGCAGTGCACGCGCAGCCACGCCTCGATGGCGTCCGTTGCCTTGTAGTGGTAGGGCGCTCGCGTAATCACAGGCGGCTCCGTCCCGGGATGCGCGCGGCGTTCACGGCTTGATCGACTGTGGCATGTTCAGCTACCACGATTCGCCCCTCGCGCAGCATCTCGACCCCAACGCCTGGCAGCTTGCTCAGTACTGTCAGCTCACGAACCGCAAAGCCCCGCACCTTGGCCGCATCTGACAGCGCCAGTACTCCGCCGTTCCGCATGGCCCTTTCCATTGCTTCGCCGACGGCGGCACAGTCGCAATGCTGCCATGTCCAGACATCCTGCAGCCGGCGACCAATCATGCCGCCCAGCAACCAGAGGCCAAGGGCCGCACCGCAGAACGCCGTCGCCGGGAGGTCAGTCACAAGTCCCTCTGCAACGCCGATCAGGTCGCTGGCGACGGAGCCGCTCTCCACCCAGCCGCCATCCACCCGTTTCGCAACACTGAAGTCCTGCAACCGTCCACCTTCAACTCCAGCCTTGCTAAGCGCAGCCTCCCTCCAAGCGAAAGCCGCCGCGACAGCAACACCAACCACCGCGACTACAGTCGGGACCCAGCCGTAATCCGCCCCGTCCGAACGTGTCCACCGCAACACCAGCCATGAGAGAAGAACCGCACAGACACAAACGACGCCCGCCGCGCCAATAGCAGCCACGCAGGCCAGTCCCGCACGACGGACGCCTCTGCGAACGTGATCCCGCAACAACCGATGAATTGAAGACATGTGTGTGCCGTTGCCCATGCCCTGAAGATACTCGCGGGGCACCCCGGCGCCGCTACATCCGGGCCCGTGGTTTGGAATCACACCTCGTGGAGCCCTTCTGAAGAAACCGAGCAATTGCGCTTTCGGATTGCATAGCAATGCTGCCGCCGTACGTCGCCGTCCGCCGCCCGAAAGCACTCGCGAACGCGCTTCCAAACCGGCCCTTACTGCAGCCAGCCCGGTGCCGCGTCCTGGGCCCGGCACAGGGCGCGCCACATGCGCCGCGCCGCAATCGCGTAATCGGCTGCCATGGCCCGCACCGTGCGCTCCCCGGCC
>JADLBZ010000027.1 GCA_020847415.1 Planctomycetota bacterium
ACGCGCATCGAGGTGCTGGCGCTGGATGGCGCCGCAGCCTCCGCGGCAGCCGCTGCCGGTGCGTTTGCCGTACCGGCGCAATCGCCGGTCGTGGCTGAGCCCGATTTCGTTGCGCCGGCCAAAGACGTGGAGTTCAAGGTTAGCGAGCCGATGTTTGCGCCCAAGGAGGTGCGGCTTGATGCCGACGACTCCACAGAAGAGATCGCCGAGCCGTCTCCTGCCCCGGCGCGCCGCGCGCCGCAGCCTGACGTGGACGAACTCTATGGTGCTGTCGCGCAGGCCCTGAAGCGCGAGGGCGACGACCCCGACGCCGACCACGCCGGGCGTGAGCGCCTGTTCAAGGCCTGCCGAGCGGCGATGGACCGCACCCCGCAGATGCTGCCGGTGTGGGTTTCGCTGCTGCACGACAAGAACCAGAGCGCCCACGACGTGGTCGAGCAGATTACCGGCGAACTGAGCACGGACATCTCGGACCTGGGCGCGGAGTCGCGCGGCGTGGTTGAGTACGTGCTGCAACAGTTCCAGCGCGAGACCGGTGTTGACCTGCGCGGCGACGCCCTGGCCGTGCAGCGCATCGCAGACGCCGCCGAGGAAGCCGTGCCCCGCCTGCATCGCCGCGGCTGGGACGAGATCAACCTGCCCTTCATTACAGCCGCAGGCAGCGGTCCTTTGCACCTGAACGTGCGCGTCATTCCCAGTGCCGTGGGCCTGACCCGCCAGCATCAGGTCCAGCCGGGACAGCAGCGCGCGCACTTCCAGGTGCTGCCGGGCGGCAAGCAGGTCAAGGCGGGCGGCTGCGGGCCGGTGGTGATTGCGCTGGTGATTGTGGGCTTTGTGGTGACGCTGGCGGTGGTCATTGCCGCGTTTGCCTCCATGGCGGACCCCGAGCCCTGGCCGGACACAGACTGGGCCGAGTTGCCGCAACCAAACGTCAAGGACGCTCCGCTGGCTCGCAACTCGCCCGCGCCTGCAAACAACAAGGCCCGGTCCGAACCACCGCAAACCAAGCGGCTTTCCGCGGAACGCATCAGGGAGCTTGAGGCTGCGCTGAAGTCCCTGGCCGACAACGTCAAGGACGAGAATGCTGCGGAGAGCCTGGCCAGCCTGGAGGCCATTGAGGCTGAGTGCGAAGGTGTGTCGCAACACGGCCTGCGCTGGCCCCTGGAGCGGGCCCGCACCAACGTGGAACTAGCGATCATGCGCATCATGCAGGAGCGCTACGGCCGCGACAACCGCGGAATTTACGAACTGACGGAGCAGCACCACTACGCGGAGGCCGCGCGGCGTCTGGCCGATCTGGAAACGTACCTGAACCAGACAGCCACGCACAAGAACCTGGCCGACCGCATGGCCATGGACGAGTACGTGCGCGACCAGCCCGATCGCATCCGCAAGGCAAGCGCCGAGTACCTGGCCACCACGCTGCTTGCCACGGACCAGCAACTTGCACTGTGCGACTACACCAGGGCCGCGGCTTCCCTGGCAGCGCTGGCCGACAATGCCGTGCTGGACGACGCAAGTGTGAAGCTGTTCAGGACCGAGGCTGACCACTGGCGCGCCCAGGCTGACAAACAGTGGAAGGGCGAGCTGCCCGCGCCGACCAAGCCGTTTGACACCCGCAAAGACCGGCTGCCGCCCGCGCCCATCAGCACGATGCTGCCCAAAGGCGAGGCCACGGCCATTGAGGCCCGGCGCGCACTGGACAAGCGCCTCGAACAGCGCGCCAAGGCCAAGTCATTGCAGGGCACTGAGGTGCCCTACCTGGGCGGCAAAGTACAGTTTGACGTGCCCGACGACTGGCGCCTGCGCATGCTGGTGACGCGTCCCTGTGCACCCGGCGACGCGACCTTCCAGTACGAGTTGCGGCTGGGGCTGCACCAGTTGCCCGCCCAGGTGCGGCTGCGACTGTATGGCGAGCTGGCCCCCAGCCGTGACGAGCTGCTGGCCATGGTGCTGTACGCGTTTGAGAACGGGCTGCTGGACGACGCTCAGCGCCTGGCCTGCGAGCTTTGGAAGCGCGACGAGAGCGTGAAGGCGGACTTGGACGGGCTGCTGGCCACCAAGTTGAAGATTGCCGTGCCTGAGGGCGGCTTCATCGAGCGCGAAGGCAAGCTGGTGGCGCCGGATTAACGTACCCCGGCCTGGCCGGCGCGCCATGCCCTACAGCACGGGCGCGAGATCCTCGACCTTGCCCAGGCTCAGGCGTGATGCGTTGCGGGCGGTGCGCTTCAGCAGGCCTGCAAGCACGTTGCCGGGGCCAAGCTCGACGAACTCGTCGTAGCCCGCGTCCACCAGCTTCTGCATGCCGGCGGCCCACCGCACCGGGGCGGTCAGCTGCTGTACCAGGTTCTGCTTCAGCCGGGCCGGGTCCCGGTGCTCCACGGCGTCCACGTTGGCCATCACGCCCAGGCGCGGCCCCGTGAAGCGAGTGGCCTCAATCTCGCGGGCCAGGCGCTCGCGGGCGGGCTCCATCAGCGGGCTGTGGAAGGCGCCCGCCACGGAAAGCGGCACGCACAGCTTGGCACCGGCGGCCTTGGCCAGGGCCATGGCTTCTTCCACGGCGGCCTTCTCGCCTGAGATGGCAACCTGGCCGGGGGCGTTGAAGTTGGCCATCACCACGATGCCCTTGGCCTGTGCGGGCTTAATGGCCTCAGCCAGCTTGTCATCGTCCAGGCCCACGATGCTGGCCATGGTGCTGGGCTTGGCGTCGCAGGCTTCCTGCATGTAGCGCCCGCGGGCGCGCACCAGCCGGGCGGCGTCTTCCCAGGCCATGGCTCCTGCGGCCGCCAGGGCCGAATACTCGCCCAGGGAAAGCCCGGCAGCCACGCCGGCGCGGCCCAGCAAGGTGCTGCCCTTCTCGGTGGACTTCAGCACTTCAACCACGGCCCAGGAGTGCACCAGGATGGCCGGTTGAGAGACGTCGGTCCGATCCAGCTCTTCCTTGGGGCCTTCAAAGCAGACCTTGGAGAGGCTGAAGCCCAGGGCCTCGTCGGCGCGGGCAAACACGGCGCGCGCCTGGGCGTGCTTCTCCGCCAGGTCCTTGCCCATGCCCACGTACTGGGCACCCTGGCCGGGGAAGAGAAGTGCGGTCTTGGGCATGGCAGTCTCCGGGAATCAAGCGGGGCGACCTGAGTCGCCCCGGCAACAGGGTTACTCCGCCAGCTAGCCCTCGTACTTGGCCAGCGCGATGGTGGCGTTGTGGCCGCCAAATCCAAAGCTGTTGCTGATGGCCATGCGCACCTTGGCGCTGCGGCCTTCGTGCGGCACATAGTCCAGGTCGCACTCGGGGTCCGGCACGTGCAGGTTGCGGGTGGGGGGCACCATGTCGTGCTTCACGGCCAGCGCAGTCGCCACCATCTCAACGGCGCCGGAGGCTCCCAGCAGGTGGCCGATCATGCTTTTCGTGCTGCTCACCATCAGCTTATGGGCGTGGTCGCCAAACACGCGCTTGATGGCCAGCGTCTCCGTCTTGTCGTTGTACTCGGTGCTGGTGCCATGGGCATTGATGTAGTCCACGTCAACCAGGTTGCGGCCGGAGTCGCGCACGGCAAGCGCCATACTGCGCGAGGCACCTTCGCCATCTTCAGACGGCGAAGTCATGTGATAGGCGTCGTCGGTCTGGCCGAACCCCACCACCTCGGCATAGATCCTGGCGTTGCGCTTAAGGGCGTGCTGCAACTCCTCAAACACCATCACACCGGCGCCCTCTCCCATCACAAAGCCGTCGCGCTCCTTGTCGAAGGGGCGGCTGGCATGTTCGGGGTCATCGTTGCGCTGGCTCATGGCGCGGGCCGAGCAGAAGCCGGCCATGCCCAGCACCGTGGTGGCGGCTTCCGTGCCGCCCGAGATCATCACATCGGCGTCGCCGTACTGGATGGTGCGGAAGGCTGCACCCAGGGCGTGGTTGGCTGCGGCGCAGGCGCTGGCTGTGGCGAAGTTGGGGCCCTTCAGGCCGAAGCGGATTGCCACGTTGCCGGCGGCTGCGTTCAGCATGAGCTTGGGGATGAAGAACGGGCTGATGCGAGTGGGGCCGCGCTCCAGCAGCACGCGGTTGCCCTCGTGGATCTCGTTCAGGCCGCCGATGCCCGAGCCGATGATGCAGCCGCAACGGGTGCGGTCCACGACGTCCATGTTCAGGCCCGAGTCCTTCATGGCCTGGCCCGCGGCGAACACGGCATAGTGCACGAAGGGATCGGTCTGGCGCGCGTACTTGCGGTCGCCCAGCGCCTCGGCGGCGTCGAAGCCCTTGATGCGGCCGGCGATCACAGTGGTCATGCCGGACTGCACGAAGTCTTCCTGGCGCGCAATGCCGTTGCGGCCGTGCAGGATGTTGTCCCAGTAAGTAGGCACGTCATTGCCCAGGGGGCAAAGCACACCCATTCCGGTAATCACGACACGTCGGCGCGCGCTGGGAGTCATGCGGTTTTCCCGTCTTGCCGGCTATCGGCTTCTTGGCGCAGGCGAACAAAGCGTCCGGGCAAGCATGAGCGCCCGCTCAAGAGCGCATGCTTGCCCGGGAACGTTCGCCATGCAACTACTGGCCGCCCTTTGCAGCCAGCTTGTCCTCAATGTACTTCACGGCCTGCCCGACCGTCTGGATCTTCTCCGCATCCTCGTCGGGGATGGTGAGCTCGAACTCGTCCTCGAACTCCATGACGAGCTCGACCGTGTCCAGGCTGTCAGCCCCGAGGTCGTTCACGAACGACGTCTCCGGGGTCACCTTGTCACGGCTGACGCCCATTTGGTCGCAGACAATCTGGATCACCGATTCCTGGATCTCTTCCCGTGTGGGCACTGTGCTCTCCTGTGCAGCAAGCCCCGGGTACATAGGCGCCCCGGGCCACCCGCGCCGGCTTACTTTCTGGCTGACGGCGCGACACTTTAGAAGCCTGACATACCCCCTGCAAGCTCCGGGGGCGCGTCTACTTAGGGCGCTGCGAAAGCTCTGTCAAGACCCCTTGGCTGGTCTTGGGGTGAAAGAAGTTCACCAGGCACCCGCCGGCGCCCTGCCGGGGTGCCGGCCAGAGGGGTTCAAA
>JADLBZ010000028.1 GCA_020847415.1 Planctomycetota bacterium
AACGCAGGCAGGCTGCGCTTCTGTGAACCTGCTGTTCGCGCCCAACAAGCAGGCGGTGTCCGCCGAGATTGCGTTGCTGCGGGATCACGATGACCCCGACGAAGTGGTTGCCTGCCTGCACGTCCTTTTCGTGTCGGATAACTGGTGGGCGCTGGTCACACCGTAGCCTGGGTTGGAATCCTGCTTTCCTTCCGGCTATTGTGTTGCCGGACATTGCGAATTCCTCTGCCCGCGCAGGCAACCAGCCGGCCATTTCCATGAACGCCGTCACTTGCGTCACTTCGCCGGCCCGGAACATGACTGCTGTTGCCTCGGTTATCCCTGCCCTGCTGGCGGCTGCACTGGTGTTGTTTGCCACCGGCACACACGGGCCCGGGACAAGCACTGACAGCTTCGCCTACCTGGATGCGGCCCAACACCTGGCAGGCGGCGACGGAGCATGGACCAGCCAGCCCGACGGGGCCATGCGACCACTGGTCACATGGCCGCCTCTGTACCCGGCACTGCTTGCACCTTCCGCGTGGCTGGGGGTGTCCGCCCTGGAATGGGCGAGATGGCTCGGGGCCGCCCTGTTCTCGGCACTTTGCGCAATGGCTTCGGCACTGGCTGGCCGCGCAGCCGGCCCTCGTGCAGCACTGGTGGCGGGCGCACTGTTCCCGCTCACAGGTGTCATGCCCGAACTGTTCAGCATGGTCTACAGCGAGGCTCCATTCCTGGTTCTGCAAACGGCTTGGTTGTGGACCATGTGGTGGGCAATCACCAGGTCCGGATGGCGGCCCCTGCTGTTTGCCGGCCTGGTTGCCGCGGCCATTACACTCACGCGCTACACGGGGGCCTGCTGCATTGCGGCCGGCGCCTTCATGCTCCTGTTCGCGGGCGGACTCAGCCGAAGATCAGCCGGTCGGAGCGCTTTGTTTGCACTTGTTGCGATTGTGCCCGTTGCCTGCTGGCTAGCACGAAACAAGCTTACCGGCGGCAGCACGGTGGAGCGCCCCCTGGAACTCGCCAACGTCGGCCCGGGCTGGTTTGTAGACGTTTGGCGCCAGTGCACACTGTGGCTGCTGCCCGGTGATGTTTCGCGCTGGTTGCGGCATGGCCTGCTGCTGGCACTGCTGGCCGGTGGCGGCGCGGCAACCTGGCACTGGCGCCGGATGTGGACGCGCGGGCCGGCGCGCCCTTGCACACTGCTGGCCGCTCTGCTCGGCGCCACAGTCGTCAGCTACTTTCTCTTGCTGGCAGCGGCCACATTCCTCTCACCGCGCGAGCCCACGCTGGATCTGCGTATGCTAGCCCCGGCGCAACTACCGGCCATCCTGCTGCTGGCCATTGGGGCTGCCGCTGCATGGCGAACCCTTCCCCGCAGCCGCCTGCCCGTGGCGGGACTCGTCACCGTTTTGGCACTCGCAGGCGTGCAGCGAGCAATCGCGTTTGCGCTGGACGCGCGCCGCGACGGGCTGGCCCTCAACACAGCCGCGTGGCAAGGCTCTTCCATGTTGACCCATGCCGCGAACCTGCCGAAAGGCTGCATGCTGGCCAGCAACCAGCCGGAGATTGTGTATTGGCACCTGCACCGCCCCTGCCTGTTCCTTCCCGCATCCGGTGCGGACGCACCAGCCTACCACGCACCTGACCCGACGCGGCTGGCAACGTTCCGGGCGCAAGCCCGGAACGGAGTCTGCTACGTTCTGCTCTTCCGCAGCAGTTGGCCTTGGTATGCAGAGGACGCTGTTCTGGTTCGCACACTGGGCATGAAGCCGGTGGCCGAGTTCGACGATGGGACCCTCTGGGTGATCCCGCACACGCCTTGATCGTTGTCCACATCGCGGGTGCCTGCCCGGCCAGGCTACCGCACGCCGGAGACCTCGCACTCGCGCACTTCTTCGGGCTCGGGGCGCGCGCCGCGCCGGAACCACTCGGCGGCCTTGTCCTTGTACGGCCCCAGCACCGCCGAAAGCGCCGCCACCGCGCCCGCAATCACCCCGGCGTCGTCCAGCAGGCCCACCAGCGGCACCGCGTCGGGCACCACGTCGGCCGGCCAGATGAAGTACAGCAGCGCCAGCACGCCCACACCCTTGGCAGCCAGCGCCACCTTCGGGTCTTTCACATAGTAGAACAGCGCCACAGCCTCCCTGGCGAAGGGCAGCTTGCCGGCGTAGTCGCGCATCTTCTGCCAGAAGCGTGCTTTGGTCTCGCGCAGGTCTTCCACTGTGGCTTCGCGGTCAAACACCGAGCGATTCGTGCTCATGGCATCCCCCTGGTTCGTGCAACCATGTTTGCCATTCCGACGTCGCCGATTTCACGGCTGCCTTGTCCCGCACTGCCCGGCCCGTACGGGTCGGCCTGCGAGCGGCTTCACGCCGCGAATCGGGCAGTTGCATTCCGATGAATAAGGCGCCAATGGCGACTTCTTCAACGGAAAGCTAGCGTGCTGCCATGACCGCCGCGGCTCCAGATCCGGGCCTTGCCCCCGCCCCCGCCAAGGGCTGGCGCAAGCTCTCGCCCTCCCTGCGCCGTGCAGCCGCCAACGTGGCCTGCACCGCGGCCTTGCTGGCAGGCGTGGCGGCGCTGTTCATGGGTTCGCGGCTGGAAGGGGCGTGGCATCGACTGCCGGTACTGCTGGCCCTGCTGGCGTCGCTGGGGCTGGCCTGGTTTGTGTTTGTGCGCAAGGGCCACGGCGCCCACCCGGTGCTGCGGGGTGCTTCGCTGGTGTCGCTGGGCGGGCTGTCGCTGCTGGCCATGTCGCTGGCCAAGGCCAGCGGGGTGGCGGCTTTGGCGGGCCTGCTGGGCATGGTGGCTGCCAACGCCCTGAACGGCGCGCTGGACCGCGGCCTGACCCGCGGCCGCGACCTGAAGCCCGCCAAACCCCACGCGCTCAAGCCACTGTTTGACAACATCGAGAGCCTGGCCGGCGCGCTGGTCATGGTGCTGCTGGTCTGGCACTTCGGCCTCGAGGCATTCCGCATCCCTTCCGGCAGCATGAGCCCGACCTTGTCCGGCGACCCGGTGTGGGGCGACCGCGTGCTGGTGGACAAGTTCGCCTACGAGTTCCGCGACCCCGAACGCTGGGAGCCCGTGGTGTTCCGCTATCCCATGCGGCGCAGCGATCCCTATGTGAAGCGCCTGGTCGGCATGCCCGGCGAGGAGCTGCTGCTGGCCCAGGGCGACCTGTACGTCCGGCCGCACGGCGGCGAGATTGCCCTGCTGGCCAAGACCCCTGCCGCGCGCGAGGTGCTGTGGCTGCCGCTGGTGCCTGAAGTAACCGGCAGCAAAGAGTGGGCGCGCTTTCTTCGCGAGGGCGACGTGGACTTCAAGGACGGCGAGATTGCCCTGCGCAAGCGCGGCCGGGTGGTCTTTCCGCGCAGCAAGCAGGACAAAGAAGGCGACGTGACCGACCACGACGCCAGCTTCGGCGACTCGGGCACCCCCAAAGAACGCTACGACCGCTGCATCTGCGGCGACCTGCGCCTGCGCGCCGAGGTTGAACTCGACGACGGCGGCGAGCTGACCGTGGTCATCCGCCGCGACACCGACCGCTACATTCTGGCCCTCAAACCAACCTCCGGCTGTGCGCTGTTCCACGAGGCCGCCGGGCAGGGGCCGGCGCCGCTGGCAGTGCCGGAGCTTGCCGTCCTCAGCCTGGAGGCCCAGGCCAGCTACGAACTCGAGTTCTCCCTCGCGGACGGCGTCCTGCGTGTCGCGGTGGACGGCAACACCATCACCGAGCAGGCCGTGGGTACGCCCCTGCTGCAAGTGCTGCGCAGCCGCGACAAGGAGAAGCGCCTCACCCTGGGTGGACCGGAGGCCATCAAGCTGGCCTCGGCCGAGCCCGCCGGCGGCCGCGCAGCGCGCATCGAGCTGGCGGGCGGACCGGAAAGGGGCGCCCGCGTACGGGTGCTCGGCATCGAGCGCGATATCTACTACCAGGGGCGTTTCCTGGACGAGCAGGGGCCCGACCTTCCCTTTGGCGTGAACTTGGGCAGCGAGCAGTATTTTGTGCTGGGCGACAACTCGCCGGGCAGCAAGGACAGCCGCGCCTGGTTCCGGCTGGCGTTGTTCCTGAAGGACGGCCGGGTGGTGTCGGGCGGACTGGACGACGCCCACCAGCCGCTGGCCTTCTTGTTGTCGGAGGCGGCTGAAGAGGGCGACCTGACCGCCCTGCAGAAGCTACTGCGGGTGTGCATGTTCTCGGCGGCCGAGCGCGGCGATGAAGAGGGCTCGGACGCGCGGCTGGTGAAAGAGGCGCTGGACGCCCTGCGCGCCAAGGCTGAGCGCGAAGGCAAGGGCGCGGTGGACTTCTACACCGAGGGCGGCGGCTACGCCCGCGTGGCCTTTGCCGACATCGAACGGCTGCAGGTAGAACCGATCCCGTACGTGGAGCGCAAGCTGTTCGTGGGCCGGCCCTTTGCGGTGTTCCTGTCGCCGCGCGGCATGAAGCTGATTGACTGAATTCGCCGGGTCGGCGTTCGCCTCGCCTCACATGGCTTCCAGCCATGCTCCGGCTCGGCTGCCTTGCCCCGCTTGCCCGGCGCAGCGCATTAGCAAGGCTCAGGCATCTTAAACACAGGCTCTTAGACCCCCTGATCGGGACGGGTGCCCGGCGCGGCCGCTCCGGCGGCCATTCTGCTTGCGCGGCTGTTGAGCGGCCCCCACAATCATCCAGGGGCGCCGCGGGCCGGCGCCGCGATTCTCCTGCCGCGGGCAACCCATGGAAGCGGTCCTGGCCAGTGCAGCCATTGCCGCCCTGTACACGCTGGAGTTACTGGCGGTGGCCTGGGTGTTTGCGCGCAAGCGGGACGCCGCCTCGGCGTTTTCGTGGGCGCTTGCGATCTTCTTTCTGCCGCTGCTGGGGCTGGTGCTGTTCGTCGTGTTCGGGCGTGACCGGCTGCCGCACCGCCTGAAGGGCAAGATCCGTCACTCGGCGGCGTTCCAGGCGCGCATGGCGGCCCAGGTGCCCCGGGGCGAAGCACCCGCGGATTCCCGCCAGGGCTGGCAGAGCCTGGGACGGGTAGCTGAGCAGCTTGGCAACATGCCCGTGCGGGGCGGCAACCGCGTTGAGCTGCTGGGCGATGGCGAGGCGGCCTTTAACGCCATTCGCGAGTCCGTGCTGGCGGCCACGCACCATGTGCACGTCGAGGAATACATCTTTCGCGACGACCGCAAGGGCCGCGAGCTGCTGAAGCTGCTGTGCGAGCGCGCCCGCCAGGGCCTTCAGGTGCGCCTGCTGGTGGATGCCATCGGCACCGGCGAGTCGCGCAAGCTGGCGCGGCAACTGGTGGCCTCAGGCGGCAAGGCCGCGGTGTTCTTGCCGCTATACCCGTTCGGCAAGGCATTCACGCCCAACCTGCGCAACCACCGCAAGATCATCATCTGCGACGGCCGGGTGGGCTTCCTGGGCGGCATGAACGTTGGCAACGAGTACTTCGGCCTGAAGTACCGCAACCGGTACTGGTGCGACTGGCACATGGCCATCCGGGGGCCGGCCGTGCGCGACCTGCAGTCGGTGTTCGCCGAGGACTGGGACTTTGCCGCGGGCAGCATGCTGGGGCCCGAGTACTTCCCGGACCCTGAGACCTGCGGCGATTCCCGCGTGCAGATTGTCTACTCAGGGCCCGACGAGGCCGTGAACAGCGCCCGGGCAGTGTTCTTTGCCGCCATCACCCAGGCCGAGAAGCGACTGTGCATCAGCAGTCCCTACTTCGTGCCGGACCAGGCCATGCGCGAGGCCTTGCGCGGTGCCGCCCTGCGCGGCGTGCGCGTGCAGGTGCTGACCCAGGGGCACCCGCCCGAGATGCTGAGCACCTACTACGCTTCGCGCTATTACTGGGAAGAACTCATGGGCGCCGGCGTGGAAGTGTGGGAGCACATGCGTCGCGTCCTGCACGCCAAAGCCCTGATCGCCGACAGCCGCTGGGCCGCCATCGGCTCGGTCAACCTGGACCCGCGCAGCCTGAACCTGAACTTTGAAGTGCTGGGCCTGCTGGACTCGGTCCCGGATGCCGAGGCCGCCCAGCAGCACTTTGAGGGCATGCTGCAAGCCGCCCAGCGCGTGGATCCCGAAGTGTTTCGCCGGCGCGGCATCGCGGGCCGCGTGGCCGAAGGCGCATTCCGCCTGCTCTCCCCGTTGCTGTAGCGGGGTCGAAACGTCTGCATTTGCGCCGCCCCATGCAGCACGCGGTGTTTCACATCTCGCACACGCATTCTCATCTTGCATATGCTGCTGTTTTTTTGTACAACTGCTAATGGTGCAGGGATACGTGATCTCTGCCTCAAAGTCCTTTCGTAGCAAGGAGAGAGCAGTGACAAACCGGTGGGCTGGGCTGTGTTTCGCAATGGTGCTGTCGCTAACGGTATCAACGTTGATGCCTGAAGTCTCGCGTGCTCAGGACGAGCAAGAGAAGACTCAGGAAGAGATCAAGGCCGAAAAGGACGCGCTCAACGGTCAAGTGGAGCGCGCAAAGATCGGTCTGGAAGAGACCGCTGCAGGAAGAACGGAGACCGAGGCCAAGATCAAGGAGCTTGAGCAGCAGCCCACACCAGAACAAGTAGGAAAGGAGCTCAACCGTCCCCAAGAGCCAAAGATTACGGACTACCCCAACGGTCGGGAGTACAACAAGGCACATGCCGCATGGAAGAAATTGTCGAAGGAATGGGAAAAGGGCCTGTCAGAGGAAGACCTGAAGAGGTGGAAGAAGGCGCTTGATGATGCGGACAATCTGGCACGGAAGCGGTCGCAACTGAAGAGATGGGCGGCGGCAGTTGAGCTGCACGAGACACGGCTTAAGCGAATTGAGGCCGAGCGCAACACCCACTGCACGGAGTTTCCGCTGAATGAAGAGCCAAAGTAGCGGGAAGCAATGACCATGTCACGCAAGCTGGCTGCTGTCGGAATTGCCGTTGCGATTGTCGTCGTCGCCGCGGTTGTGTCCAGGCGCGTAGCTGATGATGGTAACGCTCCAACGTTATCGCGTGCCGGCAGCAGCCTGCCGGGGGGCGATCACGCCTCTGCACCCACCTCAAGCATGCAAGCTGGCGTGCCTATGGCGGGCAATGCAGCCGGGGTGCAGACGCCAGAGACGACTCTGGGCTCAGCCATCCCGGCTGGCAACGATGCCGGTGCCTTGGAGGCTGACAACGCGGAGGGTGACGACTGCGAGCCCTACACCATCCGGCCATCCGAGACGCGCGAGCAATGGCTGGATCGAGAGATCGCCCAAGAAAAGTCGCGACTCGATGAGCTGATACAGAGGGTTTTCGGCGAAGCTCCGCGGAATCCGATTCAAGCCCTTGCGGACCTTCCGGAGGACCAGCTCATTGGGCTGCTGGGGGAACGGGGCGATGGCATCTTCCCGACTGCCACTGAGGTCGGTTTCTTGATCGGCAGTGCTCTGCCGCCTGAGGAGTGGCTCGCGTGGTTTGAGGAATCGGGGCCACGATCCGGAGCTGGCGGGCGTGTTGCCATAGAGATTCTCGGCTCGGCCATCAGCAAGGTGGGGAATTCCTGGTGGGAGGATCTTCATGGCAGGTCTGTTCGCACTGACGCGGCGCTTGCCCGGCGCACACTTGCCATCTTGGATGGCTATCTGACTAGTTGGCGCGGCCAAGCCCTGGGCGACGAAGTGACGGCCCTGGGCAGTGCGTTGAAGGAGATCTGCCCTGTTGAGGGGGGGCTTGACCTTATTCAGAAGTGGGTGGTTGTGACTCCCCACGGCGACGAAATCGTCGAGATGACCCTTTGCGAGCTTCTGATCCTCTGGCCGCTGGCTGAAGCACGCAGCACAGCCGTTGACGTTCTTGCGTCCGCCGGCGGCGGCGCCATCAAGGGCTGTGTTCGTTGTTGGCAGGAAGCAAAACGCGGCAGCAGAAGCGCATGGAAGCGCGCGGAAACGCAGGAGTTTCTTGAGGCACCGCTGGCTGAGGCAGTGGCGAAGACGAGTAGTTCGGCTGCCATCCTCTACGCTGACCTATTTGCAGGGGATCTGCTGGAGCTTCGTTCCCGCGAGGTTGCAGCGGCCCTGCTGGACCGGCGAGACAGTGTCTATTGCACTGCCTTGGCGTTCAGCTTTCTTAAGCGTGCAGACCTCCATGCCGCACAGGCGACATGGCTGCAGTGGATCACAGCCGACGATGAGTATCGCTTGCTGGCAGCCTGCAATGCGGCTACCGGCCTGCCCGATGTAGCCAAAGACCAACCCGTGCTGGACCGATTCCAGAGCCTGTCATTGGATACAGTACGGACCTCGGCGGTGCGCGCCGAGGCGGCGCTAGCGCTTTACCAGCTCGAACGCGATCTTGGCCGCTGCAAACTCGTCCTTAGCGCCTGGCTGAATCAATCGGAGCTTCCTGACAGCATGCTAAGGGCTGCCGGTCGGTTGATTCTGTGGGTACCAGAAGCCGAGGCCAAGGCCTTCCTCCATGCCCGAGCGACTGAGCTGGAGCGTGGCCCATTTGAGTTGCGCCACGAGATGCTGCTGCTGACAACTGTGGATCCCCGTGCCGCTCTTGCGCTTTGCGAGTCCAGGGAGAATCGCCGCCGCTTTGATGACTATACCCGCATGCTGGTGGCTGCGGCAGCGGAGGCCATGAACATGGACCTCGCGCCCCAGTGCGCGCGACTGCGCGAGAGCTGCATCGAAGCAGAGCCCCTGTGGATGAAGAACGTACGCCAGCGCGTATCCGGCGATGACGATCCAACAGAGGCTCGCGTTGTGGGCTATGCTCGCGTCCGCCCGAAATAGCAGGACGGTCGGGTAGAATGCAGTCTGGCTGCCCGCTGCAAGCCCGGTGCTGCCCGCGCTACAGTGGCGCCATGACGCAAGATCCGGCCGAGCTGAAGCACATCATCGCGCGCAAGAAGCGCATGCAGAAGGACAAGCCCGCCGATCTCTCGCAGATCGAGACGCGGCGCGTCTTCCGTGTGGAACTGCCCCAGGCCGGCCTGCGCGCCGACAAGTTTCTGCACCAGCGCAACCCCTGGCAGTCCCGCACCCAGCTTGCCGCCGCCTTTGAAGAAGAGCGCGTGCTGCGCAACAACCACCCCTGCCCGCCCGGCCGCAAACTCCAGGCGGGCGACGAGGTCGTGCTGCTGCTGCCGCCGCCCCACGAAGACGTGACCGAGATGCAGCGCATCCCGTTTGACGTGGTGCTGGAAGACGACGTGATGCTGGTGGTCAGCAAGCCGCCGCACCTGATTGTTCACCCCACCGGCGGCTACCGCTACACCACCCTGCTGAACGCCGTGCACCTGCGTTACCGGCAGCAGGGCGGCGACCCCCGGCACGCCCCCAGCCTGGTCAACCGCATTGACAAAGAAACCAGCGGCCTCGTCCTGCTGGGCAAGACCGGCAAGATCAGCGGCATTCTGGGCAGCGCCTTGGCCGAGAAGGACGTGGTCAAGGACTACCTGGCGCTGGTGGAGGGCATCGTCGCTGCCGACCACCAGACGATAGACCTGCCCCTGGGTGCCGACAGCGACGGCGAAATCGGCATGTTGCGCCGCGTGGACCACGAGAAGGGCCAGCCCGCCTGCACCGAGGTGTGGGTGGTGGTGCGCCTCGGGCGCTTTTCGCTGGTGCGCTGCCGGTTGCACACCGGCCGTCAGCACCAGATCAGGGTGCACATGAAGGCCATCGGGCACCCGCTGGTCTGCGACCACCACTATGGCCTGCGCGACGAGTTGCGCGGCTGCGACCTGGGCGACGCGCCCCCCGCGCCGACGCGCCTGGCCAGCCCCTACGGCTATCAGGACGGCGACAGCGACGCCGACGTGGCGGAGCGCATCCGCGCCGTGGACACCGCCAAGCGCCACGAGTACGAGGCCCTTTGCCGCGGCGAACCCGTGCCCCGCCCCGACGGCGACCGCCTTTTGCTGGGCCGCTGCGCCCTGCACAGCCACTATCTCAAGCTGGCCCACCCTGTCTCGGGCGCGGTGCTGGAGCTGACGGCCCCCCTGCCGCGCGACATGGCGGGGGCGTTGGAGGCGCTCAGGGCGGCTGGGATGAACCGATCGTTAAGTAGTTGAACTATTTTGCGCTTTGTACAATCTGCGCAATGCGGTGACGCGCGTCACCGTGATGGCCCGGACCCGGTGTGCATATGACAACGCACTCGATTGCGACTACCGGGTTGCTGGTGATGACCGGCGTGTGCCTTTCGGCGGGCCTGCATCATCTTGTCGTCTGGGCACTACAGAAACACCTGAACACCTACCTGTGGTTCGGGCTCATGGCCAGCGGCTGTGCAGCTTATGACTTTACAGCCTTCCTCATGATCAACACGGGCAATAGCCCATCGCACATGCTGTGGTACCGGGTGCAGTTGGAAAGCGCGATGCTGGTGGTGCCCGTGTTTGTGCACTACGCATTGGCCTACGCGAACATCCGTACGCCCCTGCTGACCTGGACTGTAACCGCGGTGTTCGCGGTGCTGGCAGTGCTGAATGCCACCGTGCCGGACAGCATGCTTTTTGCCGACGCCCATACAATTGGCGTCGAGATGCCCTGGGGTGAAGTGCTGTACCGCACCGTGGGCTCGCCGGAGCCGCTGATCTGGGTCTATGCCGCGGCTGTGGTGGGTGCCGTGGCCTGTGTGCTGGCGCTGCTGGTGCGCAGTGCAGCCAGGGGAGAGCGGCATGTTGCGGCCCTGCTGGTGACATCGTCGCTGGTCTTTGTGATGGCCGTGAACGACACGATGGTGGACCTGCAGCTGCTGCGCAGCATTTACGTCACTGAGTACTCCTTTGTGCCGCTGATTGTGCTGATGAGCCTGGCCCTGGCCCGCCAGATGCGCCGTGATGCCCAGGAGCGCGAGGCTGCAGCCCGGCGTCTGGTCGAAAGCCAGGCCAAGCTGCAGGAGGCCCAGAAGCTGGAAACCATCGGGCGGCTGGCCGGCGGCATCGCCCATGACTTCAACAACCTGCTGCAGGTCATTTCCGGCCACACCGAGGTCCTGTTGAGCAGCAACCGGCTGGATGCCGACACGCGGCGCAAGGCGGCCCATGTGCAGGCCGCGGCCCAGCGCGCCGCCGACCTGACGCGCCAGTTGCTGGCCTACGCACGCAAGCAGGTGTTGGCGCCGAGCACGCTTGACATGAACGTGGCCACCGCGGAGCTGCTGGCCATGGCCCGCCGCGTGCTTGGCGAGCGCGTTGAGTTGAACCACCAGCCTGCTTCAGCACCTGCCTGGGCGACTGCCGACCGCACCCAGCTGGAGCAAGTGCTGTTGAACCTGCTGATCAACGCCCGCGACGCCATGCCCCACGGCGGCAGCGTTACCGTCGCAGTCAGGCCGGCGCCACTGGACGCGGCCTTTGCGCAGGCCAACCCCTGGGCCCGCGCCGGCGAGTTCGTGCGCATCACCGTGGCGGACACCGGCACCGGCATGGACGCCGAGACGCTTGCCCATCTCTTTGAGCCGTTCTTCACCACCAAAGGCCCCGGAAAAGGCACCGGGCTTGGCCTGGCCACCGCCTGGGGCATCGTGCAGCAGCACAACGGCCTGTTGCACGTTGAGAGCGCGCCGGGCAAGGGCACCAGCTTCCACGTGTATCTGCCCAAGGCCCCGGCCCCGGCATCGTCGCCCGCACAGCCGGCTGTCCAGTCGGCCCGGGCAGCGCCCGTCGGCAGCGTGGTGATGCTGGTTGAAGACGAGACCCTGGTGCGCGAGCTGGCAGCCGAGGTGCTGGACGGAACGGGTTACGAAGTGCTGTGCGCTTCCAGCGCCGAGGAGGCCATTCGGCTGTTTGAGTGCCACAGCGAGCGGATTTGTGCTGTGATCAGCGACGTCGTGATGCCCGGAATGAACGGGCCGGAGTTGTTGCAGCAACTGCGAGCCCGCAAACCGGGGCTGCCCTGCGTGTTCGTGTCGGGCTATGACTTCGGCGAACTGAAGCTGGCAGGCATGGCGGCAGTCGCCATGCTGCACAAGCCTTTCACGCCCGCGCAACTGCTGCAGGAACTGCACGACCTGCAACGCGACAGCGGCCGTCAGGTTGCCGCGGGCACTACGGCAGCTTCTTCACGGTCTTGAGCGCATAGGCGTCAATGTCCAGGTCGTCGCGCGCCTTGGCCTCATTGAAAGGAACGCCGGCCCTCATCTTCACCAGCACGCGCCCGGTCTTGCTGTCGGCGCTCACGTCTACCGTGCCCTCAAGGGCCATGAGCTTGCCACGCACGGTGGCCTCGCACTTGCCTCAGGTCATGCCCTCGACAAGCAACTCATAGCTATCCGTGGCTGGTGCGGTTTGGGCGGCATCGTTGGCCGGGGCTGTATTGCCGGTCGGGGCCGGGACGTTGGCCGGCGCCGGCGCGTTGCCGGGGGCAGTGTTCGCCGCCCCAGCGTTGGCCGGGGGGGTGGCTGTATTGGTAGGGCCGGTGTTGCCGGCAGCGCCGCAACCGACCAGAACCAGACCCAGGATTGTCGTAGCCAGTGCACGCATAGAAGCCTCCCGTGGCGCGCAGTTTCGCCGGAGCCGCCCGGTTGTCAATGGCGGGTACGCGCGGTTTTGTTTGTGCCTGGCCACCCGGCAGGGCAAACTGGCCCCATGCGCGCCCCCGTGGTTGCCCTGATCTGCCTGTGCAGCGCCCTGGGCGCTGCCGCCGCCAGTTACTTTCTGTTCAGCACGCAGGGTGCGAGGCCCCAGGCGCCCGCAACCCCGGCGCCGGCGCTGGTGGCCGAGCACCAGGACACTGCGCCCCTGACGCCCGCGTTTGACCCGTCGCCCCTGCAGGCCGAACTCGCCGCCTTAAAGGCCGAAATGGCCGCGCTGCAACAGCGGGTAGAGGCAGCTGAAGCGCGGGCAGCCGTGACTCCGCCGCCCGCGACACCCCTGCCTGAAACCGCTGTCGAGGCTGAGCCCGACGCCGCCGAGAAGGCCCGCATGGCCGAGCTGGACCGCCGCCTGGCCGAGATCGAGACCGGCGAGACCGCGGCCCGCGCCTTGCGCGAGCAGGCGGTGCGCGACCTGGCCGGCCAGGACAAAGACCGCCGCGACGCCGCCGTGGACCTGCTGGCCGCCTTGGCTCGCACCGGTGACGCCGCAGCCCGCCAGGCCTTGACCGACGCCCTGCTCTCCAAGGACGAGGCCGCCCGCTTGGCCGCCCTGGAGGCCATGGGCGACAGCGGCGTAGCCGAGTTTCTGCCCGCCCTGACCGGGGCCGCCAAGGACGGCTCCGCCAACGCGCGCGCTGCCGTAGCTGATGCCCTGGGCAAACTGCCCGCCGACCAGGCGGGGCCCCTGTTGCTGGACATGCTGGCCGACGGCGATGCCAGGGTCGTCCGCCGGGCATTGGACAGCCTGGGAGACCTCAAGTACGCGCCGGCCCAGGCCGAGGCCATGCGCCTTTCCCGCGGCAGCGACGAGAGCGTGGCCATGGAGGCCTCGCTGACCCTGCGACGTCTGGGCGACAACACCGCCGCCGAGTACTGGGTGGGCGTGCTGGGCAGCCGCGTAAACAGCAGCGACCCCAAAGAACGCCTGAACGCCGTGAAACAGCTGCGGCGCTACAAGCTGGAAAGCACCCGCCCCTACCTGGAACAGGCCAGCCGCGACAGCGATGCAGGCGTGCGCGCCGAGGCCGCCAAGGGCCTGAAAGCCCTGAAGTAGCACGCTTGGGTGTCAACGCCGGGCGGATCTTCGGCTGTGCCGCTGCGGTCCAGCTCCAAGCCCAGTTGCCGGTGCCGGGCGCACAAAGACAAGCCCCCCGCAGCGCGGGGGGCTTTCTGTTCTGGTGGACCTGAGGGGACTCGGACCCCTGACCTTCTGAATGCCATTCAGACGCTCTACCAACTGAGCTACAGGCCCATTGCGGGGCGAAATAGTAGGGCCAACCCGCCTGCCGCGCAAGGGTGCGGCCGGCGTTACTCCAGCACCAGTTCCACCTTCTTCATGGAGAAGCGCCCGGCGTTGTCGGCGCTGGCGCCGATCTTCATCACGGCGTCCAGGCCGCTTACTACGCGCCCGAAAACCGTGTACTGGTTGTCCAGGTGCGGCGTGCGCGCGGTGCAGACAAAGAACTGGCTGCCCGCCGAATGCGGGTCGCTGGTGCGGGCCATGCTGAGCACGCCCGGCTCGTGCAGGATCTCGTTGAACTCCGAGGGCATGCGGTAGCCCGGCCCGCCCGAGCCCGTACCCGTGGGGTCTCCGCCCTGGATGACAAAGCTCGGCACCACGCGATGGAACTTGATGCCGTTGAAGTAGCCCTTCTGCGCCAGCTGCACGAAGCTGAGCACGTGGTTGTGGGCGCGCTCGGGGTAGAACTCGGCGGCGAACTCGCCGGCCTCGGTACTGAACTTCGCGCGCAGCTTCTTGCCGCCCGACTTCACGTGGAAGGCCACGCGGTTGCTGGTCTCGACCTGTGTGTTCACGAAGTGCGGGTGGGCGCGGCCGCGCGGGTTGTACAGGGCTTCGATCATCAGCCCGTGGGCCTCAATGGCCGGAAACTCGATCAACCCGCTGACGCTCTTGCCCGGCTCCAGCTTGACGGTGCCGGCCTCCGGCCCCAGGCGCGTCACGATGCTCTCGGGCGTGGCGGCGTCGGGGTTGCGCAACAACCGAAAGCTCACCGAGGGCATGCACAACTCGGGCTTGGGCACGGAAACCGCCGCGGCGCCGTCGTTGGTCACCGTCACCGTGGCGCGCACGGTGTCGCCCAGCAGATACTCTTTCTTGTCCAGGGTCAGTTGCACAGCCATGGCGGCTCCTTGAGTTAGTGGCGGAAGTGGCGCATGCCGGTGAAGACCATGGCCACGCCGTGCTGGTTGCAGGCAGTAACCACGTCTTCGTCGCGCACGCTGCCGCCCGGCTGGATGATGGCTGCAATGCCGGCGCGGGCGGCCTTCTCGATGCTGTCCGGGAACGGGAAGAACGCGTCGCTGGCCAGCACGGCGCCCTTGGCGCGCTCGCCGGCGCGGGTCAGGGCGTGCTCGGTGGAATCCACGCGATTGGTCTGCCCGGCGCCGTAACCCAGCAGGGCGCGGTGGTTGGTCACCACGATGGCGTTGCTCTTGTAGTGCTTGCAGAGCACCCAGGCAAAGAGCAGCTCCTTCATCTGGCGCTCGTCGGGCGACTTCTGCGTCACCACCCGCGTCTGCAGCGGGGCCAGGGCGCGCACGTCGCTGTGCTGGGTCAGCATGCCGCCCGTCACGCTGCGATATTCGAGCGGCGGGCGAGCATTGTGCACCGGGGCGGCCTGCACCAGCCGGATGGACTTGCGCCACTTCTTCTTGCTCTTCTCGACCAGGGCCTCCACGGCGTCCTCGTCAAAGCCGGGCGCCACCACGGCCTCCAGGAACTTCTCGCCGGCCAGCATCTGCTCGGCGGTGGCCAGGTCAAAGGGCCGGTTCAGGCCCACGATGCCGCCAAAGGCCGAAAGGGCGTCGCAGTCGTAGCTGCGGGCAAAGGCCTCGGCAATGCTGCCGCCCGCGGCGGCGCCGCAGGGGTTGGTGTGCTTGATGACGATGGCGTAGGGCTCGTCGCTGATCTCGGCGCAGGCGCGCATGGCGGCATCGAGGTCCAGGATGTTGTTGTAGGACAGCTCCTTGCCGCTGATCTGCTTGAGGGCACCCAGCCCGGCCGCGTGCCTGCCCGTGGCGTAGAAGCCCGCCCCCTGGTGCGGGTTTTCGCCGTAGCGCAGCTCCATGGCGCCGTGCAGGGCCACCAGCCGGCGCCTGGGGAACTCGGGCTCTTCGCCGTCCAGGTGTCCCAGGTACTCGGCAATGGCATGGTCGTACCACGAGGTCATGCGAAAGGCGCGCAGGGCCAGCTTCTTGCGGGTCTTCAGGGAGAGCTTGCCGTCGCCGGCCTTGAGTTCGGCGGCCAATGCTGCGTAGTCGGCTGGGTCAGTCACCACGGCCACGGCCTCGTGGTTCTTGGCTGCGCTGCGCACCATGCTGGGGCCGCCGATGTCAATGTTCTCGATGGCGTCCTCGGGCGAGACGTCGGGGCGAGCCACGGTCTGCTCGAACGGGTAGAGGTTAACGATCACCATGTCAATCAGCCCGATGCCGTGCTGCTGGGCCACGTGCAGGTGCTCTTTCAGGTCGCGCCGGGCCAGCAGGCCGCCGTGCACCTTGGGGTGCAGGGTCTTGACCCGGCCGTCCAGCATCTCGGGAAAGCCGGTGTGCTCGGAGATGTCCTTCACGGCCAGGCCCGCGTCGCGCAGGGTCTTGGCGGTGCCGCCCGTGGAGATGAACTCGGCGCCCCAGCCCGACAGCGTCTTGCAGAAGTCCACCACGCCGGACTTGTCCGAGACGGAAACCAGCACACGCTTGATGGGCAGAAGGTCCATGGCGGCTCCTGTTGGTGAGCCCTATTTGTAGTGTTGCATCCACATTTAATTTGGGGGTGTCGGTTCCGTCCCGCTTCCGCATCAGGCCGCGACGGGCGCTCGCGACACGCGCCCTCCGGGCTTCTGTCGCTCGCTGTCGCGGAAAAGACCGCACGCGATGGACCGAGCCGCCCCTGAATTCAATTGCGCCGCAACACTAGCAGGGGTCACCAAGGCACGCCACAGCCTGTCGGGGCCGCTCAAATGTAGGCGGCCCCCCGGCGAACCGGGAGGCCGCAAGCGTGTGGCTGCCTACTTGTTCAGGGCCAGGCGCACCACGGCAATGTCGCCGTCGCTGGGCTGGCTCTTCTTTGCCTTGGCGTCCTGCCACTGCACCTTGTCTGCCAGGTCCACCACCACGCGGGTGTCCGGCGCGGCA
>JADLBZ010000029.1 GCA_020847415.1 Planctomycetota bacterium
AAGAAGTCGCCGTTGGCGCCTTCCTCAACGGAAAGCAACTGCCCGGCTCGCGGCGTGAAGCCGCTCGCCGACCGGCCCGTGCAGCCGCGCGGGCCGGGCAGGGCGTTGAAAAGGACTCTTTCAACGCCCTGCTAGTTGCGATTCCCTGCGGCTTGGCGTCTCGGCGAGAGCATGCGGTTCACAACAGCATCCGTGGCCGAGACAGCCGCAGGTTGTTCGATAAGAGCCTGTATAAGAAGTCGTTCGCCAGCTACTGCTTGCGGCGGGCATCGCGGGCCGGCGTCCGCCTCGCCTCACATGGCTTCCAGCCATGCTCCGGCTCGGCTGCCTTGCCTCGCTTGCCCGGCGCAGCGCATTAGCAAGGCTCAGGCATCTTAAACAGGCTCTACGGCTGCATCAGAGTGCGACACTACGCTACTCGCGGGCAAAGGCGCCCTTGTTGGGGTCCGGCGTGAGGCCGTCCAGCAGCCAGCGGCCCTCGTGCTGCACGAAGTGCACTTCCACGCTGGCGGGGGCCGCGTTGCCGGCCGGGCCCTTGGGGTGAACCAGCACAGCCACCGTGGCGTGATTGGGTCCCACGGCGCGACCGAATTCATCCTTGTACAGCAGCTCATACTCGGGCTTGCCCACATCAAGGAAGCGGCCTGCCAGCATTTCGCGCAGGTGGGCCATGTAACGCCGGGCCAGCTTCACCTTGTCCACCGCGTAGGGCTCCAGCTCTTTGCGCAGGCGCAGGTCCTCGCGCGCGTACTCGTCACCGGTGGTCACGGCAAAGCGCGCGCGCCGCGGCAGCACCTGCTCGTGCAGCCAGCGGGTGCTGACCAGAAACAGGAACGCTTCGGCGTTGTCGCGCTGGGCCGCGCCGGCGGCATCCCAGAACGTGCCTTCGGGGCCCACGGCGGGGCGAGTCAGGGCCGGGCGGCGGCTGGTGCTGCTGCCCACCGTGCAACCGGCTGTCAAGCAAACGCACGCGATCAGGATCAGCAGCCTCATGACCGGCCTTCGTCCCGTTGGTCCAGCTGCTTGCGTACCTTGCGCATGGCGGAAAGCAAAGAGCCTTCCCCGGCCGGTTCGGCAGGTGCCGGGCGGGGTGCGGGCGCCACAGGTGCCGGGCCGGGCGGCGGAACCGGCGCCGGTGGTGCCGCTTGCGTCCACATGGCAGTCGGCGCGCGCGCCGGCTGGGCGGGCTGGCGGTTGCGTTCGTCCAGGGTCTGGCGCACGCGCTCAAAGGCCGCGCGCGCAGAGAGCACGCGGGTTTCTTCGGCCTTCTTGGCGCGGCGCTCCTCGGTGCGGGCACGCCACACGCTGGGCATACGGCGGGCCCCCAGTGCCAGGAACAGCCCCGCCACGGCGGCCCAGATCAGCGGCTGCCAGACCGAGACCAGTTCGTAGTTGCCCTCCGCCGCGCTTTCCGCCAGTTTGGCGGCGCGGGGCACCAACTCGCCCCCGGTGGCGCGGGCCATGGCGCGCAAAGCCCCCAGGTCGGCGTCGCGCTTGAGCAGCTCGTCCAGGGGCACGAACACCTGCATCTCGCGGGCGGCCAGGCGCTCTTCGCCGCCTTGGGGCCGTTCACGCACCTGGGCCGCGTAGATGCCGGCCCCGGTGCGCTCAAACTGGATGCGGTACGAGCCTGAGCCCACCGGCACCACCGGCGCCTGGTGGCTGGTGCCGTCGGGCAGCGAGATCTCGGCCACCGGGTTTTCCAGCACGCGGGGCGAGCCGTCAGCCTGGAAGAAGTCCAGGGTAAGCTGCGGGCCGCCGCGAGCGATGCCCCACTCGGACTCCACGCCGGTCACGCGGTCCGGCTGAGGCAACAGCCAGCGCACCCAGCGCTGCCACAGCTCGTCGTAGCGAGACCAGTCCAGCCAGTTGCGCGACCACCGGTCGCGGGCATCCGAAGTGAAGGCAAGGGCACGGCCCAGCTCGACATTCCAGGTGGCCAGCAGGGGGCGTTCTTTGTCTTCGTCGGCCCACAGCCACACGTGCGCCTCGGGCCGGGCGGTCGCCGCCACGTAGCCCAGCAGCTCCGGCGTGCCCTTGTCCTCGAAGTCCACGTCCTGGGTCAGGCTGCCCGGCACGCCGTGAAAGGGCCGGAAGGGCTCTTCGCGGATGAAGCTGCCGCCGGCCAGGGCGGCCTCGCGTGAGAAGATGGCAGGCAGCTGCGTGGCGTCCTCGACCAGGAAGGCGCGCCCGCCGCCCGCCTGGGCCAGGGCAGTCAGGAAGGGCGTATCGTGGCCGCGGCCCATGCAAATGGTAGAGACCGTGATCTTGTCGGCCACCGCGGCGGCGCGGACCATCTCAACTACGCCTTCCTGGCGCTCGGTGTCGTTGCCGTCCGAGAACAGCACCACGTGCTTGCTGCTGGCCTTGACCCCGCGCAGGGCGTTCAGGGCCTCGCGCATGGCGGCATCCACGTAGATGCCGCCGCCCTCGCTCTCGTTGGCGCGGGCGCGGTTGATGGCGTCGCCACGGTTCTTGAGTGCCTGCAGAGGGACAATCCAGTGCGGTTCCGTGTCCACGCTGAGCATGCCGAACAGGGTGCCCGGCTGGATCAGGTTGATGGTGCGCACGCAGCCTTCGTTGGCGAGTTCCATCTTGGTGAAGCCGCCGACCTCTGCCTGCATGGAGCCGCTGCGGTCCAGGGCCACGACCATGGCGGCCTGCTGGCGGCGGCCTTTCTCGGTGACGTCGCAGGTCACGGGCAGCACGCCTTCAACGGCGGTCTCGAACCACCCGCCGGGCGCAAAGCTGCGCTCGCCGCCGATCATGGCCAGCCCGCCGCCGTCGCGGACGAAGCGGTCCAGCATGGTCATCTGGGCGGGCGTGAAGCCCGTGGCGGGCACGTCGGACAGGATCACCGCCTGGTAGCGCGACAACTCGACGCGCTCAGAGGGCAGCAGCTCGGGCCCGCCCGTGGTGACCTTCAGCCCGATGCGGTCCAGGGCACGCTGCAGCGCGGCATCAGGGCCCAGTTCGCCGTGCAGCAACAGCACGCGCGACTCGCCGGGCCCGCGCACCGCCAGCTTCAGCGAGTCGTTGCGCGCGTAGGTGTTGCGCTCGGCGGCCAGGGAGATCTCGACCACATAGGTGGCCAGTTGCGCCTTGGGCCTCAGGGTAATGCGCAGGGGGTTGCGGCCCACGCCCACGCGCAGGCGGCCCTCGGTGTCCAGGCGCGGCGCACCCGCCACCAGCTCGTCCAGGGGAACAGCCTCGCCGTTGAGCTTGATCTCAGGCTTCACGAGCTGGTCCACGGTCGAGAACACCACCAGGTCCAGGGCCAGCACGCGCTGGTCTTCGCCCACCAGGCGCGCGGCGCAGTCGGCTATGGCGGCCTCGGGCATGGGGTCGGAGTCCACGGGCAGGGTAAACAGGCGCACGCCGCTCTGGCGCGCGTCGCGCTGCAGGTCGCCGCCGTAGCGGATGGCGCTGTCGTAGCCGTCGCCCGCCAGCAGGGCAAAGGGCGCCGTGCCTTCCACGGTGCGCTGCGAGGCAAGCTCCAGCGCCGCCGCCAGCCAGGTCTCGTCGGCGGGCTGCGAGGCCGGCAGGGAAAGCTCGCTGTTGACCAGCCGCGCCGGGGTGGGCGCCATCAGAACCGAGGCCGAGTCATGAAAGCCGATCACCCCGATGTAGTCGTCTTCAGCCAGCGAGGTCGAGAGCTCGCGCAGGATGCGGGGCAGCTCGCGCTCGGCGGCGGCACCCACCGAAAGCGATCGGTCCAGCAGCACCCACACCGTGCGGCGCTCGCTGCCCTGCCGCCAGGCCGGCTGGGCAGCCGCCAGCACCAGCACCGCGCCTGCCAGGGCCAGGCCCAGTCCGCCTGCCACCCGCCGCACCCGCGGCAGCGGCGAGCGCGTGCGGCGCAGCACCCACAGGGCCAAGGCCGCGCCGGGCAGCGCGGCCAGCAGAAACCACGGATTCCCGAGCTGAAGTTCCGGCAACGGCTACTCGTCGAGGTCTGGGTCAGCGGCGGCGGCAAGGTCGGCCTGGTCTTCCTTGCGCCAGGGGCGGTCCTGGGAAGGCAACCTGCGCGCGCCAAGCTCCACACAGCGCAGCACGTTGCGGTAGCGTCGCTCGTCGGCCAGCCCCGAGAAGGCGTTATCCACCAGCGCCAGCGCCACCGGCACAGGCCCGCATTCCATGGCGTCTTCCAGGGCGTGCAGCGCCTCGCCCTGTTCGCCCGCGGCCAGCAGGATGCGCGCGCGCAGATAGTGGGCGTGCGCCAGGCTGCCGGAGGGGTTGGCCCCCATGGCCTGGATGGCGGCCAGCACAGCCGGCAGCGCCGAGCTGGTGTCGCCCGTGGCGCAGAACTGCAAGGCCGCCACCTGAAGCCCGATCATTGCGGCCTGGCTGGGCTCCATCCAGCGGGTGGTCTGCTCGATACGGCTGATCAGCGTGTCCAGCAGCACCGGCTTGCCCCGGCGTGCAAAGAAGATGGCCAGCTCGGTGGCCACGGGCGAGTACTCGACCCATCCCCACCAGCCGCGGTCTTCGTCTTCGTTGTTGCGGGTCAGGTCTTCAAACTCGCGCTCCAGCAGGTCCGGCTTGTCGCGCCCCAGCAGGGCCACGGCCAGGCCGCCGAAGTTAACCAGGCTGTTCTCCATGCCGTAGTACCAGTTGCGGCCGGTGCCCGAGAACTCCTGGCGCACCTCGGCGCCCACTTCGCGCAGCTGCGAGAGCAGCAGGTCGTGCAGCGGCGCTTGCACCGAGAGCAGCTCGTCAAAGCGGGCCGAATAATCGAGATGCATCGGGTTCAGGGCGACATCGCGCTTGCAGCAGCGCGTTACGTGGTCGCGCAGCAGAATGTCCATCACCTTCTTGCGCGTGGGCTCGTCAATCTGCGCGTTATCCAGCGCCTGCACGGCGGCAATGCCGGCGTGGCCAAAGCGGCGCAGCGACTCCACGGAGGCCGAGGCCACCTGGGGGTCCAGGCTGCCGACGTAGCGCACAATGCGGGGAATGTCTTCCGGCTTGCGCAGGCGGCCCACCGTGGCCAGCGCGTCCACCAGCAGCACCGGTGCGGCGCCGTGGTCAAGCACCTGCCGGTAGTGCTGCGGCAGCTTGTCGCCCAAGGCAGCCTTGGCCCGTTCGCGCTCCACGGCAGCCGGGTCTTCCAGGGCTGCCACGAGGTCCCTATCGAGGTCCTGTGCGCCCAGCAGCGGCGCCATCATCAGCGCTGCCAGACAGGCGAGCCACCAGGGCAGGCGGAGCAAACTCGCCAAACCACGCGCGGAAACGGGGCGTCTGGCGCAGCGACTCGAGGTCGCCGTCCTCCAGGATCCAGGCAAAGTCGCGATACCCGAGCCCATGGGCACGTTCCAGGCTTTCCATGGCCTTGGTCAGCTTCAACTGCAAGGCCTGTGCGCAGGCCAGATTATAGTAGACCGCCCCCGAGAAAGACGACAGGGAACTGCGCTGGGCCTCGTTGGCATTGCGCGAGGCCTCCAGGGCAGCGTTCAGCATGGACTGCCATTCCTTCTCGGCGGCCTCGCAGTCGCCCGCGCGCAGCAGCAAGTGCGCCAGCTCGTTCTGGGCCACCAGGTCCGGCCGGGCAGCCGGGCGCGTGAAGTTCTGCCCCTGCACCTGCGAGACGCGCTCAATGGTGGTGCGCAGCGTCGCCATGCGGGCATCCAGCAACTCGCTGTCGCCAAAGCGCGCCAGGGCCAGCTCCATCTCCACCCGCACGGCATCGAGGTTCAGGGCCGGCTGCAGGCGCGGCTCAGGACCGGGCTCGCGCAGGCCCGCGTAGGCGGCGCGCAGTACCGGGGCCAGTTCGGGGCCGGCGTCGCTTTGGGCCAGGGCGCGCATGCAGGCGGCCCGCAGGTCGCCCGCAACCTCACACGCGGAAACCACCTGTGCAGCCTCAAACCGGCTCATGGCGGCGGCATCCTCCGGGTCCAGCGCACCCGTGTACATGAACCTCAGCGCCTGCTCGAAGTACCCCGGCGATGCCTGCAGGCGGCGCCAGGCCGGGCTGAACATCCGCGGGGCGTCGGTCCCCTGGGCCAGTCGCTCTCGCACCGCGGCATCCAGCGGCAGGGCATAGGCCGGGTCCATGGTGAACAGCCGCAACAGCTCATCGTCCAGCACGCGGCCCGCGCGAGCGCGCAGCGCGTCGAACTGGCCGAAGAACTTGCCGGGCTTCAACATCGTGTCCAGCAGCGCCGCCGAGATGTCGCGCCGCAGCCGGAACTGCAGCAGCTCTGCGTATACGGCGCGCTCAACCTCGGTCAGTTCAGGATTGGCGGGCAGGGCGGCATCGTCCAGTGACAACAGGTACTCGCGCGAGGCGCCCTGGATACGCACGTCGGCATCCGACAGGCCGTGAATCGCGGCCTCCACCAGCGCGCTGTCGCGCCGGACCCGGGCAGCCTGCAACAGGCCGGCCCGCGCACCCGGCGCCGCAGCCTTGTAGGCAACCCGCAAGCGGCCGGCGATGTCGCCGGGCAGGGTGGCCAGTGCGTTCACGGCGTCCACGCGTTCATGGCTGTAGGGCGAACTCAGGCCCCCGCAGGCGGCGTCAAATGAGTCGTCCTGCCCATGCAAGGGCGCCAGCAGGATGAACGCTGCAGGGAGTGTCAGAAAGATGAAGCGGCGATATGACATTTTGACACCTCGAATCGCCCTGGGGGCTTTCGCCCCACATGCCATATTAACGCATCACGAACGGGCCGGAGTCCAGCGGAATCCTTGTGTGAAGCGGGTTTCAGCG
Source organism: Planctomycetota bacterium (assembly GCA_020847415.1). Taxonomy (GTDB): domain Bacteria; phylum Planctomycetota; class UBA8742; order UBA2392; family UBA2392; genus JADLBZ01. The sequence goes on from JADLBZ010000029.1 coordinate 6,710, forward strand.
GGTCTCGATGCGATTGGGCTCTGAGGTGTTTTCGGCAAACTTAGTGTACGGGAATCGTGAGTCAACGTGCGCTCTTCACCGATTTGTTGTTCGGCGTTTGGGGCGCTCGCGATTCAAACATTTCAGAAGATCGCACAAGTGTCGTGCGATCAAGTAGTTGCGGAATTGAATTCGCTCAAACCCGCAGCAGGAAGCAGCTTTGCGCTACTTTACACCGATCGCGTCGCGCACGTCGGCTTCCAGCCAAGTGCGGCAGCGCACAAACAGCGTCTGCGGCTTGTCCTTGTCGCTGGTCATGCGCAGCTCGCCAATGCCCGCCTCGGGCCCGAACAGCGCGCGCAGACGGCCTTCCAGTTGCAGAGCGGTCAGTCCCTCGGGCACAGCCACGGCAAAGTTGACCCACGATTGCTCGCGCGAGGTTTCCTCGGCGGCGCGCTCGGCGGCGTTCTTCTGGGCGGCTTCCACGGCGGCATCCAGAAACGAAGCGCAGGGCCGCGGCACAATGCCCGCCAGCACGCCCGCCTCGCGGTTCCAGCGCAAGTAGATGCGGCTCTCGGGCAGGCGCGCCAGGGCGGCATAGCGCGCCAGGAATTCGGTCAACGTCGCGCACAGCGCGGAAAGGTCGGTGCTTGAGGCTCGCTGGTACTCCACCAGCTCCACCTGCTCGCGCGGCATGTCCAGGCGCGGGATCATGTCGCGCACCTTGCGCAGCACGCGGCCCACGTCGGTCACCACCAGCGCCTGCTGGTCCAAGGTCAACTCCAGCCGCCCGCCGGGGCGGGAAAGCACCTTGCCCACGGCGTCTTGAACCAGGCGGCCATCGCGGCCCTCAAGCGTCATCACCACCGTGGCCCACTCGGACTCGCACAGGGCATCCAGCTTCTCGGTTGCCGCCAGGGGCGCGCGCTGGGGCGCCTCCAGCATGGTGAAGACGGCAAAGCCCTCGCCCTCAGGCAGCAGGGTCAGGCGCGGGGCCAGGGCCTGCTGACAGAGGTCAAACACCGGCGCCAGGTCCTGCCGCGCCTGCGCAGCCACACTCATGGCTTCGGCGGTCTCCATGTCGGAGGCGTCGTAGCGCACCGGCACCTGGGCCTGCTCCGCCAGGTGCTGCAACAGGCGCAAGGGCGGCAGCTCGTAGCAGCGCTTTTCGGGCTTGTAGTAGGCGGTCAGGAACGACGGCGCCGCCTTGAGCGTGCGCCAGTCCGGCTTGGCTGCCTGGCTGAAGTGCGACGCGGGCGTGGCCAGCAGCAACAGGACGGCGCCAACGAGCAGGGACTTGCGCATGGCATTCCTTTCGTTGGCGCCATTCTGCTGCAGATGCCGGCTGAGTGCTACTGCATGGCTTTCAGGGCGGCTTCAACTTCGGCGTGGTCGGCAACGCCGGCGCGCACCAGAATGCGGTTGCCCTTGGCCGCCACCGTCACGCTGATGCGGTTCACCTGGCCCGTTTCCAGCTTCCAGCCGCTGGCCGAGTCCTGCACGCTGGAGCGCGTCTCGTTGAACAGGGCGAGCAGCGAGTTCGCGGCTTGGGCGGCCTGCAGCCCGGCGGGTACGTCATAGCCGCGCACCACACCGCCTTCCCTGGATGCCCCGGGCTGGTCGAGTTCTTCCACCAGCTTGGCGACGTTGCGGGCATGCTCGGCCTGGGCGGTTACCACGACGCCAATCTGGCCCACCGTGACCTGCATGCCTTCCACGCGGCGGTAGGCATCCAGCATTTGTCCCAGCGAACCCGGGGCCGCGTGCAACATGGGCAGCGCAACGCAGACCCACTCCGAGCGCGGCAAGGCGGCCAGCTCTGCCGCCGTCACATGACGCGCCAGCCCGGCGGCCTCGCTGACTCGCACTACGCGCACGACGCCGGTGCTGTGGCCCACGATGGTCAGCTCGGCGGCGCCCAGCAGCTCGCTGACGTAATCGGGCAGGTCCGCAAAGGCCACGGTCAGGCCGGTGTCCGGCCCCACGTAGGGCACGGCTTCCTTGACCAGCCCTGCGGCGCGCGCGCCGTAGCTGATGCGCATGCTGTGGGCGTTGGCCAGGCCGCCAATCAAGTCCTCAATGCGCACGGTACCGCGGCCCCGCACCTTCCAGGTGGCCTTGCCGTCCACCTGCGACACCTCAAAGGGCAGGTTGGAGGACGCGCCCCCCAGCGGAAAGCGCACTCCGGGCTCGCGTTCCTGGGCGGCTGCAAAAGCCAGCGAAACAGTGACGACCAGCAGGGCTGCAACAAGGCGGGTCATGGGTTGGCTCCAGCGGGGGATGGGGGAATCAATTCAGGCACCCCGCGATGCGGGCTGCGGGCGGCCTTACCCCTCATGCAACGCGCCCGCCTTGCGCGCGTTGGCGAAATGCGCGCAGAAGCCATCGCTGTTGCCGTTCGTGGCGTGGCCGTCTCGGCCGCGCGCCGTTCTGAACTGCTTGCTCTCGCAGAGCCGCAGAGAACAGCAACTGCATGCGGGCCAGAGGCCCACTCCACAACTGCCACCACAAAAACTCTTCGCGCAACACCAGCCGCGCGGCTGGCTTGCGCAGGCGCCCCGCTAGCCCCTGTTTCTGTCCAGCACATTGGGTGAGGGCTCTGTGCTGAACCAACCGACCATTGCCGAGCTTCTGGCTGGCCTCACCGACGACGGCGAGTTGCCGCCGTTGCCGTCTGCCAAGCTCTA
>JADLBZ010000030.1 GCA_020847415.1 Planctomycetota bacterium
CAGCATGTTAATCCAGAGGCTGGCCAAGCAGAGATTGTCGAGCTTCGGGCTCGGCGGGATGCTGCGAGAAACGGTCACGAAGCGGTTCCCGGCGCCATTGGGGTCTGTCAGACCCTCAAGTTCTGCATGATGGACGATTCCGAGGTCAATCAAGACGGGCCGGTCATCAATGACGACGACGTTGCTTGGCTTGACGTCTCTGTGCGTGTAACCGGAGTTGTGCAGCTCGCAGAGGCCACCAAGGAGGCCAAGCACGACGTCTGCGGAACAACGGAACAGACGTGCAGGATCATCTCCCAGCTGATCCCTCTTGTTTTTCCACCAACGTTCGAATTGTGTGCCTCTCGGCATGATAAACCATTCTGGCGAACCGCTGTCGTCGGACTCCAAAATTCCTATGACGTTCGGGTGGCTTATCTGCCGGAGTACTGCCAGTTCGCGAGTGAACCGCGCAACAGATGTGCCGTCCGAGTCCTTGCGGACTTTCAGAACCGCTTCATCGTCGTGTCCCGAGGTAGTACGCTTGATAACGTAGGTCTCGCCCTGCGTACCGCTCCCGATTGCACTTAGGAGTTGCCACCTCCCAGCGAGTTGTTGGGGCAGGTACGAGGCCACGTCATTCCCTCCCGGGTGCTGCAACATTTGAGCGCAGGGGCAGGCGAGGTGCCGCAACAACAGGACGTGCTAAGTCCGAATGCACGACGCAACAAGTGGGATGGCGGCGATTCTCTGTGCACCCTACACTGAACCGATAGCAATTGTGAGAACACAGCGCTAATTAGCGGAGAGCGTTCCGAAGGTCGTGCATGATCCAATGCGCAGCCAGTCGCGCTAATATGCCACGGCAAAGAGCACCTTCTGGCCCTCCTGGCCGGTCAGGATGCACTTGCCGCGCTCGTTGGCGGTCTCCATGGGAATGCAGCGCACGGTGGCCTTGGTTTCTTCCTTGATGCGCGCCTCGATGCTCTTGTCCTGCTTGAAGAAGCAGCGCACGAAACCGCCCTTGTCGGTCACAATCGCCTTCAGCTCCTCGTAGCTGGCGGCGTCGCGGGTGTTTTCCTGCCGGCGCTTTGTGGCTGCAGCAAACATGTCGCGGTGCACGGCATCCAGTTCCAGACGCAGGTAGCTGGGGCTGATCTTGGCCAGTTCCACAAACCCCTTCTGGCGGTCGAAGCGGCGCTTGGCGGTCACGCCGCCCTGGTCCACGTCCTTGGGGCCGACCTCGAAGCGGAAGGGCACGCCGCGCTGTTCCCAGTGAAACTGCTTGTCGCCGGGGCGGGCATCGCGCCAGTCCACCACCACGCGCTGGTGAGTGAACTTGTCAAAGAAGTACGCCGCCACGTCGTCGGCCTTGGCGCGCTTCTGGCCGGCTTGAAACTCGGCGTCGCCGCACAGGGAACGTACGACCTTCTCCACGAAGGCCGCCACCTTGGCGCGTTCTTCGGGGGTCTTGAAGATAGGCACAATGGCCAGCACGTTCTGGGCCACGCGGGGAGGCAGCACCAGCCCGTCGTCGTCGCTGTGCGCCATGATCATGGCGCCGATCAGCCGCGTGCTGACGCCCCAACTGGTCGTCCAGGCATGCTGCTGCTTGTTGTCGCGGCCCAGGAACTTGATGTCGAAGGCCTTGGAGAAGTTCTGGCCCAGGTTGTGGCTGGTGCCGCATTGCAGGGCCTTGCCGTCCTGCATGAGGCCCTCGATGCAGTAGGTGACGTTGGCGCCGGGGAATTTCTCGGCCTCGGTCTTGCGGCCCTTGACCACGGGAATGGCCAGCACGTCCTCGGCGAACTCGCGGTAGACCTCGAGCATGCGCAGGGTTTCTTCCTCGGCCTCCTGCTCGGTTTCGTGGGCGGTGTGGCCTTCCTGCCACAGGAATTCTGCAGTACGGAGAAAGAGGCGGGTGCGCATTTCCCAGCGCATCACGTTGCACCACTGGTTGATCAGCACGGGCAGGTCGCGGTAGCTCTGCACCCACTGGGCGTACATGTGGCCGATGACCGTCTCGCTGGTGGGGCGGATGATCAGGGGCTCTTCGAGCTCGCCGCCGGGCTTCAGGCCCTTGGCACCGTGCTCCAGCTTGGAGTGCGTGACCACCGCGCACTCCATGGCGAATCCTTCAATGTGTTGAGCTTCCTTGGTGAGGAAGCTCTGGGGAATCAACAGGGGAAAGTACGCGTTCGTGGGCCCGGTGTCCTTAAAACGCCGGTCCAGCTCGCGCTGGATGCCCTCCCAAATGGCGTAACCTTCAGGCCGGATGACCATACAGCCGCGCACGGGCGAATAATCGGCGAGCTGCGCGGCCTTGATGACGTCGAGATACCACTGCGCGTAATCCTCTGCGCGGGGTTTGATGTTCTTTGCCATGGAAGGCTCCTGCGACCGGCCACGGTTTAGGGCGTGCGCTGCGTGGGCGCAAGCCGTTGACGCAGGGCAAACGGACGGGGGTTACACCCGGGCCAGCACCAGTGTTGCATCCACGTTGAAACTGGGGGGTGTCCGTTCCGTCCCGCTTCCGCATTAGGCCGCGACGGGCGCTCGCGACACGCGCCCTCCGGGCTTCGGTCACTCGCTGTCGCGGAAAAGCCCGCAAGCGATGGATGGAGCCACCCCTGAAATCAATTGCGACGCAGCACCAGGGCCGCGTTGGTGCCGCCGAAGCCGAAGTTGTTGACCAGCACATGGCGCAGGGGGCGCTCCATGGTGCGGGCGGCAATGTTGATGCGCGGGGCCGCGTCTTCCTGGGCCTCGAAGTTCAGGTTGGGGGCGATGAACCCCTGTTGCAGCATCAGCGCCGAGTAGATCGTCTCGGAGGCGCCGCTCATCCAGCATTCGTGGCCGGTCATGCCCTTGGTGCTGCTGACCGGTGTGTCGCCGCCGAACACCTCGCGGATGGCGCCTGCTTCCTTGGCGTCGCCGATGGGCGTGCTGGTGGCATGGGCGTTGATGTAGTCCACCTGTCCGGGGCGCAGGCCCGCGTCCGATAGCGCGGCCTCCATGGCCCGGCGCGCGCCTTGCCCGCTGGGCAGGGTCAGGTGCTCGCCATCGCTGCTGAAGCCGTAGCCCAGAACCTCGGCCAGAGGCTTGCCGCCGCGGGCCTTGAGATGGGCCTCGCTCTCCAGGATCAGTGCCGCAGCACCGCCGGAGGGCACCAGGCCATCGCGCTGCCGGTCAAAGGGGCGGCTGGCGGCGGCGGGGTTGTCCATCCGCACGCTGAAGGTGCCCAGGGCGTCGAAGCTGGCCATGGACTCCCAGTTCACTTCCTGCATGCCGCCGGTGACGACCACGTCCTGCATGCCGGCGCGGATCAGCAGGGCGCCCTGGCCCACGGCGTGGGCGCCCGAAGCACAGGCGGCGGACAGCGTCCAGGCCGCCCCCTGCGTGCCCAGCAGGGCGTTCAGGTTCATGGTGGCGGTGCTGTTCATGGCCTGGAAGATGTAGCCGGCGCCCAGCATCTGGGTGGTCTTTTCGCGGCGCACCTGGTCGGCAATCTCGACGTTGGCTGCCGAGGTGCTGTCGTTGCCCAGGATCAGTCCCGCGCGCGGGGTTCGCAGGCGGGCGGGGTCCAATTGCGCGTGCTGCACAGCCTCCAGGGCGCACCAGGCCGCCCACTGGGCGCTTTCGTGCATGGTGCGGCGGGCCTTGCGGTCCAGCCGCGTCTTGGGGTCAAAGCCGCGGATGCAGCCGGTGAGGGGCGAGCGAAAGCCCAGCTCACGGCGCTTCTCGTCAAGCACCACGCCGCTGCGGCCCGCGCGCAACGACGCCTCGATCTCGGCCAGGGTGATCCCCAGGCAGGAGACAGCCGCCATCCCGGTGATGAAGACACGCATGGCGCCAAGGGTCGAGTGTCGCGTGGCCGGAGTCAAGGGGCAGCAAGCCTGCCCGGAGAGCGGCGCCAGTCGTTGTTTGACCGCCTACATGTACATGCCGCCGTTGACACCCAGGACCTGGCCGGTGATGTAGGCGGCCTCGTCGCCGGCGAGGAAGCTCACGGCTGCCGCCACCTCGTCTGAAGTGCCGAAGCGACCGGCGGGGATCAGTTTCTCGAGGTCGGCCTTGGGCAGGTCCTTGACCATGTCGGTGTCAATGAAGCCGGGTGCCACCACGTTGACCGTGATCTTGCGGCTGGCGACTTCCTTGGCGAGGGCTTTGCAGGCGCCGATCAGGCCCGCCTTGCTGGCCGAGTAGTTGACCTGGCCGGGGTTGCCCGCCTGGCCTGAGACGCTGGAAACGGCAATCACGCGGCCGCTGCGGCGGCGCAGCATGGGGCGAATCACGGCGCGCGTCACGTTGAAGAAGCCGCCCAGGTTGGTGTTGATCACGCTCTGCCACTCGTCGTCAGACATCATGGCGAACAGGCCGTCCTTGGTGATGCCGGCGTTCAGCACCACGACGTCCGGAGCACCTTCGGCCTCCACCAGCGGATCCAGCGCGGCCTTCACCGCCGCGCTGTCGCCTACGTTAAAGCCCAGGGCCAAGGCGCTGCCGCCCTGGCGGGCAATCTCGGCGCACAGGTCGTCGGCGGCCTGGCGGCTGGCGGCGTAGTTGGCCCAGACACGGTAGCCGTTTCGGGCCAGCCGCAGGGCGATAGCGCGGCCGATGCCGCGGGAAGCTCCGGTTACAAGGGCGATCCTGGTCAAGGTCGGCTCCACTGAATTGCACACGCGCAGGGCAAGCGTATAGTATCGGCCCTTCCGGCGGGCCAGTACACGTGCCGGATCGGGGCCTTCAAACAGGGGACAAGCTGGTGGACAAGCTGGTAGAAGAACTGAAGGGCCTGATCATCAGGCACCTGAACCTGGAAGACGTGGACCCGGCATCAGTGAAGGCCGATGCCCCTTTGTTCGGCGAAGGGCTGGGCCTGGATAGCGTGGACGCGCTGGAGCTGGTCATGCTGATGGAGACCACCTACGGCGCCAAGATCGAGTCCTCCGAGACGGGCAAGAAGGCCTTTGCTTCCTTGAACTCGCTGGCGAGTTTCGTGAAGGATCACCGAAAGAAGTAGCGGCCCCCGGCCATGCCCACCCACCCCTCCAGCCAGCAGGTCGCCATCACCGGCCTTGGTGTGATCGGCGCCACCGGGCGGGGCGTGGCAGCCATGGATCAGGCACTGGCCCAGGGGCGTGACGGCCTGGGTCGCCTGGACCTGTGGCAGTGCGAACTGGCTGCTGACTTCCCCGTGGGCCAGTACCGCGGCAACCTGGACAACGACCTGCGCGAGGCCCGTCCCGGCACCTTTGCTGCCCGCGGCGGTGACCGGCTGCTGCAGCGCATGTCGCGCTCGGACAAGCTCTCTATGGTGGCGGCGCTGGAGGCCGTTGCGCAGGCAGGCCTCACTGCTACCGCGCTGGCCGAAGGCCGGACCGGCTGTTACCTGGGCCAGAGTGTTTGCGGAACGCTACAGAGCGAGCAGGCCTATGCCGCGTACCGGGGTGGCGCGCGGCGGCGTGAGACGCTGATGGCGCTGTTCCAGCATGAGGGCGCCAACGGACCCGACCATTTGGCCGATGTGCTGGGCCTGCCCGGCCCGGCCCTGAGCTTCATGACCGCGTGCAGTTCGGGCGCCAACGCCATCGGCCTGGCGGCCGAGGCCATCCGGCGCGGCGAGGCGGACATCATGCTGGCGGGCGGCGGCGACAGCCTCTCGCGCATCGCCTTCTATGGCTTTTGCAGCTTGCAAGTGACCAGCCCGGACGGCCCCCGTCCCTTTGATGCCGCTCGCCGCGGCATGAGCGTGGGCGAGGGCGCGGGCATGGTGGTGCTGGAATCGGCCGCCCACGCCGCCGCGCGCGGTGCAAGGCCATTGGCCTGGCTGGGCGGCTACGGGCACTCCTGCGACGCACACCACCTGACAGCTCCGCACCCCGAGGGCCACGGCGCACTGGCTGCCATGCGGCAGGCTGTCTCGCGGGCCGGCTTGAAGCTTGCCGACATCGGCTACATCAACGCCCACGGCACCGCCACCCAGGACAACGACAACACCGAGGCGCTGGCTGTTCGAACGCTGTTTGGCGAAAACGCCGTGCCCATCAGCAGCGTGAAGCGCTGGTTCGGCCACACCCTGGCGGCCTCGGGCGCCATTGAGGCCGCTGTGTGCGTGCGCGCCCTGCAGCAGGGCGTGCTGCCGCTCAATCTGGGTCTGCGCGAGCTGTTTGCCGGCGCCGGCGTGGATGTGCTGCGCGAGGACCGCAAGGCCCCCGGCCTGCGGCATGTGCTTTCCAACAGTTTCGGTTTCGGCGGCAACAATGCGGCGCTGGTCTTCAGCCGCGCGGAGTGAACATGGACCCCGGCCTGCAACAGCGCCTGAGCTGGCTGTTTGAGACTCTGCTGAACGTGGCGATGGAGGTGCAACACCTGCTGGGCACTGGCATGCCCGCCGCCGCCTATTCCCGCTGTGTGGCCCACGAGTTGGAGCAACTGAAGCTGGTTGTGCAGCAGGACCTGCCGGTGCCCATCATCTACAAGGGGCTCACGATCGAGGACGGCCTGCGGCTGGACATGGTGGTGGATGGCCGCGTGACGGTGCGGGTGATTTGTGAAGAGAAAGTCACGCCCCTGGACGACGCCCGCATGCACGCGCAGCTTCGCGTCACGGGCCTGCCCATGGGAGTGCTGCTGAATTTCGGCCCGGCCAGCGTGCGCGGCAGTTCGCGTCGTGTCATGAACCCGGCCCCCAGGACAGCCTGAACATGGACATCGCGGTCACCGGCGTAGGTGTGGTCAGCGCCTTGGGGGGCGACCCGGCTGCCTTTGCCGCGGGCCTGCGCGCGGGAACCAATCCCTGTGTCATGCGCGAGTTTACCCGCATGGACGGCAGCACGGTCAAGGCCCCCGCCTGCCTGGCGGTAACCGCCGAGCCCGCCGGGCTGATTGAGCCGCGCAAGCTGCGCCGCATGTTCCGGCTGGCCCGCATGGCAGCCGTGGCGGCGCGCCAGGCGGTGACCATGGCGGGTCTGGACTTGTCGGCGCTGGACCCGACGCGCGTGGGCGTGGTGTTTGGCACCAGCTTGGGGTCTCTGGAAACAACACAGAAGTTCCTGGACAGCTACCTGGACAACGGCGAGCGCGCTGCCAGCCCGCTGCAATTCATGAACTCGGTGCACGGCGTGCTGGCCAGCCAGGTGGCCATGGACCTGGGTGCCACGGGCGTGAACCTGACTGTCAGCCAGCGGGACATCAGCTTCGAAGCCGCGCTGGCCCAGGGTGCTCGCGCCATTTCCGAGGACCGGGCGGATGTTGTGCTGGTGGGCGGCGCTGACGAGCTGACGCCCATGTTGCACGAGTTCGGCAGCCGGCTGTTGCTGTTCAGCCGGGAGGCCGCCCATTGCACGCCGGACGTACAGGCCCGCCGCCCTGCAGTGGTGCCCGGTGACGGCGCCGCCGTGCTGCTGCTGCAACGGCAGGGCGCAAGGCCGCTGGCCCGCCTGCGCGCCGCCTGCGTGGGCCGCTGCAACAGCAAGGGCGCCGATGTTGCGCTGCTGGCCCTGCGGGAGGCCGGCATTGGCGGCCCGGACCTCGTGACCAATGGGCGCAATGGCAGCGCGCGGACGGCACGGTTGTTCGACCGGCGCGAACGCCTGCTGCGCGAGCGGGCGGGCGCCGTTGCCTTTGTCAGCCATCGCGGCCAGTTCGGCGAGTATCCGACTGCGGGCGCCCAACAGGCTGCCGCCAACGTGCTGATGCTGGCCGGGCGCGAGGTGCTTGCGGTGCCTGGCCTCGCGGCGGCTCCAGCCACGATCCTGCACGACGGCGCCAGCGCAAGCGGCGGACACGCCGCCTACGTGCTGACGGCAAACGCATGAGCGGCACGGCGAACACAGCTACCACGGCCCCTGTCGGGCTGCTGCGCACCTGGGCGAGTTTCGTGAAGCTCTCGCACACGGTGTTTGCCCTGCCCTTTGCCGTGGCGGGTCTGGTTGCGGCACACGCGGTGCCCACGGCCTTTGTCTACATCAGCCAGGCCCCCGGCGACCTGCCCCGGCTTCAGGACTTCGACCGGCACGTGCCCTTTTCATGGGTGCTGCTGGCGCTCGTGCTGGTCTGCATGGTGGGGGCTCGCACCTTCGCCATGGCCCTGAACCGGATCATGGACCGTCGCATTGATGCCCTGAACCCGCGCACGGAGGGGCGCGAACTGCCAGCCGGGCGCATCACGCTGCCGCAGGCCTGGGGACTGGCCCTGCTGGCTGCGCTGGCCTATTTCGCGGCGTGCTATGCCATCAGCCCGGTGGTGGCGCTGCTCAGTCCCATCCCGGTGGCGATGATGGCCCTTTACCCGCTGACCAAGCGCTTTACGGCCCTTTGCCACCTGTGGCTGGGTGCCACCCTGGGGCTGGCGCCGGTGGGGGCCTGGGTGGCGGCAAGAGCCATGGCGCCGGTCGGCATGGGGTTCGAGACTCGCGGCGGCGAGTGGCAGACCGCCGGGTGGCGCGCGTACCTCTTTGGCGACGAGGCCATCTGGAACGGGCTGGGCTGGCAGGCGCTCACCGAGCCCGCTCCCTGGGTACTGGGCCTTGCGGTGGCGTTGTGGGTGGGCGGTTTTGACGTGATTTACGCCCTGCAGGATGTCGAGTTCGACCGCAGCCACGGGCTGCACTCGATGCCCGCGCGGCTGGGCCGCAGCCGCGCGCTGTGGCTGGCGCGGATCCTGCACCTGCTCTCGGCGGCGGCGTTTGCTGCCTTCGTGTGGGTGCTGCGCAACCCGCCTGCGCTGGGCAACGGCATGGATGTCGCCCAGTACACGACTCTTGCGTCGTGGATATGGTCCGCGCCCGCCCTGATGGCGCTGGGCATGGCCTTTCAGCACCGGTTGGTGCGCGCCGACGACCTGCGCCGTGTAGACCTGGCGTTTTTCACCGTGAACGGAGTAATCGCCGTGGCCTTCGGCACCATCTTTGTGGCCGCCTGGCTTATGGCTTGAAGGTGCCCTTGCCCTCAGGGTCCAGCCACGCGCTGACATTGCGCCCGCGGGCGTCAAATACTTTGCCCGCCGCGATGTTGAGCGAGCCGATCGTCAGGCTGCATTCCTTGTCGCTGCCGCCGAATATTGTGGTGCTGGCGTTGGCCGTTACTTTGGCAAACTGGGCGCTTGAGTAGAGGCGGATGCCGCTGTCCTCGCGTGTGGCATCGTAGCATTCCAGGACCAGTTCGCCGTTAGTGGCAAACACCACCGCGTTGGCCACGACTCCCAGTCCGCGTTCGCCGCCCTGGCGGACACGCAGGGTGCCACCGTGCAGCTCGACGCGGCCGGTCAGCCAGAACATCCCGCCACTGCTGTCGTTCGAGACCGTGCCGCCGTAGATGTACAGGGCATCGCCGCTGTTCCAGATGTCGTCGGAGATCGAGAGCTCGCCGTCGTGCACGGTGATGGTGGCGCCGCTGAAGTCGGCATCCCCGTTGCCGCTGAACTTGCCGCTGTGGATGACCAGGGTGCTGCCCGGCAGCCAGGCGTCGTTGTTGTCCCGGCCGTTGCCGTTCGAGAATGAGCACGAGAAGTTGCCGCCCTCCAGCACCAGGTTGCCCGCCACCTGAAAGCCATACTCGCCGTTGGCGCTGACTGAGGCACCCTTCTCGATCACCACGGTAGTGCCGGCCTCTACCACGAAGGCAGCCTGCCCGGGCCGCGCGTTGTTGACACCCCTGGTGGACATGCTGCCACGCACCCGCTTGGTGCCGCCGCGCAAGATGGCTGCGCGCAGATTGGCGCGGCCCGAAATGGTCTGGTTGTTGCCGGTGAAGACCACGGTGGTGTTCTCGCCCTGCAGCTTGCCGTCCACCTGCCAGTCACCGGTTACTTCCACAACGCCGGCGGGCAGCACCATGGTTTCGCCCTCGGCCACCACCACGCTGCCCAAGGTGGATTCCGGTACTACGGGACGAACTTCTTCAGCCGGCGGGGCGGGCTCTTCCTCAAGGACTTCTTCTTCGCCGGGGTCCACATATTCCGGCTCGACCTCCTCCGGCTCGACCTCGACGTCAGCGGGCTGCTCATCCTCCACCGGAGGCGGCGGGGCAACTCAGTCCAACTGCGGGCGCCGATCTCGGGAAACTTCCGTGGGGGCAGTCTCTGTGGCGGTCACGGCGTCGCGCCTGCCGGGGCCAACGTCGGCGGCATCCGGCGACGCATCCAGGGCGCGGGCGCGCTCGCGGGTCGCGTCGTCGGGGTGTGATTGGGCCACTTGAGGTGCCGGGGTGGCTGTGCGGTCCCGCAGGTCCAGCACAAACCAAAGGGCGGCAATGCTGCACGCCAACCCAGCCACGCTGCATGCCCAAAGCGGGCCAACAACCCACCAGAAACCACGATTGCCCATGGCCGGCTCCCCTTGCTGGTGTGTAGACGCATTTCAAGGGGCGGGGGTTCCCGGCTGCTATCTTAGCAAGTCCTGGTAGAGCCACTCAAAGGGCTCGTCCCAATCGCCGGCCTCGTGGCAGGCATCTCAGGCCTTGCCCACGGCAGCAAACTTCGCCTCGCCGGCGGGGCCCGTGTTCGTGTCTTTCAGGGCAACCAAGGCCGCGTCCAAGTCCGCCATGAACTGCTTCCACTTGGCCGGGTCCGGGTGCGTCCCGTCGTTCTTGTCCCATTGCTGGCCAGAAATCCGCACCGCCTCCAGCAGGTCGGCGTAGTGCTGTTCAGGCTCGCCTTCGGGCGTGCCGGCAGTGAGGGCTG
>JADLBZ010000031.1 GCA_020847415.1 Planctomycetota bacterium
GGCTGCCCAGCCGCAGCTGCCGCGCCCGCTGCTGGCGCTTTCCAGCGCCCAGCACCTGCCGCAAGCGCTGCGCGACGAAACAGCCAGCCGCATGGGTTGCCCGGTGCTGGACTATTACTCGACCAGCGAAACCGGGGCCGTTGCCTGGCGCTGTCCCAGCGAGCCCGCGAACTGGCACACGCTGACGCCCGAGATCTGGGTGGAGAGCTTAAACGGCGAGTTGCTGGTCACGCGCCTGCGCGAAAGCGTGCTGCCCATTGTGCGCTACCGCACCGGCGACAGCGGCTCGGTGGCCTTTGGCCCTTGCGCCTGCGGGCGGACTGGCTTTCGCATCTCGGGCTTTGGCGGGCGTCGCGCCTGCCTGTTCAGCACCCCCGACGGCCGAAGCGTGGATGCCTGGGCGCTGGCGTGGCTGTTCAAGTACTACGACCTGGGGGACTTTCGCCTCAGCCAGACAGGCCCAGCCGCCTTTGAGCTGGAACTGGCGGGCGCGCTGGACCCGGCCCTGACCGCCCGCCTGACGGAAGCCCTGCAGCGCATGGGCTGGCCGCAGCCGCTGCTGCGCGTCAGCAGCGTGGCTGCTATCCCGCGACAGGGCCTGAAGCCGGAGCCCTTTCGTGCTGGCGATGCGGCTGCATTTCGCCCGTAGCACCCAGGCACCAGCGGCAACCGGAGAGGGGTGCTGTCCGTTGCAGGCAGTCCAGCAGACGTTGCTGCAGTTCGGGTTCGTGCAGGGGTATGCCGTCTTCCAGCAGGGCCGGGTTGCCCAGGGTTTCCGCCAGGTGGGGCGGCCGCGTGCACAAGAAGAAGCGGCCGCGCCAGGCCATGTGGCAGCGGTGGCGGAGCCAGCAGGACTCAAACACGGCGGGGTCGTCGTGCGGCGGGTCGGCATCCATGACCGAGAAGCGCGGCGCGGGCTTGAGGCGCAGCTCGACACCGTTCTGCTCGCAGCGTTCCAGGATCAGGCCCAGGGTGGCGTCCGGCAACGGCGCCGAAGGGTACAGCGACACCGACAGACGCTGCACCAGCCGCCAGAAAGCGGGCTCCATGCGCGGGGCCAGGAACCCGTTCGTGGTCACCTGCACCACCGGCGCCAGGGCCGATTCCCGCGCCGCGTGCAGGCAGGCCACGATGGCGGGGTGCAGCAGCGGCTCGCCGCCGGTCAGCTTCAGCACCTGCGGGGCCAGCACCGGGGCCAGGGCGCGCAGGTCGCGATCGAGTACCGCGGGCTCCAGCACCGAGTGCGCCAGCCGCGGCGAGAGCGTGCAGCAGTGCACGCAGCGCAGGTTGCAGTGGTTCACCAGGTGCGCTTCCAGCGACCAGGTGGAGATGCGCCCGTTGTGGATCTCGTAGGCCACGGCAAGACTATAGAATTGTGGCCGTGCCCGTTGTTGAGCTGGTGCAGGCTGTGCTGGGCGACCCCGCCGAGTTCGGGGCCTGCCTGCGCGTACCCGCGCCGGTGTGGCCCGCGGTACCCGTGCCGCCCAGCCTGCACGGCGCCCTGCTGGAGGCGGTGCGCAGCTCGGGCGCCGACGCCGTGAGCCTCTCCGGCGGGCTGGATTCCTCCCTGCTGTTGGCCCTGGCCTGCGAGGCAGGGCTTGCTGTGCAGGCCTTTGCCATGGTGGTAGACGAGCCGGACGAAGAAACCGCCCGGGCCCGCGAGGTTGCCCGCACCTGCGGCGTGAAGCTGCACGAGATCCGGGTGAGTTCCGGCGAGCTGGTGGCTGCCCTGCCGTTGGCAGTACGCGCAGCCGGCACGCTTACCTACAGCACGCGCGTGGCAGCCAAGTTCCGGTTCTGGCAGCGTTGTGCCGAGGCGGGCGCCCGGTGCGTGCTTTCCGGTGTGGGAGCTGACGAGGTTTTCCTGGGCGAGCCTGCCAAACTGCTCGCCCCCGCCGGAGATGCGCCGCCGTTCATTGCGCGGCGCCTGCCCGAGTGCGTCCTGGGGGCTTCGTGGCTGGGGCGGCAGGCCAACGCGTCACCCACGCTGAAAGCCGCTGACCCGGCCGCGCGCCTGCGCGAGGCCCAGCGCCTGCTTTTGTCGCTTGAGCTTCCCTTCAGCACCCTGCCCGTGGAGTGCGGCACAGCCGCAGCCGCCGGCCTGCGCGTGACGTTGCCCTTTCTGGCTGCGCCAGTGCGGGCCTGGGCCGATGCCCAACCGGCGGGTGTGCTGGCCGACGGCGAGCTCGGCAAGCTGCCCCTGCGCGCCCTGGCGCGAACACGCCTGCCGCAGTCCGTGTGCAGCGCCCCGAAGGTGCCCGTGCTGCGCGGGGCAAGCAATCATGGGGCTGTGGCCGCCGAGCTCTCGACCATGCTGGGCGATTGGCCCGCCCAGGTGTTGGGCACTGCCCCCGCCGCCCACGTGGCCGCCGCGCTGCAAGCCCTGCAGCAGGGCACCGCCGACCAACCGGCCCTGCTGGAGCGTTGCCTGCTGAAGCTATGCTCGGTAGTTGTGGGACGGGAGCACCCATGGCGCGCGTGATGCTGGTATCCACGATGGAGAAGGGGCACACCAACCCGCTGGCGGGAGTGGTGCAGCACCTGAAGGCCCGCGGCCACACCGTAGGCTGGCTGTGCGTGCCGCACCCGGCACCGCAGGTGCAGGCCCTGGGCGCTGAAGTGGTGCCCTTTGAGCCGCCGCCCGCGCCGCCCTTTGTGACCGGCGGCGAGGCGCTGGCCGGCCTGGTGCGCGACGAAGAACGGCTTTATCACTGGATCCGCACTCTTTTGTTGGACGCGGTGCCGGGGATGGTTGAGCCCATGCGGGCCGCCATGCGCGCCTGGAGGCCGGACGTGGTGGCGCCGGACCCCATGCAGTGGGCGGCTGTGCTGGCTGCACACCTGGAAAAGCTGCCCCTGGGGACGATCTCGTCGTCGCTGAACCCCTGCACGCCGGAATCGGTGGACTGCCCGCACACGCGCAACATGAAGCGCCTGGCGCCCGACCGCGACGCCTTGTTCCGGCGTTTCGGGGTGGAGCCCGCCTTCCGCATCTGCGACTACCGTGCCCCGCGCGTGAATGTGGTCTTTGCCTGCCCCGAGTACGTGGGTGCGTTGGCCGACACACCGCCCAACGTACAGCTCGTCGGCCCCAGTCTGCCCACCGGCCCCCGCGGCGACGAGCCGGCGCTGGACCTGCCCGCGGACAGCCGCCCGCTGGTCTACGCCAGCTTCGGCAGCCAGATTTTCTATCAGCCCGACATCTTCGGGCGCATTGCGGAAGCCACGAGCGGCATGGGCGTGCAGGTGCTGCTCACGGCGGGCGAGTTGGCCGACAGCCCCTGGGCCCGCAGTCTGCCTGCGCACGTGCGGGCTGTGCGCTACACGCCGCAGTTGCAGGTGCTGCAGAGGGCGGCGGCGTTCATCACGCACGGCGGTGCCAATTCGATCATGGAAGCCCTGTGGGCCGGCGTGCCCCTGCTGCAAAGCCCGGTCTGCAATGACCAGTTCCTGCAGGCCGAGTTCCTGCGCGCAAGTGGCGCGGGCACTGTGCTGGACCTGCATACGGCGACGGTGCCGCAACAGCGGGCGGCCCTGCAGGGCCTGCTGCAACCAGACAGCACTGTGCGCCGTGCCCTGGCACCCATCCACGCCGCCTATCGCCGGGCCGACGGCGCCCGGCGCGCGGCAGAGGCGCTGGAGGGCCTGCTGCCGTGACGCCCCCTGCTCGCCTGCGCTTGCCCGGCGTCACGCCCCTTGAGGTGTGGGACCTGCCTGTGGGCAACGAGCGCCTGTGGCAACGGGTGGGCTCGGCACGGCTGGAGACGCTGGCAGCCACGGGGCGGCGAGTCTCCAACATCGTGGCGGGTTTCCTGGAGGCGATCCGCGCCGCCTGGCCGGGCCTGTGCGGGCGCGCGGGCGTTGCCCCATCAAGGCTGTTGCTTGCGGGAGGCCTCACGGGGCTGCCCGGGTTTGCCGAGGCCGCGTCGTCCATGCTGGGGGCGCTGGCCCGGGTTGCAGTGCTGCCCGGCGGGGCCCATGGTGCGTTGGCAGCAGGGGCACCGGACGAACTGGTGCTGGACATCGGCCAGACCGCCGCGAAGGCCGGGCTGGGTTCGCTGCGAGTGACCCTGCCGCGCGATGCCGCTTGCCCGGTCGTTGTCGTGGAGCGGCAGGCGACCATGACTGCGGCTGAGCGCGAATCTGCCGGCGCAGCGGCTGAAGCGTTCTTCACCCGGTGCCTGAAGCAGGCGCTGAGCCTGGGCACGCCACGGCGCATCCTGCTGGGGCTGCCAGTGGAGCTGGACGACGAATTGGTGCCCGGAGCCTGCACCTATGCGGGCTTGGCCGGACGGCGCGGGCTGGTCCGCGCCATGGTGGAGGGCGCCGGCGCCATGGCACCCCTGCTGGCCTGTAACGACGCCGAGCTGGCGGCACTGGCGGCACGCAACCTGGGCATGGCGGGGCCGGGTACGACGCTGCTGCTGACGCTCGGCTTTGGGCCGGGGGCGGCCCGGCTGGAGTCGCCATGAAGGTGCCCGACCTTGCCGCGCTGGGGCGGTACGAGTGTGTCTACTTCTCGCCCCACCTGGACGACGTGGCGCTCTCCTGCGCGGCCCAGGTGCTGGCGCACCGGCAGGCCGGCCGACGCGTGCTGGTGGCTACGTTCTTCTCGCACCCCGGTGATGCCGACGCGGGACCCTTCCGTTGCGCCGATTACCCCACCAGGCAGGCCGAGGACCTGGCCGCCAACGAGGCCATGGGCGCTGACACCCTGCACCTGGGCCTGCCGGACGCGCCCTTTCGAAGCGCACAGTACCGCACCTTTGAGGGCATCCTGTTCGCCCGCGACCCCAGTGACCAGGCCATGCTGGCCCAGGCCCGGGCCGCCGCCGCCGAGGTGTTGCAGCGCACCGGTGCTGCCCACGTCTTTGCGCCCCTGGGCGTGGGCGAGCATGTGGACCACCGCATCGCCCACGCAGCCGTGCCCGGCGCAGCCTGCTACGAGGACCGGCCCTACGCGCTGGTGGCGCGCGCCGTGGAGCTGCGGCTGGCGGTGCTGGGGGCCGGCCCCGCGCTCCGTGACGCCGCCCTGGAAACCGAGTTTCTGCCCGCGTTGCTGGAGGCACCCATGGCGCAGGCCCTTGCAGCCACGCCGCAGGCGCGGCACCAGATTGAGCAGGGCTATCGCCGTCTGAACCGCGAGGCCCCGGCTCCGTGCTTTCGTGCTGCCGCGGAGACGCTGGCGTTTGATGCCTCGCTGTCGTCGCGCGTGCAGCAGGTGTTCGAGCACCACGCCTCGCAGGTGCAGGCCATCACGGGCGGGCCGGGACACTATGTCGCGTTGCTGAGTGATGCAGCCGCCCGCATGGGCCACCCCGGCGCCCACGTCGAGCGCCTCTGGCGCCTGGCACCGGGCTAGCGCACGACCTTGGCGTTGGCCCAGTTGGCGCGGTCCTGGATGTCGGCGTTGTCCGCGGCGGTCACTTCCAGCACCAGCTCGGACACGTTGAGTACCTCCAGGTCCACGGCCTTGGCGCCGCTGCTGCGCCGCAGCACGCCGGATTCCCACAGCAGCTTGCCGTCGCCGTAGACCTTGAACTCCACGCTGGCCAGGTCGCCCGCGCTGTCGTCCACGCCCACTTCGGCCAGGAAGCGCTTGTAGCCGCGGTTCAAGTCGAAGTTCAGGCGGCTGATGGCATGCACGCCCAGGCCCTTGGCGTAGGTCTTGCCCCGGATGGAAAGGGGACCGCCGCCCTGGGCCTGGTCGCGCCGTGCCTTGAACAGGTACTCGGCATATTTGAAGTCGCCGGG
This sequence comes from Planctomycetota bacterium, assembly GCA_020847415.1. GTDB lineage: Bacteria > Planctomycetota > UBA8742 > UBA2392 > UBA2392 > JADLBZ01. The sequence goes on from JADLBZ010000031.1 coordinate 5,755, forward strand.
CAGGTAATAAGGCCGCTCCTGGGGCTCGTTGGCGTACTCCAGGTCGCTCAGGTACTGGTAGCGACCGTTCTTCATGGTCAGGGACATCAGCTTGGACTCTTCCAGCACCAGGTTCTTGCCCAGCACCTTGTGGTCCAGCTCCACCTTGCCGTCGGCCCAGCTACGAATGGCACCGCGCAGCACGGTGCCGTCGCGCAGCACGGCAATGCCCAGCAGCTTGTCATAGGCATCGTGGGGGCCGCGAAAGCACACCACGCCGCGCAGCCGGTTCCAGGCGTAGCGGTTGCCCTCGAGGTTGTCGCCGTCCAGGATCTCGTTGTAGAGGAAGACGCCGTCCTTGACCACGCGCACCAGTTCGGACTTCGGGTCCACCTGGGCGGGTTTGTTGCCGTCGGCGGCGAAATACACCACATCGTGCTCAGCCTTGGCGTCCAAAGGCGGCAGCTCGTTGGGCTTGCAGGCAGCCACGCACTCGATGCGCTGGATCATCTCGATGCTGATCAGGATCTCGCCGAAGCGCGGGCTGCGCAGGATGAAGCTCTCGTCGTCGTCGGCGGGGCCGTTGTCCGGCGTGCCGTAGAGCACGTCGCCGTTCACCAGGCAGACGCGCACGGGCGATTCTGTGGGGTTGGGCTCATCGCCCTTCACGGGCTCGCCGTCCTTGGCCAGGCAGACGATGTCCTCGATTTCGTCCAGGGGAACGCGCTCGGGCACCTCGCTGCCGGGCACCACCACTTCCAGGCGGCCCTGCTGGTCCAGCAGGCGGATCTTGCCGGTGACCGGCGGCTTGAACACGCTGGTGATGCGGGTGTCCGCCACCAAGGGCAGAGCAAGCAACACGGCTGCAACCACGACAACAGATCGGATCATGCGCGAATCCCCGGCAAGAGACACAGCCACAGTATGTTACGCAAAGCCGAAATGCATCAGGTCTGCCAATCGGGCAGGAGGGGTGTGGCGGAAACTCGGCTGCTGTCAGATTGGCGGCAGCAGGGGCAAGGCAGCGCCTACGGCATGCGCATAAAACGCTGCAAATCAATAGCTTACGTTTGCGTGCCCGGGTGCTTTGCGGCCTTGGCACTACCCTTGCACTTGGCGCGGCGACTCTTTCCTTCGAACGAGAGGTTCGCGACATGGCTGCCAAGCAACTCGTGTTTGACGCTGAGGCCCGCGAGAAACTGGCCAAGGGTGTAGAGAAACTCGCCCGCGCTGTGGTCAGCACCTTGGGCCCCAAGGGCCAGACGGCTGTGCTGGACAAGGGCTGGGGCGCTCCCAACATCACCAAGGACGGCGTCTCGGTTGCCGAGGAGATTGAGCTGACCGACCCGTATGAGGATTGCGCCGCCAAGATGGTGAAAGAAGTGGCGAGCAAGACCTCGGACAAGGCGGGCGACGGCACCACCACTGCCACCCTCTTGGCCCACGCGATTTTCTCGAACGGCCTGCGCCATGTGGTCAGCGGCGCTGACGGCATGGGCATCCAGCGCGGCATCAAGAAGGCCGTGGCTAGGGCCATTGACGAGATCACCAAGCTGGCGCGTCCCGTGGAAGGCAAGAAGGAAGTCGCCTACGTGGCGACCATTGCCGCCAACAACGACCAGACCGTGGGCAAGCTGATTGCCGACGCCCAGGAGAAGGTGGGCAAGGACGGCGTCATCACCGTGGACGAGAGCAAGACCTCGGAAACCCTGGTGGACGTCGTGGAAGGCATGCAGTTCGACCGCGGCTACATTTCGCAGCACTTTGTGAACAACCAGGCGGAGGTCACCTGCGAGTACGACAAGCCCCTGGTGCTGATCTACGAGGACAAGCTGTCCTCGGCCCAGCCGCTGGTGCCGCTGCTGGAGAAGGTCAGCCAGGCCAACCGCCCTCTGCTGATCATTGCCGAAAGCGTGGAAGGCGAGGCGCTTTCGACGCTGGTCGTGAACAAGCTGCGCGGCGTGCTGAACGTGTGCGCGGTGAAGGCCCCCGGCTACGGCGACCGCCGCAAGGCCATGCTGGAAGACCTGGCCATCCTGACGGGCGGCAAGGCCATCATGAAGGACCTGGGCGACAAGCTCGAAGACGTGACCATTGCCGACCTGGGCACTGCCAAGCGCATTGTGGTGGACGCCGAGTACACCACGGTGATTGAGGGCGCCGGCAAGTCGGCCGCCATCAAGGCCCGCTGCGAGCAGATTCGCAAGGAAGTGGGCAGCACCACCAGCGATTACGACCGCGAGAAGCTGCAGGAGCGCCTGGCCAAGCTGACGGGCGGCATTGCCGTCATCAAGGTCGGCGCAGCCACCGAGCCCGAGATGAAGGAGCTGAAGGCCCGCATTGAGGACGCCCTGCACAGCACCCGTGCCGCCATGGAAGAGGGCATTCTGCCCGGCGGCGGCGTGGCCCTGCTGCGCGCGGCGGCGGCGCTGGAGAAGTTCAAGAGCAACGACCAGGACGAGCAGGCGGGCATTGAAATTGTGCGCCACGCCCTGCAGCGGCCCCTGAAGCAGATTGCCGAGAACGCCGGCAAGCATGGCGCCCTGGTGGCCCGCGCGGTGCTGGACGGCAAGGGCAAGTCCTGGGGCTATAACGCGCTGACGGACACCTACGGCGACATGTACGAGATGGGCGTGGTGGATCCCCTCAAGGTTACCCGCACCGCCCTGCAGAACGCCGCGAGCGTCGCGGGCCTGATGCTGACCACCGACGTGATCATCACCAAGGCCGAAGACGATTCGCCCGCCGAAGCGGGCGGCGAGGGATACGACGACTAGAGCCGGCGGCGGCCTTGCCGGTCTGCTGCCCAAGGAAGCTGCCGGGAAGTGCCGCAAGCCACGGAGAAAACGACACGGAGCGCTGAAACCATGGCAACCAAACTGCGTCCCCTGGATGACAACGTGCTGATCAAGCCCGCCGAGGCGGAAGAGAAGACCGCGGGCGGCATCGTGCTGCCGGACTCGGCCAAGGAGAAGCCCTTGCGCGGCACCGTGGTGGCCCTTGGCCCCGGCCGCACGCTCAAGAACGGCAAGCGCCAGGAGCCCAGCCTGAAGAAGGGCGACGTGGTGCTGTTCGGGCGCTACTCGGGCTCGGACATCAAGATTGACGGCGTCGAGCACAAGATCCTGCGCGAGGCCGAAGTCCTGGCTGTGCTTGAGTAGGACCGCGGCTGGTCACGAGGAACGGCTTTGGAAAACGGAGTAACGGAGAAACAGAGGATTGAAGCGCTGACAGACCAGATCCTGGGCGCTGCAATCGAAGTGCACAAGGCGCTAGGTCCGGGTTTGCTGGAATCGGCCTATCTGTCCTGCCTGCTGCATGAGCTGTCTGTCCGGGGCATGCGTTGCCGAAGCGAGGTCGCGGTACCTGTGCTGTACAAAGAAGTGCGTCTGGATTGTGGTTACAGGCTGGACCTGCTGGTCGAAGAGGAAGTTGTTGTTGAGTTGAAGGCAGTCGAGAGCCTTCTGCCAATTCACTCGGCCCAGGTGATTACGTACTTGAGACTGACAGGGAAAGCGGTGGGGTTGCTGCTCAACTTCAACGTCATTCTGCTGAAGGACGGCATCAAGAGGCTCATCAACCCGGCAGTGACCCTGTAGACGACTTCAAAGGACGAACGAGAGATTTGGCCTGAAACGGGAGGTCGGAACAGGCAGTTCTCTGTTGCTCCGTTACTACGTTTTCAACGCGCACCGATTTCCAATACCCGGAGATGCAAGACATGAGCAAGCAGATCCTTTATGACTTCGAGGCCCGTCGCAAGCTGGCCGATGGCGTGCAGAAGCTGGCGCGCGCGGTAAGCGCCACCATGGGCCCTGCCGGGCGCAACGTGCTGCTGCAGAAGTCCTTTGGCGCGCCGCTGGTGGTCAACGACGGCGTCACCGTGGCCAAGGACGTCGAGCTGGAAGACCCCTTCGAGAACATGGGCGCCAAGCTGGCCATTGAAGTCGCCAGCAAGACCAACGACGAGGCCGGCGACGGCACCACAACCGCCACCGTCATCGCCAACGGCATCATCCAGGAAGGCCTGAAGATGGCCGGCCACGGCCACACGCCGCAGGACATTAAGCGCGGCATTGACAAGGCCGCCGAAGTGGCTGTGCAGTACGTGAAGGACAACGCCCGCAAGATCAAGAGCGTGGACGAGCTGCGCGCGGTGGCCACCATCAGCGCCAACCAGGACGAGGAGATCGGCAAGCTGATGGCGGAAGCCATTGACAAGGTCGGCGACGAGGGCGTGGTCACCATTGAGGAAGGCAAGGGTCTCGAGACCGAGTTGACGTACGTGGACGGCATGCAGTTCGACAAGGGCTACCTGAGCCCCTATTTCATCACCAACACCACGAACCTGAACGTCGAGTACGAGAACGCCAAGCTGCTCATCTGCGAGAAGAAGATCAGCAGCGTGCGCGAGCTGGTGCCGGTGCTTGAGAAGGTCGCCTCCACGGGCGCTCCGCTGCTGATTATCGCCGAGGACATCGAGGCCGAAGTGCTGGCCATGCTGGTGCTGAACCGCCTGCGCGGCGGGCTGGCTGTGGTGGCGGTGAAGGCCCCCGGCTTCGGCGACCGTCGCAAGGCCATGCTGGAGGACATCGCCGTCCTCACCGGCGGCACTGCCATCACCGAGGATCTGGGCATCAGCCTGGAGACCATTGACGTCGGGCACCTGGGCACCGCCAAGCGCATCACCGTGGACAAAGACAACACCACCGTCATCGAGGGCGGCGGCAAGAAGAAGGATGTGCAGGCCCGCGTGGACACCCTGCGCCGCCAGATCGAGAACACCACCTCGACCTACGACAAGGAAAAACTGCAAGAGCGCCTGGCCAAGCTGACCGGCGGCGTGGCGCAGATCCGGGTCGGTGGCCACACCGAGACCGAGATGAAGGAGCGCAAGTTCCGCGTGGAAGACGCGCTGAACGCCACCAAGGCCGCCAAGCAGGAGGGCTTTGTCGTGGGCGGCGGTGTTACCTACCTGCGCGCGGCGGAAGCCATTCGCGCCGCCAAGTTCAAGGGTGATGAAGCGGTGGGCGCGCGCATCCTGGCCGACGCCCTGGAGGCCCCCACGCGCCAGCTTGCCGACAACGCCGGCAGCGACGGCGCCGAGGTGGTCGAGGTGATCAAGGGCAACAAGAACGCGTCCTGGGGCTTTGATGCCCTGCGCGGCGAGTACGCCGACCTGGCCAAGGGCGGGGTGATTGACGCCGCCAAGGTGGCCCGCTGTGCCATCCAGAACGCCGCCAGCATTGCCGGCCTGATGCTGACGACCAACTGCCTGGTGACGGACCTCAAGAAGAAGGAAAAGAAGATCGCCGGCGCCATTGCCTAGCCTGCCCGCGCTGGGGGGTGCGCCGGCACCCCCCGCCCGGTTTGCCGGAACCGCACTGCCGGAATTGGCGTCCAAGGGCACACGTTTGGACTCTGGAGGATGCCATGAAAAACCGTCTTGCCGTGTGGTCGGCTGCGCTGGCGCTGGTGGTTGCGGTTGCGGTGGGCACGCTGCTGACTGCCCGCCCCGCCGCGGCGGCCCCGCAGGATGCCTACGAGTACGCCTATTTTGTGGGTGTGCCCCGCGTGGAGAGCTACGACATTGACCTCTCCCGCTGGGCCGGCGCAGAAGACGAGAAAGAGTACCTGCGCAGCCATGTGTTCGTGTTCGAGCAGGGCCAGACGAACTTCGAGAACCATCACAACAGCCTGAAGCGCCTGAACGAACTGGCGTCGCAGGGCTGGGAGCTGTGGGACGCCAAAGCCGGCGTGCTGCGGCGCAGGAAGTAACAGCCGTCGTCGGGGGGCGGCGGGTGGAAAGCCCTCATGGCCAAGCGCGACTACTACGAGATTCTGGGCGTTGCCAAGAACGCGACAGCCGACGAGCTGAAGAAGTCGTACCACAAGCTCGCCCTGAAGTACCACCCCGACCGTAACCCCGGCGACAAAGAGGCCGAGGCCAAGTTCAAGGAAGCGGCGGAGGCCTACGGCGTGCTCTCGGACGACGAGAAGCGCCGGCAGTACGACCAATTCGGCCACTCGGGCCCCGGGGGGTTCCCCGGCGGCGCGGGCTTTAACAACGTCGAGGACATTTTCTCGGCGTTCTCGGACATCTTCGGCGGCAGCGTGTTCGGCGACTTCTTCGGCGGCGGGCGCCGGGGCGGCGGTCGTGGCGGGCGTCGCGGCGCCAGCCTGCGCTGCGGCATCTCGCTGGATTTTGCCGAGGTGGTCGAGGCCACCGAGAAGACCATCAGCCTGCGCCGCAATGAATCCTGCGATGCCTGCAGCGGCAGCGGCGCCCAGAAAGGCTCCAGCCCGCGCACCTGCCCCTCGTGCAACGGTGCGGGCGTGGTCATGACCTCGGCCGGGTTCTTCAGCATGCGCAGCACCTGCGGGCGCTGTGGCGGCCGCGGCGAAGTGATTACCGATCCCTGCCCCAAGTGCGGCGGTTCGGGCCGCGTCGCCCGCGAGCGCGAGATCACCATCAAGATCCCTGCCGGCATCGAAGACGGCATGACCCTGCGCGTGGGCGGCGAGGGCGAGGCCGGCGAAAGCGGCGCCCCCGCCGGCGACCTGCTGTGCGAAATCACCGTGCGCCCGCACCCGTTGTTCAAGCGGGCCGGCGCCGATGTGTACCTCGAGATGCCCATCGGCTTTGCCCAGGCGGCCCTGGGCGCCACCATTGAGGTGCCCACCCTGCGCGGTCGGGCCGAGCTCAAGATTCCCCGCGGCACGCAGTCCGGCCAGGTGCTGCGCATGCGCAACGAGGGCTTCCCGCGCCTGGACGGCCCCGGCCGCGGCGACCAGCTCGTGGAGATCCGCATTGATGTGCCGACCAAGCTCACCAAGGACCAGGAGCGGCTGCTGCGCGAGTTTGCCGAGACCGACGAGCAGAACATCTCGCCCGAGCGCCGCTCGTTCCTGGACAAAGTGAAGAAGTTCCTCAGCAAGTAGGCAGATCCCATGGCAACGGAACGCGACCAGCTGAACCCCACCGGCGAGCCCGCCCGCGACGGCAAGCAGGCCAAGGAAGCCCTTGCCGACAAGAAGGCCGCCGCCACGGCAGCCAAGGCCCAGGCCGGCGAAGAGATCCTGGACGAGCACGCCACGCGCCGCCAGAAGGCCAACGACCTGCGCGCCCTGGACGATGACCAGCTGCTGGCCCTGGCTGAAGAAGCCACCAAGGCCGACCACTGGCTCAACGTGGCTCGTCGCAGCCAGGCCGACGCCGACAACACCCTCAAGCGCGTGCGCCGCGAACACGAGGAGAACCAGAAGTACGCCGCCACGCCCCTGGCCCGCGAGCTGCTGCCGGTGCTGGACAACCTGCAGCGCGCGGTCACGGCTGCCGCGGCGGCCAAGGATTTCGCCTCGTTGCAGGCAGGCGTTGAGTTGACCCAGAAGATGTTCGTGGACGCCCTGGCCCGCATGAGCATCAAGCCCATTGAGTGCATGGGCAAGCCCTTTGACCCGGCCCTTCACGAGGCGCTGATGATGGTGAACAATAGCGCACTGGATGAAAACGCCGTCGCCCAGGAGTTAGAACGGGGATGGCGCCTTCACGACCGCGTGCTGCGCGCAGCCAAAGTCGCCGTTAACCGCAAGCAGTAGCTGTGCAAGGAACAGGCCATGCCCACCTATGACTACCAGTGCCCGGATTGCGGCCACACATTTGAAGAGCTCCAGAGCATCTCGGCCAAGCCGCTGAGAACCTGCCCCTCCTGCGGCAAGAAGAGGGTGAAGCGCCTGATTGGCGCGGGCGCGGGCGTCATCTTCAAGGGCTCGGGCTTCTACCAGACCGACTACAAGGGCGCCTGCAAGGCGCCGGATAGCAAGGCCGGCGATAGCGCCCCGAAGATGTGAGGCACGGGCGGGTGCGGTCGCACCGAGTAGGCAACAAGAAGGAAGTCACCGGGGCGCCTCGCGGCGCCCCGGTTGGTCAATCGGTGGAGTCCCACAGGTAGTATCCCAAGGCGTACAGCCCGCCCGAGATGATCGCCCCCAGCACCGAGAAGAACACCAGGCCGGCCTCGTCCCACGTGAAGGCCACCTCGGTCTGCTCAAAGTGCTTGGTCAGGCGCTCGACGGGCCGCTCAATCACGGCGATGTCCTGCGTGGCGGTGATGACCAGCCGGTCGCCTTCCATGGCCGCAGTGTAGCGCGGCGGGGCTGCCGGCTCTTCTCGCACTTCCTGTTCCGGCACCCATTCCTCGGTGATGCTGATGCCGCCACAGCCGGCCAGGACGAGTCCCAAAGCCAGGGGCAGGGCAAGTGCAACAGCCAAGCGCTTATCGGCCATGGCAGAACCATAGCAGCGGA
>JADLBZ010000032.1 GCA_020847415.1 Planctomycetota bacterium
CCAGGCCAGGGGCCAGAAGCCCGCAGTGTCCGAGGCCAGCCACAGCAGCAGGGCCGCCAGCAGGGCCGCCGGCAGCCGCCGGGGCAGCTCGCGCAGGCCGCCCAGCAGCTCTTGCCGCTCGTGTGGAAGAAGGACCGCCATCTTGACCGGGTGCTTTCCACGGGCATAACGGCCGCCCGCGCTGGTGATGATAGCGCGGGGAGACCTGACGTGCGTCGGCTGTTGCCTTGCCTGCTGCTGTTTCTGGCTGCCTGCTCCCAGGGGCAGCGGCTGGACTTTGGCGGCGGCGGCACGGATGCCCAGGTGCAGATCCTGGCGGACGCGCCCTCAGTCGAGCTCTCCCTGTGGGAGGGCGCCATCCCTTTTGACCTGCGCGATTACAACGACTGGATCCAGGGGCACATCCCCGGCGCCCGCACCGCCACGCTGGAAGACCTGCGCAAAGGCCGCGGCCTGCCCGAGGACAAAGAGGCGCCGCTGCTCTTCCTGGGCGAGGGGCCCATGGACACCCGCCCCGAGCAGGCCGCGGAGATCGCGCTTTCGCTGGGCTACAGCAACGTGCAGTTGTTCCCCGGCGGGTGGCGCGCCTGGATCGGCGCGCACCCGTTGCGATAACCGCAAGGTCGCATCAGGCCGACTGTTGCGCCCCGGCCGGTCGGGCCGCATCCTTGGTGCGTGCGGCTGGTCAGCTACAACATCCACAAAGGCATTGGCGGCAGCGACCGGCTTTACCGCCTGGAGCGCGTCGTGCGCGTCATTGAGCACGAGCACCCCGACCTGATCTGCCTGCAGGAGGTGGACCGCAACGTTTCGCGCTCGCGCTTCCACGACCAGCCGCGCCTGCTGGCTGAGCACTTCGGGTTCGCGCACTCGCTTTTCCAGTTCAACCACAAGGTCAAAGACGGCGGCTACGGCAACCTGGTGCTGAGCCGTTGGCCCGTTCGCGAACACCATCACCTGTCGCTGCGCCTGGGCAGCAAGAAGAACCGCGGCGCGCAGCTTGCCGTGGTGGAAACACCCTGCGGGGCGCTGCGCCTTGTAAACTGGCACCTGGGCCTGGCCGAGGCCGAGCGCCAGTGGCAGGTGCGCCACCTGCTGCAGCACGGCTTGTTCCGGGGGCTGGACGACCTGCCCACCCTGATCGCCGGCGACTGCAACGACTGGCGCAACACCCTGGCCAAGGGGGCGTTTGCGGGCTCGGGGCTGCTGCCCCTGACCACGCCGCCCTCGCGCTTTCGCAGCTTCCCGGCCTGGCTGCCGCTGGGCTCGCTGGACAAGGCCTTTGCCTGCCCCCGCGTGCGGCTGGAGCGCGCCCATGTGGTGCGTTCGCGCCTGGCCCAGCGCGCCAGTGACCACCTGCCGCTGGTGGTGGATTTTGAGCTGGATAGCGGCGCTTGATAGGCGGCTTCTCCTGCCGCACGGGGCCGGCCCGGCCGTATCAACAGGGGTGCTGCCGGTTGCTATGCTGGGCGGCACGAAAAGGAGCTGTCATGCGCGTTGCCGCCATGCTGTTCGCCCTTGCCCTGGGTGCCGTGCCCGTTGCGGCCCAGGAAGACAACTCGCTGCAGGAGAAAGCCGAAAAACTCCTCGAACGTGTGCAGAAGCGCCCCGAGCGCGCCTGGGACCACGCCTACAGCCTGCGCAGCCTCAGCAAGGCCGAGGGCGGCGACAAGCTGAACGCGGTGTTTGAGAAGGGCCTGGACTCGGAGAGCGAGCATGTGCGGCTGGTCTGCGCCCACCTGCTGGTGATTGCAGGCTCGCCGGACGTGGCCCTGGAGACCGTGGCGGAGCTGCTGGAAAGCACCGATGCCGCAGTGGTGGAGGCCGCGGCGCGCATCCTGGCCGCTGAAGGCCCCGACGACGAAGAAGTCCTGGGCAAGCTGCGCGAGGCCTGGGAGAACGCCGGCGACCGGACGGCCCCCGTGCGCACCGCGCTGGCTGAAGCGCTGTACGCCTGCACGCAGGATTCGCTGGCCCTGGAGCAACTGAAGGAGTTTGCCGCGGGCTCGGACCACGAGCTGGTGGCGCGCTCGTCCGTGGCGCTGGCGGAACTGGGCCAGGGTGCCGTGGTGGAAGGCCGCCTGGACAGCCTTTCCCGCGAGCCCGGCGAGCTGGGCCGCCTGGCCCGCATCAGCCGCGAAGTCGTGCGCATTGACCGCGCCGTGGAAGAGCACAAAGCCGGCACCCACGACACGCTGGACCGGCTGGTGGCCGCCGAGGTGCGGCTGGTGAAGCAGCACTATGTGGACGAGTTCCTGGTGTATGCCGAGAAGCCCCAGGCCCTGACCAACGAGAACCTGGTGGACAACGCCTGCCGCGCCATGAGCACGGCGGTTGATCGCTACGGCGCCTTCATGACCCGCGCCGAGATTGACGAGATGAACCAGGACCAGGAGGGCAACTACGTGGGCATTGGCGCCCACGTGCTGCAGGACGAAAACGGGTTCATCTACATCTCGCAGCCCATCTATGAGGGACCCGCCTACGCCGCCGGCATCCGCACCGGTGACCGCCTGGTGGGCGTGCAGGGCCCCGACGGCAAGCGCATTGACCTGACCAAGCTGGCCCTGGAAGACGGCGTCAAGCATGTGCGCGGCCCGGAAGGCAGCACCGCCGTGGTGTTCGTGAAGCGCCGCGGCGTGGAAAAGGAACTGGTCTTTGAGATCAAGCGCCGCATGGTGCACGTGGACACCGCCCTGGAGGAGATGCTGCCGGGCAAGGTGGGCTACCTGCGCCTGACCCGCTTTGGCGCCAACAGCGGCACGGACGTGAAGGAGAGCCTGGCCAGCCTGCGCCGCCAGGGTATGGAGACGCTGGTGTTTGACCTGCGCGGCAACGGCGGCGGCCAACTCTCGGCGGTGATTGATATTGCCGACGCGCTGCTGCCCAAGGGCCGCATCATCAGCAGCACCCGCGGCCGCTTCGGCGACTGGGCGGGCACCCAGCCGCCCTTCCGCAGCAAGGGCGGCGATTTCACCGACATCCCCATGGTGGTGCTGGTGGACGGCGAAAGTGCCTCGGGCTCGGAGATGCTCTCGGGCGCCCTGAAGGACAACAACCGGGCCGTGGTCATCGGCCGCACCACCTTTGGCAAGGGTATCGGCCAGAGCTTCTTCAACGTGGAGAAGACCCAGGGCCAGCGCGTGCTGAAGGGAACGGTGTTCAGCTACCTGCTGCCCAGCGGGATCAGCATTGACGCCTGGGAGGGCCAGGGCGGCGTCACGCCGCACATTTTCATTGAGCAGGAGCTGCTGGAGCCCTGGCAGGTGTACGCGATCGACAAGCTGCGCAAGTCGCAGAAGCTGGAGGAGTACCTGGACCAGAATTACCGCGGCGAGGCCAAGCAGCGGTTCATGGGCCTGGCGGCCTTTGACGCACTGGACCCGGCGGCCTGGCCGGGCTTTGAGGCCTTCTACACCGGGCTGGCCACGCCCCTGGCCCGCGACGACGTGCGCCGCGAGCTGCGCTTTGCCCTGCGCTCGCGCGTGCAGGACGACCGTGGCGCTGAGTTCACCCAGAACTACCAGGAAGACCAGGGCCTGCTGCGCGGCGTACGCGAGGTGTTCAGCAAGACCAGCCGCAACTTCAAGGACGTGCCCGAGTACGCCAAGGTCATCAAGGAGTAGCCGGCCGCCCCGGCCCAGCGGCTCGTGCCGTGGGCCCCGTGCGCACGTGCCCTGGCAGGGCGTTGAAAAGTCCTTTTCAACGCCCTGCTAGCTCTTGCAAGCTGTTGTGCGGGTAGTCCTGCGAGCACGAACAGAGCTTTGGCAATTTGGCGCTTTGGCGGACAAGCCGTACCGTGGTTGCATCCTGTTCAACCCGGCAGGTGCGAACGGTCGCCCAACGCACGGCTTGCCGGGGCCTGCGCGAAGCACCCCGCCGAATCCACACAGTACAGCGAGTGACGCCGTACCTCTTAGGCAGCTACTTCCCGGATGTCGCGGCGCGTCTGAAATGAACTAATCGAGCGCTTGCCCGGCGGCCATTCAACGCGTGAACGAAGATCACGTTGGTGTTCGGAATCCGCTCCCCTTCGTATACAGGCCGCCGACGGCCTTTCACGGAAAGCCAGCTGGGTTGATCGTCCTGCATCGCAATACCGTCAATATAGGGCATTAGGAGGAATACTTCCGCGTAGGTCAACGACCACGTCTGCATAGCGGCGCTGTCCGGTTCGCGCGCACCCGGCCCTTCCGCGTGATTACCTTGGGGCGTAGAGCTGCAGCCTGACAGTGCGCACAAAGCACACAGTACTACTGCTACGATGCGCATTTGCGATGCATTCACGTGGCCTCCCAAAGTGGAGCGAATAGGGACTCCTGTTTGGCGCGGCGGCGAGACCCGGTGCGGCATGCTCCTGCTCCCGGCAACAGAAAACCCGCTGTACACCACGCGGCAGGCGTCTCCTGCTCGAACATCCTCGGCGCTCCTGCGTGGCGCAACATTCCCCGCCGCAGCTTGTTCTTGGGTGGTTCGAACACGCCAACCCCGCCCGCCGGTTGCATTGTAGCTGCCCAATGCCGGCGCGGAAACGATAGCCGGCGGCGATTACGGCGGGTCGGGCGCGAGTCGTGGCGTTTGCCGTTTGGGAACGCCGGTCTCCTGACCGGCAGGCTGCAAGGTGCACTGCGCCAATCGGGAGATTGGCGTGCCCAGATGGTGGCAATCGGGAGATTGGCGTGCCCGGTAGGCGCCAGTCAGCGGCACGAGCGGTTCTTGGGCTTGGTTGCTGAAACGGCGGCGTGGGCACGCGGCGGTTCTCGGGAGTGGGCCGGGCTATCCGGCGCCTCCGGCGGCATAGCAGCTGCGGGACGCAGCCCACGACTTAAGTTGTTGGGAGGACCACGGGCAACCGAACGGGTCAGCTTCTCATTGACCCATCAACGAACGTGGTTCGTTCAGGTTGCCCGCCTTTCTCGATGAGCAATCCGGGCTTGTGTCCTGTCCCTGAAATCGAAGGGGCGCAGCAATGCTGCGCCCCTGCAAGAAACGCCTGAGTCCGTAAGGTGCGGACACTAGCAGGCCGTTGAAAAAGTCGCCGTTGGCGCCTTCCTCAACGGAAAGCAACTGCCCGGCTTGCGGCGTGAAGCCGCTCGCCGGCCGGCCC
>JADLBZ010000033.1 GCA_020847415.1 Planctomycetota bacterium
CTTCCCGGCTTACATCGGGGGCGCGGGTTCTCTACCATCCCACGCGCAACGGAGGAGCCATGGCACCGCACATCCACTACACCGTCCGCATGCCGGACCCCGCCAGCCACAACCTTGAAATCACCGCCGAGCTTGCCGGCGTGGCTGACCGCTGCGTGCTGTCCTTCCCGGCCTGGACCCCGGGCAGCTACAAGCTGCGCGAGTTCGGCAAGAACGTCAGCGGCTTCCAGGCCACCGGCGCTGCCGTCGAGTTGCTCGACAAGCAGCGCTACTGCCTGGAGGGCGCCAAGGGCGGCAAGGCCCGCGTGTCATACACCATCTACGCCGACGAGTTCTCGGTGCGCACCCCGCACCTGGACGACACCCATGCCTTCTTCCTGGGCACGAACGTGTTCGCCTTCCTGGAAGGCGGCGAGGGCCGGCCCGCCCCCTGCACCTACAGCGTCACCGTTGTGCCGCACCGCGGCTGGGCGGTGGCCACCAGCCTGAGGCCCGTGAAGGGCAAGGCCAACACCTGGCAGGCGCCGGACTACGACTGGCTGGGTGACACGCCTTTTGAGGTGGGCACGCACCAGGTGCGGCGCTTCAAGGCGCTGGGTGTACCCCACGAAATCGCCTTCTATGGCTATGGCAATTTCGACATGGACCGCATCACGGCAGACACCGCCAAGGTGGTGGAGGCCCAGGGACGGCATTTCGGCGGCCTGCCCTACGAGCGCTACTTGTTCATTCACCACCTGACGCCCGATGCGGGCGGCGGCCTGGAACACCTGGATGCCTGCGTCTGCGGCTGGAACGGCTGGAAGTTCGCCAAGGAAGACGACTACCAGGGCTTCATCCGGCTGGTCAGCCACGAGTACTTTCATGCCTTCAACGTCAAGCGCATCCGCCCGGCTGTGCTGGGACCGTTTGACTACTCGCGCGAGCAGTACACCCGCGCCCTGTGGGTCATGGAAGGCCTGACCACCTACTACGAGCGCATCTGGGTTTCCCGTGCCGGGGTGTGCAAGCCCGAAGCCGTGTTGAAGAGCTTCGCCGAGCTGATGGACCGCGAAGACCGCAGGCCCGGCCGCAAAGTAATGAGCGTCGAGCTTTCCAGTTGGCTGGCCTGGACCAAGCTCTACCTGGCCGACGAGAACTGGCTGAACAGCGGCGTCTCGTACTACGGCCGGGGCGCGCAAGTAGGGCTGCTGCTGGATGCCCGGCTGCGCAAGCTGACTGAGGGCAAGCGCAGCCTCGACGACGTGATGAAGCTGGCCTACGAGCGCCACGGCTACCCCAAGCCCGGCTTTCCGGAGGGCGGCTTTGAGGCCCTGTGTGAAGAAGTGGCCGGCTGCAAGCTGGACGCCTTCTGGCGCGACCACGTTCGCGGCACCGCCGAGATGGACTACACTGAACTGCTGGACGTCTACGGGCTGGAGCTGGCGCGCAGCAAGCAGGGTAGCGAGCCCTGGCTGGGCATCACTACCGCCGCCAAGCACGGGGCGCTGACCGTTGCGGCTGTTGCCGTGGATGGGCCGGGCCGGGCCGCCGGGTTGCAACCGCGTGACGAGCTGCTGGCCATGAACAGCCACCGCGTGGATGCCCGCACCTTTGACGACCGCGTGAAAGAACTCAAGCCCGGCACGCAGGCTGTGCTGACGCTGTTCCGGCGCGACCGGCTGGTGCAGGCCGAGGTGACCGTGGGCTCGCAGCCCGCGGGCGAGCTGCAACTGAAGGTTGCCGCCAGGCCGACCGCCGCCCAGAAACAGAATCTTCGCAAATGGCTGGCTTGCCGTTTGCCCCGGTGACGCTGGAAAGTTCAACGCCGGCAACGCAAACTCGGAGGCACAGGAGAGCAACCATGATGAAACCCATGCTGCTGGTCATTGCACTGTTCACCATGCTGTTGGCCGGCTGCGGCGGCATGCCCAAGCCCGTCATTGAGGCCGCCAAGCCGCGCGCCGACGCCACCAACGTGCGCGTGATGATGGCCGCCACGAACTATGACGACGCGTGGGACAAAGAGAACGTGCGGCTGCGCTGCCACCAGATCTGGCTGAACGACGACGACGTGCCCACCAACAAGGAGCAGGTGCTGGACGCCGCCTACAACGGCCGGCAGGGCGACAAGCGCGCGGTGCTGAAGATGAAGGACACCGACGGACGCTCGACTACCCGTGTGCGCCTGCAGTTCGAGCTGGTCAGCGGCGAGAACAAGACCAACGAGAATGTCAGCGCCGGCACCACCCTGGAGTGGTATGTGCCCTCCAGCCTCGCCAACAAGGACATCCTGATGGTGGCGGTGGTGAGTCGCAAAGGCAAGAACAGCTACGCGCTGGATGTGCTGTACGGCATGGACCCCGCAACGGGCGAGCTGGTGCAGATCCTGCCCAGCTACGACGCGCAGTAGACCTGAAGATTCGCAACCGGGGCCGGGTCACCGGCTCCGGTTCTATTTGCGGCGACGCGGGACGAGAAGGCCGGCGGAGAGCCAAGAGTCCAGAGTCGAAGGTAGTAGCGGACCAGGCGGCAGGAAGCAGCGCCCGTGTCACGCACCGCTGCTCCTCATGCCGCGAGTTGACGGCGCGAGAAGGTCAGCCACCCTAAGGGCAGCAGCGCCAGGCCAACGAACAGCCGCCAGGCGCCGTCGGCAGCGCCGCCACTGCGGCCCGTGTAGCCGCGCAGATACTCGTCGCAGGGTGCCGCGGGCACCAACTCGGGCAGGGCGGCCAGAACTTGCTGGGCACGCTCCAGCGTTCCGGGTTCTTCGGCGCCGGCCTGTTCTACAGAGACGCGACGCTCGCGGGCCATGGCGCCCGTGCCGCCCGTGGCTGGCAGCAACGTCAACGACGCCAGGGCCAGCACGCCCGCCAGAGCCGCAGTGGGCGCTGTGGCCAGCGTGCGCGTGAACAACACCACGGCGAGGCCGCAGGCGCAGGCGCCCAGGGAAAGCAGGCCCAGTAACAGCAGGCTGCCTGCATGCCCGGAATGGCCGGCGGTCACGCGCAGGTCGCTGAGGCGGGCACCCACGAGCAGCACGGGGTCGGCGGGCATCACGCGCAGGCGCAGGACCTTGCCGCCCGGGTTGGGCGCGCGGAAGCTGACCCGGCGCCGTGCTTCGCTGCGCACTTCGGCCTCGTGTTCTTTGTCGCCGGACACGAACAGCCGCAGGGGGGTCGCGCGCGAGGGCGGGGCCGCCTGCGTCCAGGCCAGTTCAAACTCCAGCTCGCCGGTCAGGGTTTCGCCCGGCTCAGCGCCGGCAAACTCAAACACCAGTTCCTGCCCCGGTCGGGGCTCCGCCCAGGCGCGCTCGGCGCCGGTCACGGCTCCACGCGGGCCATGCAGGGAAGCGGCCCCGCGGGCCTGGCGCAGTTGCGCCGAATCGCCCTGCCAGGCCGCGGCAAGAAGCGCCCCGCCGACCAGCAGCGCCAGTGCCGCGGTCACGATGCCCAGTGCCGCCAGCGCCGTGGCGGTGTACCACTCGCCCCGGCGGGCGGGCAGGACCACCCAGCCGCGCTTGAGGCCGGGCCTCAGCAGAAAGGCCGATCCGGTGACGACCGCCAGCGGCAGCACCGTGCGTAGGGCCTCCACCGTGACCAGCCGGCCCAGCCAGGCCTGCGAGCCCGCTTCGCCGGCCGCCACGGCAAGCGGCACCGCCAGCAGAAGCGCCAGCGCCAGCAGCAGCGTGGCCCGCGAGCGAACCGCCTCGCGCACCATGGCGCCGGCCAGGGCCAGCACGCGGCGCATCATGGTTTGGGCCCTTTGCCCAGCACGGAAAGGTAGAACGCCTCGAGGGAGCGCATGGGTGCCCGCGAGGAGACGACGTTCAGGCCCAGTCGCCGGGCGGTGGCCTCAAGTTCGGCCACGGCGGCGGCATCCGGCGGCGAGACGCGAAGCTCGTGGGTGGTCTTGTCGCGCAGCAGCTCTTCCAGGGAGCCCTCACAGAGCAGCTTGCCGCCTGAAAGGAAGGCCACGCGGTCGCAGACGTTTTCGAGTTCGCCCAGCAGGTGGCTGGAGATCAGCACGGCTTTGCCCTTGGCGCGCAGCTCGGCAATCAGGGCCTTCATCTCGACCGCACCCAGGGGGTCCAGCCCCGAAGTAGGCTCGTCCAGGATGAAGACCTGGGGGTCGCCCAGCAGCACAGAAGCCACGCCCAGGCGGCGTTGCATGCCCTTGGAGAAGCCGTTTACGCGGCGGCCGGCGGCATGGGTGAGGCCAACGCGCTCGAGCAGCTCATCGGCCCGGCGCGCGGCGTCGCGGCGCGACAGGCCCGCCAGCGCGCCGTGCAGCCGCAGTGTCTCGCGTGCAGTAAGGAAGGGCAGCAAGCTGGATTCCTCGGGCAGGAAACCCGTGGCGCGTCGCGCCGCCATGGTGCCCGGCGCGTGGCCCATGATGGCGGCCTGGCCGCTGTCGGGCCGCAGCATGCCCACGGCAATCTTGAAGGTGGTGGACTTGCCGGAGCCGTTTGGCCCCAGCAGGCCGAATACCTGGCCGGGCTCAACGGACAAGGAAAGGCCGTCGAGCGCCTTGACGCGCCGACGGCCAAAGAAATCGCGAAACGTCTTGCAGAGGCTGGTGAATTGGACAGCCGCCACGGCTAAGACTTGGCAAGCATGGTCGCCTGCATCTTGCGCTTCTGCGCCTGGCGCTTCTTGCGGTTACGCGTGATGCTGGGCTTCTCGTAGAAGGAGACGCGCTTCAGGGCGCGAGTAAGACCTTCCTTCTCGCAAGCCTTCTTGAAGCGACGCAGAAGCTGATCCACCGACTCGGAGCTGCGGGCCTTGACCTTGACCATACGTAACCGTCTGTCCCTTCGTCTGTTGCAAGCGCAAGCCGCGTTTCAAGAACAAGCAGCTCCGCGCGGGCCCTTCCCGCGCCGGTGCCAACTGCCCTGAAGCGGCGATTGGGGCGGTAAACATATCGCGCAAAGCCGCGTCATGCAACGGCTGGGCCGGAAAATCCAGAGGCGGGAAGGTGCCGGTTGTGCTGGGCGTTGAGTGTACGGCTGGCGGACATACCTACCGGACGGTATACAGCCCACCATGAACAACGCCGTTGATCTGGGGCGCGACACCCACGCTGCCATCTTGCAGGCTGCGGCTGATCTGTTCGCCGAGCGCGGTTTTGACGCGGTCAGCGTGCGCGAAATCGTCGCGGCCGCCGGCCTGACCAAGCCCGCCCTGTACTATCACTTCGGCAACAAAGAGGGTTTGGCCCGCGCCATCGTGGAAGGCCTGGCTGGCCGCGCCGACGCTATCCGCAGGGCGGCCTTTGCCGAGTGCGCCGATGCCCGCGCCGCCATTACCCGCACCACGGCAGAGATGCTGGACCTGGCCCAGAGCGAGCGCGCCGGACTGGCCTTCAGTTTCTCGCTGCTTTTCGGGCGCAGCGGCATGGCCAGCCTGCTGGGCCTGGTCAACGAGTACCACGCCCGTGTCTGGGCCGAGTGGCACGCCTACTTGCTTGGCACCGGCCTCAGCGAGCCGCAGGCCGGCCGCGTCGTGCGCCTGTTGTGGGCGTTGCTGATGCAAGAGCTGCTGCGCGTGGCCCATTGCCCGCAGTGGAAGGGCGACCGCGAACAGACCGCGCGGGAGATTGCCTCGCTTGTGCTGGATGGCGCCCTGGCGCCGCAGAAGGAGCATCCATGAAGCGCATCTCGTTGATTCCGGCCCTGCTGGCGGGCGGCCTGGCTCTGGCCGGCTGTGGCGGCGGAGAGGCCCAGGCGCCCGCACCTGCACAGCCGCGCCGTAGCGTGGTCACGCAGCTGGCCAAACCCGAGTTGCTGGAGCTGAAGGTCAAGCTGCCGGTGCTGCTGAAGCCCTTTGAGGAGGTGCAACTGCGCGCCACGGCGGGCGGCACCCTGCTGGCCCTGCCCTGGGAAGAAGGCGCCCTGGTGCCTGCTTCTGTGGTGCCGGAAGGAAGTTGGCTGGACGCCGACGAGTTTGTGCAACAGGAGAAGACCGCCGGGCGTGCCCCCACGGAAGACGAGATCGTGCTGCGCAACCTGCGGCATCTTGCCGGGGTGAAGCCCTTTGCGCGGGTGGATGACCGGCAGCTTGTTCAGAGTTTCCGCGAGGCCCAGTTGCAGTACGACGCCGCCGTGCGTGCCCTGCATCGCACCCAGCGCTACCCGGATTCCACCGAGGCCCAGATTGACCAGGCCCGCACCGCCCGCGACGCCACCCGCGCGGCCTGCGAGCGCCTGCGCGGCCTGCTGCGCGACTGCTATGTGTGCAGCCCGGTGGCCGGCGTGCTGACCGTGCGCGAACGCCGCAGCGGCGAGTTTGTGGCGCCGGGCGAGCTGCTGGGCACGGTCGTGGTGCTGGACCCCCTTGTGGCGGAACTGCACGTGCCGGAAGCCGACCGCCACGCCGTGCGCGTGGGCGACCGTCTGACGATTGAGTTCGCCTCCATCAAGGACACTGCCGGCAAGCCCGTGACGCGCGAGGCGGTAGTCACACTGCTGGACGACGTGGCCCACCCCTCCACCCACACCTTCCGGGCCGAGGCGCAGATTGCCAACGCCGACCGCGGCCTGCCCGCCGGCATTTTCGGGACTACACAGGTCGTGACCTACCGAAGGGCTGACGCCCTGGTGGTGCCGCCCACGGCGTTGCGCCTGCGCGGCGACCGGATCTCGCTGTTCGTGGTGCAGGAGGATGGCCGCGCCAGGGAGCTTGCAGACGTCAAGCTGGGCCGCATGTCGCCCGAGTGGGTCGAGTTGCTTGAAGGCGGGCCAAAGGCCGGCGAGCGCGTGGTGGTGGTGGGTGCCGCCCTGCTGACCGACGGCGACGAAGTGGCCATCCAGCCGGACCCTACGCGTTCCGCGGACAAGGGTGAGAAGTAGACGCTCAGACAGCCGGGACGGAGAGACGCCGTGGTCATCACCAACTTTTCGGTCGTGCGCCGGGTGGGCGTGATCATCCTGTGCCTGGGCATCGCCCTGCTGGGCACGATCAGCTACATCACCACCCCGCGCGAAGCCTCGCCGGATATCAAAGTGCCGCTGATTACCGTGGCTGTGCCGCTGCCTGAGGCGAGCCCGGAGGACGTGGAAAAGGAAATCACCGTTCCCCTTGAGCGCGAGCTGCGCAACCTCAAGGGCATGAAGCGCCTTTCCAGCGTCTCGGTGGAGGGCATGAGCATCACCACCTGCGAGTTCACGCCGGATATCGCCGTGGACGAGGCCCTGCAGAAGGTGAAAGAGAAGTTCGACGTCGCCAAGTTCGAGTTCCCGGCCGACACCGAAGAAGAGTCCATTGACGAGCTGAGCTTCTCCGAGTTCCCCATTCTGATCATCACCCTCTATGGCGCCGACGTCCCGGTGCTGCAGAAGGTGGCTGAAGAGATGGAGGACCGTATCGAGCAGGTGCCCGGCGTGCTGGACGTGAAGATCGCAGGCGGCCTTGAGCGCCAGATCGAGATCCTGATTGATCCCGAGAAGCTGGAAGCCTACGACCTGCCCGTGAACGCCCTGATCGCGCAGCTCAAGGGCGAGAACCTCAACATTTCGGCGGGTTCCCTGGACACGGGCACCACCAAGCCCACCGTGCGCATCCCCGGCGAGTTCAAGAC